>CAZYKQ010000015.1:0-26777 GCA_964648235.1 uncultured Christensenella sp. | reverse complement strand
TCTTATCTGAGGCATGACTTGGTCTTCGCGCTCATTATATGTAAGGTACGCCGTTGCGGTACCTCATCTGGTCAAGGCGCTGCTGAAGCCTTCCCGCCCCCTGGTCGTGATTCCTGCCTGTTTTTTGGGCGGGGCCATCTTCTGCTTGGGCTGTGACATGATTGCCCGCACCCTCTTTGCCCCGGTGGAGTTGAGCATCAGCTCCGTGACGGCGGTCTTTGGCGCGCCGGTGGTGATCGCCGTGATGCTGGGAAAGCGGGGGAGAGAATAGGGATGGATTATTTCGTAAGGGCCAGCGGGTGGACCGTGGGCTACGACGGCAGGCCGCTGATACGGGACATCGAGCTGCGGCTGCCAAAGGGGAGGATCATGACCCTGATCGGGCCCAATGGCTCAGGCAAAACAACGATCCTGCGCAGCCTTACCCGCCAGCTTGAAAGCCTGGCCGGTACGGTATCCATAGGCGGGCGCTCCATTCAGGAGATGACATATCGTGAAATGGCCGGCCAGGTATCCGTGGTGCTGACCGAGCGCTTGCGCACGGAGCGAATGAGCTGCGAGGAGATCGTGGAAACAGGCCGCTATCCCTATACGGGCATGCTGGGCTTCTTGTCTGAGGAAGACAGGGAGCAGGTGCGTCATGCCATGAAGATGGTCAAAGTAGAAGCGCTTGCCAAGCAGGATTTCATGCGTGTCAGTGACGGGCAGCGCCAGCGGGTACTGCTGGCCAGAGCCCTCTGCCAGCAGCCCCAGGTGCTGGTGCTGGATGAGCCGACTTCCTACCTGGATATACGCTACGCGCTGGATCTGCTGGATATCTTGCGCGCCCTGGTCCGTGACAGCGGCCTGACGGTCCTGATGTCACTGCATGATCTGGATCTGGCTCAGCGGATATCGGACGAGGTGATTTGCGTCAAGGGCGAGTATATTTTTTGTTCCGGATCCGCAAAAGACATATTCAACCGGGAATTGATCCATTCATTGTATGATTTGCGTGAAGGGAGCTACAACCCTTTGTTTGGAAGCGTGGAGATGAAAAGGCCGGAGGGGGAAGCAAAGGTTTTTGTGATCGCCGGCGGCGGCACGGGGATCGCCACATACAGATCCCTGCAAAAAAAGGGGATCCCCTTTGTGACAGGGATCCTGCATGAAAACGATGTGGATTTTCAGGTGGCCAGAGAGCTTGCCGGCGGCGTAGTGTCAGAACAAAGCTTTGAGCCCATCTCGCAGGAGGCCTATGGGCGAGCCCTTGAGAAACTGAAACACTGTGATACCGTCATCAATTGCCTGCAAAGATATGGACTGATGAATGAACGCAACCGTGACCTGCTGAGAGAGGCAAGAGATAGGGGGATGGTGGTGGAGGAGGCCGCTACTTCAGCAGAAAGATGAGCAGGGCGATCGCCACCCCTGCGATCACCACCAGCGTGAGGATCAGGCCGTTGATATTCCGCTGACAGGCTTCTTTCAGGCTGATGAATGATGCTGTCATCAGGTAATTGTACTTATCCAAACGCAGATTGACGACGCGCCTTATATGCCTGAAAGCGTCCGCCGAGTTGCTGATGACCAGCCGGCCCGTCGCGCTCAGCCGGGGGCCGGGTTGATCGACATAGGGTTCTTTGCGGCGCTTGAAGGCAAGCCTGCGAACAGCATAGATCACGCCTTCGGTAAGCCCGTTGAACATCAGCGCGATGAAGGAGCCGGTGCGGTACAGCACCGGGATAAGATAGTGTTCAAAATTAGCGTTCAGCGGCGCGCAAAGCAGGAACCCCGCATTGGTCAAGGCCTTGATCAGCGGCCTGTACAGGCTGTTTTCCATATCAAGCCACGCAGGCCAGCGGTTAAGCGAGCGGGGAGCGCCGGTGTGCTTGTCCCGCGTGGTCAGCAGACGCCTGACCACGGTCAAATAAAGAAGAAGGCCGATCACCAGCGATTTTAGAGCGCCTGAGATATTTACCCAGGTTAAAAAACGCACCGCGTGTTCGGGCGGATGAGCCTTAAGAAAATGAAGGGCGCTGTCGGCTATGGGAATCATCAGCGATTCCGGTGAGAGGCCAAGCACAAAGAGGATCAGCGCCGAAGCGCCAATCGCCGCCGCTGACAGCGGGGTCATCGAGGGGCCCATGCGGTCAAACTCCGGCTGCTTGTTCGGGTGCTTTTCGATGAAGATGGTGATAAACAGCTTCAGCATATAGCAGAAGGTCAGACCGCCGGAGATGATAAAGACCCACTCCGCCGCCTGATACCAAAATGCGCCGAGGCCAAGGTGGTGCAAGTGTTCAATATATTCCACGATGCTTTCATGCAGCAGCGTCTTGCTGGCATAGCCTGAAAACATGGGAATGCCGCTGATGGAGGCCGCGCCGGCAAAGAACATCAGCTTCAGGCCCCGGCGCTTTCTTCCCCAGCCGCGAATGTCGTTGAGGTTGAGGGAATGCACATTGAGATAGACGACACCGGCCGCCATAAACAGCACCAGCTTGATCAGGCTGTGGTTGAGCATGTGGAGAACCGTCCCCTCGGCAGCCAGGGCATTGTGCTCGCCCAGAAGCCCCTGCATTCCGATGCCCACCAGGATAAAGCCGATCTGGCTCATGGAAGAGCAGGCCAGGGTACGCTTTAAGTCAACCGACATCAAAGCCAGAAGCGCGCCTAAAAACATATTGATCAAACCGATGCCCAGCAAGAGGTTCCCCCATAAGGGGTCCGCGTGAAACAGACGGGTGGAGATGACCAGAATGCCGAAGATGCCTACCTTGGTCAGCACGCCGCTGAGCAACGCGCTGGCGGGAGCGGGGGCGACCGGATGGGCTTTGGGAAGCCAGATGTGCAAGGGAAACATGCCCGCTTTGGCCCCAAAGCCGGCCAGGATCAGGGCGCCGGGCAGATAGAGGCTGGATAAGGGAACAAGGCCGGCGGCCTGCGCCAGTTCGTCAAAGCGCAGGGTGTGCAGCCTGGCTTGAAGCAGCATCAGGCCCATCAGCATGGCCATGCCGCCCAGGATGGCGACAGCCAGATAGGTTTGCCCCGCGCGCATGGCGGCAGGGTTTTCCTCGTGTACAACCCAGCAATAGCTGGTGAAACCGAGGATCTCAAAAAATAAAAAGCAGGTGATCAGGTCATCGGATAAAAAAACGCCCGCGGTTGCCCCCAAAGTCAGCAAAGTGAAGAAGGTATACCGGGCTTGCTTGTGCCCGTGGCTTAAGTACTGGGGGGTAAACAAAGAGGTCATCAGCCACATCATGCAGGCGATCAAAGCGTACAGCGCGCGGAATCCGTCCGCGCTGAAGGAGAGCCGCAAGCCGATAAAGCCTTCCAGGTCAAAGCGAGGAGGCTGAGGGCTCAGGAAAAGCAGCAGGCACAGGATCAGCTCGACTGTTGCCGCGCCGATCAGCGCCCACAGACCCCTTTGGGGTTTGCGGCGGCCTAACAGGTAAACGGGCGCTGCCGCCGCCATGGGAAAAGCGGCCAGCAGCGGGAGAAGCAGGTCAAAACGCATTGTCTGTTTAATCCCGGCTTATTACAGCAGGGTCTCAGCCAGGCGGTTGAAGGCGGAGATGATGATGCCGGGGTTGACGCCGAGATAGGCGATGGCAAGTGTCAGAATGCCGATGGGCACCAGCATCATTTTACTTGGCTCAGCTTTGGGAAGAGACGTGACGGCCTCGCCGTCGCCCAGGTTGCCGAAGAAGGCCGTGATGCTGGGGGGCAGCAAATAACCGGCCGTCAGGAGAGCGGAGATCAACAGCACGGTGGGAACCAGCCAGTTGAATACGGGCACGGGATACTGGGAAATAATCGCGCCTTCGGCGATGTACCATTTGGAGATAAAGCCGCCCAGCGGCGGGATGCCGACCAGCGAAATCGCGCAGATAGTAAACAGCCACATGGTTATGGGCATGCGTTTGCCCAGGCCGTGCATTTCCTCCACGCGCGTGATGCCGGTCTTGTAGATGATGGCGCCTGCGCACATGAACAGGGCGTTCTTGGTCAGCGCGTGGAATACCACCTGAAGCATTGCGCCGTCAAATGCCGTCACGTCCAGTAAAAACAGGCCGCACAGGACATAGCTGACCTGGGATACGCTGGAATAGGCCAGGCGTTTTTTGATTATCTTCTCTCTCAGGGCCAGCATCGATCCCATAAACACCGTAATGGTGGCGCAGCCGAGCAATACCATTTGCACCCAGGTGCCGCGGATGAAAGCCGGGCCGATTACATAAAAAATCATGCGGAAGATGGCCAGCACGCCTGCCTTGGTGATCACGCCGGACAGCACCGCCGAGGCAGGGGCCGGCGCCACCGGGTGGGCGGTGGGCAGCCAACCGTGCATGGGAAACATGCCGGCCTTTGTGCCAAAGCCGATGATCGTGACCAGGATGACAATCAGCATGCCCTGATGGGACAGGGTCATGCCGGTGGTAACCAGGCTGCCGCCTTCCACAAAATAGGGGGAGGACAAGTTGGGCGTCAGCATAAAGATGCCAAGCAGGCCCATCGTTGCCCCCGCCACCGAATAGATCAGGTATTTGATGCCTGCCGCCACCGCCTCCTTGGTGCGCGTATGCAGCACCATGGGCATGGAGATGAAGGTCATCAGCTCAAAGAACAGGTACATCGTGACCATGGTGCCTGAAAGCGTCAGCGCCATCAGAGAACCCAGGGTCAGGAGATAAAAGGCATAGTAGCTTTTCTCGTTTTGCTCATGCTGCATGTAGCTGAAGGAGAAAAAGCCCGAGATGGTCCACATCAGGGCCATGACCAGCGAGAAGATGCGCGAGGTGCCGTCTGAGTGCAGGGCAATCGGCAGCTGCTCGGTCATCATAAAGAGGATGGCGTTTTGCTCGCCGTCCAGCGCCACCAGGCTCACCAGAATGCATTCCAGGATCATCATCGCACCGACAAAGCCGCAGCGGTTCTCCCGTTTGTCATTCAGCCAGGGAAGCCACAGCACCATAAAACCCGCCGCCACCGGCAGCAAAACTGCAATGATCAGCAGCAGACCTTCCATCCGCACATCCTCCAACTATATATCGTCGCTTGCACCGCGGCTATACGCAGGCAAGGGAATTATACCATGTTCACAGATAATGTCAAAAAGTCAGCAAAGGGACGGGCGGGTGACAGCAAAAGATGTTTTTGGCCGCATATCGTGGGGCAAAGCGTCGGGTTAGGCCGCGTCAAAACAATAAAAAAAGGGCTGCCGGGAACGCGTCTTCCCTGAGCCCTTCACAGCGTTTATACCGCCTGTTCACTATTGCCTGGCCGCGTCGCAGGCTTCCTTTGCCAGCAGCGCGCCGCCGATCAGGCCGGAGTCGGGCCAAAGGGCGGGGGGGACGATGAAAGCATCCATTTCCTCGGGTGTGGGGCTGGCCAGATAACCGCCCAACAATTCATTGGCCTTGCGGCGCACCAAGGGATAAAGGGAACTGCGGCCCATCACGCCGCCCCCCAGCACAATGCGCTCGGGCGATACGGTCATCATGGCCGTGACGCACAGCTGGGCAAGGTAGTAAGCCTCAAGCTCCCAGGCAAAATGGTCATCGGGCAGATCCTGGGCCGGCACGCCCCAACGGGCTTGCATGGAGGGACCCGCGGCCAGACCTTCGGCGCAGTTTTCATGGGAGGGGCAAACGCCGCGCACCATAGGGTCATCCGGATGGCGGGTCAGCGGCACATGCCCCCATTCAGGGTGGATCAGGCCGTGAACCAGACGGCCGCCTGACAGAACGCCGCCGCCGATACCGGTACCGACGGTGAAATAAACGCAGTTTTCAAGGCCTTTGACGGCGCCAAGCCTGGCTTCAGCCAATGCCGCTCCATTGACATCGGTATCGATGGCGCAGGGCACGGCAAGGGCATCCTTCAGTGTCCGGTACAGCGGAAAACCGCGCCAGGCCAGCTTGGGCGTGTTGATGATGCTGCCAAAATTGGGCGACCCGGGCCTCAGATCCACCGGGCCGAAGGTGGCGATCCCAAGGGCATCGATCTTATGGGGCTTGAAAAAGGCGATGATATCGGCCATGGTCTCCGCAGGCAGTCTGGTGGGGCAGCTTGCGCGCTCAAGAATACGGCCGTCCGCATCCGAAAGGCCCATGACCATCTTGGTTCCGCCGGCCTCCAAGGTTCCCAGGAGCATCAGAACAGATCCGTTTCTAAAATATCGCTCTGATCCCTCAGCATGGATTGAAACCGGCGCCGAAACGCTTCCGCTTCGCTTTTGAGCTGTTCGATCTCTTTTTTGATCTGCTCGCGCTGGGCTTCCAAATCCTCAAGCTCAGAATCTGAGGGGATCAGATCATTGTCCCTGACCATGTCGCCGGCGCGCTTTTTAGCGTCGGCCAGAACCTCGTCGCAGGCCTTCTGTGTCTTTTCCAGCAGAAGCTTTGCGGCGGACAGGTCGGCCGGCAGCCTCTCCTCCTCTTCCTCGTCCTTGTGAAGAGGCAGGGGGGCCAGGGAGCCAAGGGGCGCCGCGATAGGCGGGATGGGGGCAACGGGCAGCGGCGCATAGGAAGATACGCTCTGCTCGGCAGTCTTTTTCTTAAGCTGCTCGCGAAGGGTTTGAATCGTGTTCTGCATCTCGATCATCTCGTCGCAGATCTCATCGAGAAACTCGTCCACTTCCAAGGGATCATAACCGCGTACCTTGGTCTTAAATTCCTTTTCTTCGATCATGGTGACTGTGATAGGCATGCAGGGTTCTCCTCTCGCTTGTCAATATTGATCCTAAGACGGGATTATTGCGCGTAGCGCTGCTGATCCTCCTGATAGGAGGCATAGGTATTTTGATAGCCATCCTGCTGGGCGTAGTGGGATTGCGGCGCTTGCTCCTGGGGCGGGGAAGCGTAATGGGCGTAAGGCTGCCCCTCCTGCGCCGGCTGTCTGGTTTCAACCTGGTGTGCTGAGAAGTTCATCTGCGGGGGCGCGGCATAGGCGCTCTGGGCGGAAAACTCCGGCGACTGCCTGGCCGGGTTACCCTGAGAGGGCGCTGTGTAGCCGGGGGCTGAGGGGGCGGAAGGCCTGGAAGCGTTGGCGTTTGACGTGGTAGGATCGGTATAGACCGTCATGCCCTCGGGGGCCATGATATAAAAGCCAATTTTAGCCGACAGTCGGGTCATCGTGCCGTTGAGCGCATAGCAGGCGCCTGTCAGCATATCCACATAGCGGCGGATTTCCGCCTTGTCAAACAGCTGATCCATCACAATCAGCGTGCATTGGCCGCGCCTGAGACAGCTCATGGCCTGGCGGCAGCTGCTGAGGTTGAATACATTAATCACATAGGCATCAATGCCGGCCTGCTGCGCTTCCTGCTGGGGCTGCTGGGCGCCGACGGGAAATTGTACCAGGTTTTCAGGATTGTTCTGCGAATACAGGGGCGCGGCTTCCTCGCCGTGCCGGTCTCCCCGGCGTTTGCGGCCGGAGGGGTCAATCTGGGTTTGAAAGTCCTGGCGGGGCTGGGGCTGAGGTTGAGGTGAATAGGCAGGCTGTTGGGAATAAACAGGCTGCTGCTGGTACACGGGTTGTTGCTGGTATGCTGGCTGTTGGGGATAGGCAGGCTGCTGCGCATAAACCTGCTGGGGGGCTTGCTGATAATAGCCCTGCTGCGGCTGAGGCTGCTGTGCGCCTGGCTGCTGATAATAATTCTGCTGATAGGCCTGTTGCTGATAATAAGCCTGTTCCGGCGGCACGGCCTGGAAGGGATCGACCTGGCCGGGGGCAGCCTGCTGCTGGCGGGGGGCCTGATAGCCCGGGCCTTGCGCAGCGGAATGCTGATCGTAAGCGTCCCTGGGCTGCTGCCGTTGCGGCTGGGTACCATTGAGCCAGTTATCATAGGCATTTTTGATTTTGCCAAACTTCGAGCGTAAATCCATGAAGTCCTCCTAACCAAGCACTTGACGCCGCCAAAGAGGCCAAGCTGGTTCATCTGAGATATTATACGGTCATTGCCAAGGGAATGCAAGTTTCATGCTGGTCCAAAGCTTTTTTTAATCCGGCATTCAGCTGATCCGCCGCAGGGCCGCCGTCTGTTCAGCCCAGTGACACCAGGCCTCTCAGCTCGCCGTTTTTGGCGGACCGTCCGGGCCGCTTACTGCTGTTGCTGCTGGCGCCTGGCCTGGTCCTGAGGGTTGAGCTGGACGCTCAGCCCCTCATAAAGATGGCCGGGATTCAGCGGGATGACATAGGTTTGAGTCGCGTCCTGGGAGACAATGTTGACAGGCACAATGAACATACCTTCTTTAAACTGGACAACAACACCCATGATGCCATCCTTGGAAACGATGGCGGAATTGGGTACTTCGTAGGTGATGATGGAGGTGGATAACTGCACGTGACAGGAGCGGATGTTAAGCACCGGCTCGACGGTGGAGCTGACATGCAGGCGCACCAGCAGGTCACCGCCGGAACGGGTGACGCCCGTTACGGTACCGGGAACGGTGGTGTTGTCAAAGCTTTCGATCATAATCTGGTAAACATCGCCGATGGCAGGGTTCCAGGCCTGATCGTCGGCCAGCATCAGAACGGACCATTCATAGGGACGGACAAGACGATAAACATCTGAATGATCGCGTCCGCTTTCAAAGCCGGCGGGCACGCGGCCGTTGTACATGGCGCGTACCTCCTGCGGGCTGTAGTTCTCCAGAGTGTTGAGGTTCAGCGCCGGTTCAAAACCGTCCGTATAGAAACTGACAATGCCGTTATCGCTGGCCGTATATTGCTTGGTCCACGTGTCGATACGCTGCATCTGGTTTCTTTCATTATCATACAGGCGGGTCAGCTTGGTATCGTCGGGGTACTTCTGGCGCAGGTAGTCGTAACGGGCGGTCACAGCCTCGCCTAAAAGCTGCTCCTGGCTGAGCAGGCTGCCCTGGAAGCCCTGCACCAGCGAGCGTGTCTCTACCGCGCGGTTGAAAATGGTGCTTTCAAGCAACTGCAGGCGGGTATCCGGCGAATCGGCTTGCGAACGAAGCAGGTTCAGATAGTCTTTGATCTGCTTGCGGTAGGATTGCAGCTGTGTAAACTCGCGGCTTGAAAAGCCGGTGGCATAAACCGTGCATACGGGGTCGCCGCGCTGCACCAGCGATTTTTCTTCCGCGGTGTAGACAATGTCGGATACGCCTTCCTGGGTGAAAACAATCTCGTCGCGCACAATAATCGCGCTGCCGGGGTAAGTGCTTCCCCGTTCCTTGATGGTCACGATGGCAGTGCGGGCTTCCTGGTTATTGACCAGCTGGGTAATGCCCATGACACCCATAACGGCAACAAGGATGCCCAGCCCGATGTAGAGATAGACCATCAGGCTGCGCCTGCGGGGCGGAGCCTGGAAGGGCACCCTGGGATCGGGCGCGCTTTGGCCGGGGGGCGGCGGGCTGCCCGGCGGGATGACAGGGCCCGAGGAGCCGGGTGTCAGCGGATATTGCGGAAACTGGGTCATGGGGTTTTGAAGAGGGGCGGGGGCGGTTATAGGCCCCTCCCAGGCAGGGGGCATGTTCAGCGGCGCCTTGCTTGGCGCGCCCATGGGCTGGGCAGGGGTAAAGTAATTCTGCCCGCCAGCCTGCTGAGGCTGCGGGGGCGGCGCCTGAGGCGGGCGAAAACCCGGCTCAGGCTGAAAAAAATCCTGTTGTCCCCAGCCGTCTTCCGGCCGGGGCGTGGGGTTTTTCATCCAACCTCCTTGGCATCCGGGAGGGCTGCTCCCGACCATGCTATATGCCAGCATAGGATACAACCTAAGAAGAGTTTTGTAAAGATTTTGTAACACACAAGGAAGGGGAAGGCGAATTTTTGAACATATTTTGGTCGTTTGTTCAAAATGAAATCATGTGGGTACATTGAGAGCGTAATCAGAAAAAGCTGTTCTTTTGAAGACCGACCGTAAACACATGGACTGCAGACAAGATGCGCATAAGGAAATAGAGATTATGAAAAAAGCATTGACATTCCTGTTGATGGTCCTCCTGCTGCACCCTCTTTCCTTCATCGGCGCGCAAGGGGAGAACAATGCGCGGGAAGGGTATCAGACCCAGACCATCATGATGTACGTCATCGGCTCGGACCTTGAATCGGAGGGCGCGCAGGCGGTCACCGACATTTCAGAAATGCTGAAAGCCAAACCGGACCAGGAGAGGCTGAACGTGCTGGTGATGACGGGCGGCACAAATCTGTGGCACAGCCGCGCCATCTCAAGCGACAAGCTTACCGTATTTAAAATAGAAGGCGCCAGCCCCAAGGAGGTACATGCCTGGGACAAAGCCAGCATGGGAGACCCTGCCGTGCTGACACGCTTTTTGGATTATGCGCGGGAAAGCTATCCGGCCGACTCCTATGGTTTGATTCTCTGGGATCACGGAGGCGGCCCGATGGTCGGTTTTGGCCTGGATACAGCCTTTGATTATGACGGGCTCAGCCTGACAGAGCTGCGGGAGGCCTTGTCCAACAGTACTTTCAAAGGCGAGGACAAGCTGGAATGGCTTGCCTTTGATGCCTGCCTGATGGCTTCGATGGAGGTGGCGTCGATGATGTCAGGGCACGCGGGTTATTTGATTGCCTCCCAGGAGGCGCTGCCGGGCCAGGGATTCGATTACCGTTTTCTTAAGGAATTGTCATTCACAGGCCTCACCGGGCCGGAGGTAGGGAAGGCCATCATCGACTATACCTACTCTTTTTATGAAGCCAAGACGGCCAAGCATCCGGAAAATCAGGCGACGGTCACCCTCTCCCTCATGGACCTGTCGCGCATGGCAAATGTGCAGGAAAAACTGAACGGCTTGTTTTTGAACCTTGACCGGGGTCTGGAGGCGGGCATTTATTCGGATATTGCCCGCGGCCGCGACAGAACCAAGGACTATGGCAGCACGACCACCACCAATGCCTTTGACCTGATTGATTTGAAGGATTTATCTGACAATCTGGCGGGGTTGTACCCGGACCGCGCGGGGGAACTGGGGCAGGCGCTGGAAGGCATGGTGCGCTACAATCGCTCCAATGCCCCGCGAACAAACGGCGTATCGCTCTATTTTCCCCTGAGAAACAAGAACATGCTCCGCGCGGACTGGGGGGAGATGTATCAGGGGTTTGACATGGCAGCAAGCTACAAGCAGTTCATGGAGCGCTTTGCAGAGATTCTGCTGTCGGACAGCCTGTCAAGCTGGACGGGCGATGACGCGCCGGCGGTCACGCAGGACGCGCAGACCGGAGAGTACTTTGTGCAGCTGAGCCCCGAGCAGGTGGCTAACTTTGAGCGGGCGGAATACTACATACTGGCCCGCCTTCGCGGCGAGGAATATATGCTTACCTTCATGTCTGGCGATGTACAGCTGGACGAAGACGGACGCCTCAGCCCTAATTTTAACGGCATGATCCTGTCCATTGAGGATGAGCAGAGGACCCGACGCATCATCCCCTATCTGATGGAAACAGAGAATATTGACGGGATCGCGCGCTATCAGATTCCTATGATCGTCACCGGCACAGCCGACGCCGGAGAGAGCTGGTCACTCAACGGCCAGTTGCTGGCACAGATTGATAAGCAGCAAGGGCAGGCTTCCATCATCGGCGCGATCCGTGACAATGAGCCGGGCAGTCTGATGGGCAAACGCGATTTGGACCTGCAGGCGTGGAACACCATTAACTTCACACACAACAGTTCCTACCTGACCCGCGACGAGGAGGGCGCTCTGCTGCCCTACGGAGATTGGCCACAGTCCGGGATGGGCAGCGCCAACATCACAAGTTTCAACCTGAAAGAAGGCCTGAAGGTGACCTACGAGCCGGTCGATCAGGGACTCTACGAGTACTTTGTGCTGATGAGCGCTGTGGACACACAGGGTTATGCCTACTCTTCGGAGCTGATGCCCCTGGCGTTTGAAGCCGGAGAACCCAAAAAGCCTTCCGTACCGCAGGTGAAGACGGTCCGCTACGCGCCAGGCGACCCTGCCCGGCTGTTTGGTGAATATCAGGGCATTGAGGTCAGCCTGGCAGGGATTGAACAGCTTGCGCCGGACAACACTGTGCTGCGCGTTTACCTGATGCTTGAAAACAAGCTGAATACGGAAGCGGGCGTCTATGTGAACTGGACGATGGCTGACGGCGTGATGAAGGACAGCGGGGGCGGCATATCCATTGTTCCCGGATCAAGCGAGCTGCTGGGGTTTGATTTGTCCATCGAATCCTTGCCGCAGGGCACCGGCCTGCTGCAGACAGGCATCAAGCGATTGAGCGACCTTCGCTTCGGTCTGCTGATCAACCCCGATGTCGTCAACTCTCTGGGCTGGGGAGCCTTGAATATGAGCGGAGTATCGACCGAGCTGCAGCGCATCATCATGCGGACAGCTGGCTGGTCGACTGCCGGTGAACTGAGGGTAGAAACCGATCTGGCAATTGAGGGGGCCGCGGAAACCTTCGATACGACCGGTTTTACGCCCGAGCCTCTGTGGAGCGGAGGGGGCATCACCATCGAACTGGCGGGCGAGCCTGTCACAGCCGGGGAGGAGCTGATCGTTCCGTTGAAGATTACCAACGAGTCTGACATGTTTGACCTGGTACGGCTGGAGGAAAGCGCTGTTAACGGCATCATGATACCGATGACCATGCCGGGGCACGTGCAGCCCGGCGGTGTGCTTTATGCATCGGCGCGTGTCAATATCATCCGACAGGTTCTGCCCCCGGAACTGGCCGAGTTCCAGCAGATGATGGACTTGATGCAGGCCAGTCTTGAAGGGAAAGGCATTGACCGGGTGCGTGACATCACCCTGCGTTTTGAGCTGGATAACAGCGCCACCGAAGGCATGGATGGCCTGGCCTCTGTGCGGCGGCAGAGCGGGTATATCCGGATTCCCATCCCCGGCATGGAAGACTATGAGCAGCCGCTTGATACCCAGGGAGAGGAGCTCTACGCGGCTCAGGATATTCAGGTCATCCGTCTTGACAGTGATCCCGAAGGGAAAACCCTTTACATTGAAAACCGCTCTGACAAAGCGGTCAGAGTGATCGCGGGTTTCGTCAAGGCGGATCAGGCAGACTACAATGAAAATATACCGGTCTACGCCAAACTATCCCCCCATAGCGCGGCATACACCAGACTCTTTGATCTTATCATCGGTATCGAACCCGAAGCGGATGAAATCAGCTTCTACCTCAGCCTGATCGACCTGGATGAGAACAGGCTGATGGAAAGAAGCAAGGAGAGAATTGTCCTGTCGCTTTTAAACGAAAAACTGACCGACTGATATTAAAAAAGGAGATACTCAAATGAAAAGAGTAACCGCATGGATGCTGGCTCTGATTCTTACCCTGGGCCTTACTGCCACTGCCTCGGCTGAGCAGGTTCCTCCCTTGGAAGGGCCTGTGGGCATCGTCGAGCGCCCTCCCTTTTTGGCGCGATTGGATCTTTCGGGCGACAGATCTTCCACGCGCTTCCCCCAGCCCCTTGATACAGTAACGATTAAGGATGGAATAATTTCCATTACCTCGCAGGAGACCACCATCGAACTGGAGCCCCCCTTCGGGTGGGTGGTGCTGACACAGGACATTTCAAAGCAGATGGCCGATTATGCCATGATGACCGATCCCTTGGCGGTAGCCTCCTTCCTGATCAACACCCAGATCAGCTTCCTGGCGCTTGATGCCAATGACACCAACCTCATGGGCTTCTTCGCGGCAGAAGGGATCAGCGCCCTGGTCGGCGATCTGACCGAGGACATGCTGGAATTTGTCGCCACATATTATGGCGGTGAAGCTGTTCCCATAGGAGACAGACAATATATCCGGCTTCAGGAGGAAGAACTGCTGATCTACCTGACGATGTACCAGGGAGTGCGCGTTACCTTCCAGCTCTACATACAAGGAAGTCAACCGACAGACGAAGAAATTGAAATGATCGAAGCATTTGTCAGCTGCGTAAAATACGTCTGAAACCCGTTTGAAAAACAGGCCGGGAGCAAAACGTTGCCGGCCTCATCCCATCATCCACCCGCCCTCGAGGCGGGTTCATTTGTACTGGGGATGAAAGGCTTATTTGCGTCTTTTAGGGGTGGAACTATCGAATGACAACGAAAATAAAAAAAGCGTTGACAGAAGTCACCGCGCGTGGTACTCTTTACACAATGGGAACGTTCCCAAAAGGAGATAAGCATGCCATCTACGATCTTGGATGTCGCAAGGCTTAGCGGTTTCTCCAAAACAACAGTTTCCCGGGCGTTTGTGAACCCGGAGCATGTTCAAGAGGAAACCAGGCTTCGGATATACGAAGCGGCGAAAACGCTCAATTATACGCCCAACGCTATCGCGCGCGCCATGGTACGTAAAAAGACGGATAATCTGGCTTTTATCATCTATGAGCAGCAATATCCCGTCGTACTTAATCCGTTTTATTCGCCTATATTCGAGGCGGTGCTTCAAACGGCGGCAAAGCGCGGCTACAGCCTTTTTGTATCCTCGGATAAGGATGTCAGGTTGCCC
Organism: uncultured Christensenella sp.; assembly: GCA_964648235.1. Taxonomy (GTDB): domain Bacteria; phylum Bacillota; class Clostridia; order Christensenellales; family Aristaeellaceae; genus UBA1038. Next base: position 12,320 of record CAZYKQ010000015.1, on the reverse strand, counting down.
AGCGGCGAGCTGTATATGAAAAAGCAGATGGACGGCGTTATCATCGCGGGCAAAACGGATACGGATACCGTGATGAGTCTTATGCGGCAGCATATCCCCGTGGTACTGCTCAACAACGCGTTGGATATTGAAGGCCTGCCCAGTGTCACGACGGATCATTACGGCGGCGCGGTGCAGGCAATGGAACACCTTTTCGAACGCGGGCATCGTAAAATCGGTCTGATCGCTGGCCGCTTTTCACCGCACCCTTATAATATGCGCTTTAAAGCCTATACCGACGCGCTCAAAAGGCATGGCTGCGAGATCGACCATCGCTTCTTGAAGACAATAGAACCCACGCTCGACGATTCGATGCACTGTGTAGCATCGTTGCTGGCCATGCAGGATCGGCCTACCGCACTCTTTTGCACAAACGACACGATCGCCGTGGGCGCTATAAAGGCCGCGCTGCGCATAGGGTTACGAGTGCCGCAGGATATCGCCGTGGTGGGCTTTGACGATAGCTATATCTGCCGCATTATGGAGCCCGAGCTGACGAGTGTGCGTGTGGATACTGAAAAAATGGGCCGAGCCGCGGCGGATGCCCTCATCGCCATGATCGACGGGCAGCCCGATAAGGCTCATAACATAACGGTGAAAACGCAATTGATCGTACGGCAATCCACATAAACCCGTTTCTGCATGCAGGCGCAGATTGGTGCTGTACGATGGACTATGGCAAGGAGCGCGAATGGAGATCACGTTTATCAATGTCGGATATGGTGACAGCATACTCGTGTGCGAGGGCGAATACCGCCTGCTTATTGACGGGGGAACGGCCGGTCCGGGGGAAATGGCGAATGGTCGTATGCGTGCGTATGATTGGCTACGGGCGCGGGGCATCAAGCGGCTGGACGCGGTTGTTATTTCGCACATACACGACGACCATGTCTGCGGTCTGGAAGATATTATGCGGGAGCTTACGATCGGCGAGCTATGGCTGCCGTATCCGCCAGCGGTATTTTATGGCGGGCGTGAGGTACGCGTAGCGGAGGGCAGGGACAATAGCCTCATACTCTTCGCGCGTGCATTCAACAGTATTCGCGGTATCGTGTGTAGGAGCGAAGAAAAAGGGATCCGGGTCAGAGAATTAACTTGCGGGAAGGGCGAATGCCTTGCGGAGGGATCCGGGCTCGCTATCCAGGTGCTGGGCCCGCAGGCCGCGTACAAAGCAGCGTTTGTGGATTTGCTACGCCGTGCGTATGCCGCGCGGACGGACGAAGAGGCTGTGCCGTTGCTCATGGAGCTTGACAGACTCTCCAATGACGCGAGTCTGCTCCTGCGCATATCTGACGGTATATTTTCCGCACTGTTTCCCGGGGATAGCTGCCCGCCTTCCTGGCGGCACCTGCTTGCGGGAGGTGCGCTCAAATCCGATTTGTGGAAGCTGCCTCATCACGGACAGAGGGACAGCGTAACTGAGGAGGCCATACGCGGTATAGCGCCACGCGTTGTGGTAACGACATCCTCTTCGGACAGGCGCTACAACAGCTCTAACGCTGTTGTGTATGAGACTGTGCGTCAAATACTGGGCGAAAGTGTGCAATTCGTTTTCAGCGACGAATACAGCTATCCCCCCTATTTTTCGGGCAAGGAGGGCGCAAGCGCCGTGCGTGTGGGACATGTGGGCGGCGAAATTATGGTGTCCTTCGAATAATACGTAGGAGTTATTAGCCCGGATCGCGGCGTATTTTATACGCACGTACAATATTTTGCTTTCTTTAAAGCGTGAGCGCTTTAAAAATTTGAGAAAGAGGTGTACATCGATGAAGAGGAACAAAATTCTGGCCCTTCTGTTTGCGATGCTCATGACGCTTTCGGCGTTTGCAGGCTACGCACAGGAAACTCAGCCGGATCCCGTCACGATCAACTTCGCGACGGCCGGAGACACCAACATGCTGGAGTTCTTTGAGAACATGATCGCGCCCGAGTTCAATAAAGAATATCCGTGGATCACAGTCAATGTGGTCGGCACCGGCCCGGGCGACTCGGGCAGCAAAACCATTCATACCAAGCTGCGTGCGCAGCTTGATGCAGGCAAGGACAATTGGGACCTTGACGCCGCCTGTGTCAACCAGAGCGTTATGCGCGATCTCATCGCCGACGGCCTGATTCAAAAATACGTGAGCGGGCTGGAAAACGCGCAGTATGTCAATACCGAAGCGTCCAAGAACGCGCTGGGCACCCCCGTGGAAGGGTATGTTGTGCCACTGTTCCAATCTCAGGTTGTTCTTGCCTATAACCCCGCCCTGGTGAGTGATCCGCCTCAGACATTCCAGGCGCTGGAGGAATGGATAAAGGCAAATCCCAAGAAGTTTGGCTATAACGGCGTTGTCGGCGGTATGTCCGGCGTAGCCTTTACGGTCGGCTATGTGTACTATAAGACAGGTCAGTATGAGACGTTCAGTTCCGGCATGTACGACGAGGCCAACGAAGCGACCTGGACCGATGTCATCAAGGAGCTCAAGAGCCTGCCCGTCGTCTATACGCAGGGCAATGCAGGAACCCTGGATATGCTCAACCGCGGCGAAATCGCAATGGGCCCCGTATGGGTGGATATGTTCTATCTCTGGAAGAGCGACGGCCGTATGGATCCGAACATGAAGATGCTGCTGCCCGAACCCGGCTTGCCCGGTCAGCCCATGTACCTTGTTGTATCTGCAAAGGGAGCGCAGGCGGAAGCCGGCAAACTGTTCTGTGATTTCATGTCTCGCCCTGAAATACAGGCCAAATATGTTGTAGAGAAGAGCACCTGGTATCCCGGCGTAGACGCCACCGCGGTATTTGAGGTCTGCTCTGAAGAGGCTAAGGCCACGCTGTTCGGTGAGGTCAGTGCCGAGGAAATCTCTAAAAAGGGTCTGGCGCTGATGCTCTCGAGCTATCAAAACGACCTTCTTAGAGTATGGGAGGAAGTTCGTTAAGGTCTGAACCGGTTTTTGCGGGCCGCCCCACCCCATCGTGGGGCGGTCTGCCGCATATGGCATAAAATCCACGGATTGTCTACGGACTTACTAATGGGGGATCCAATTGCCCCCAAACTTTGGCTGCCATGTCGAAAGCCTTTAGGCTTTCAGGCTTGCGCCTATGGAGGTGAAGCACGGATGAAAGCATCTACTCCGCTGCCCCCGGCCCTGGTGGAGCGGCGGCAGCGCACGAAAGAGCTGCTGTACAAGCTTCTGGGTGCTGTCATAGTCCTGCCTGCGGTAGTGTTGATATTGATGGAGTATGTGTACCCGTTTATATTGTCCTTTATTACCAGCCTGCAGGTGGACGGCCAGTTTTCCTGGGGGAATTACGCGTATGTTTTTCGGATTTACGGCCAGGATATCCTGTATACTGTTTTCGTTTCTGTGGCATCGCTGGCGGTGGTGCTCGCCGTTTCTATCATAGTGGGCGGATATCTTTCGCTTAACAAAAACCCGTTTATCGAATTTATGTTTAAGTTGCCGTTGTTTATCCCCTTCGTCGTGGTCGGTCACGCGATGCGCACATTTCTTGCGCCCAAGGGGATACTTAATTCCCTTTTGAGCATGATCGGCCTCATCAATATCGATTCTCCCCCGGAATACGCATATGGCCCCATCGGTACAATCATCGCGCTGAGCTGGAAGCAGAGCGCGTTTGCGCTGCTGCTTATCATGTCCGCGTTCCAATCGGTGGATAAGAGCTTTCTGGAGGCGGCCCGTAACCTTGGCGCATCCAAGTTCAGGCAGATCAGGGAGATACTCTTGCCCCTGTCCTTGGGAAGCATCGCGGTATCCTCCGTTTTGATATTCACGTCATTTTTGCAAAACTTCTCTGTAGTCATGATGATGGGCAGCGGCAGGGGTGCGCGCCACATCATGGTGGATATCTACCAGCAGATCAATTATCTCAATAATATGGGCGTTGCGAACGCGTTAGGCTCCGTTTCCTATTTGCTTGCGCTGGGCGCGGCGGTCGTGTACCTGAGAAAGGCGGTGAAATGAAGTGACTCGTCATCCACAGATTATACGTACCAGAAGCCCACTCAAGCTGTCGATGCGCCTGCTCGCGTATCTTGTCACGATATTCGTGATTGTGGGCCCACTGTCTGGCTTGATCATATGGTCTTTTGCGGAAAAATGGTACTGGCCCAGCGTGTTTCCACAGCAATGGGGCATAGCGTACTGGATAAAGGCCTTTCGCGGGGATATGATGCACTCCTTCACGACGGGGCTAAAAATTGCTGTTATCACGACTGTTGTAGTCATGCTCATTTCCATACCGCTCGCGTATGTGCTTGCGCGTTTTAAAATTCCCTTCAAGGCGGCGATACTTGCGCTTTTCCTTCTGCCGCAGGCGTTTCCATCGTTGCCAATATTTGCCAATCTGGCGACGCTGTTTTATAAATGGGACATAGCGGCAAAAATGTCCGGTGTGGCGCTGGTGCACATAGGTGCGGCATTCATCTATTCCATATGGACAATGGTGTCGGTGTACCAATCCATTCCCAAGGTGCTTGAGGACGCGGCGTTCTCGTTGGGCGCGTCGCGTATACGGACATTTTTTGACGTAGCCCTGCCTCTGGCGGGACCGGGCATATTTGTATCCAGCCTGCTGGTGTTCTTGTATTCCCTGGATGAGTTCACCGGCACGCTGATGATCGGTTCACCGTTTATCAAAACCCTGCCCGTGCAGATGTATACGGCGTCCATGGGGTATGAGATGCAGATCGCTTCAGTCACCAGCCTCATTGTCACGATACCCGGCGTGTTGCTGCTGTTCTTTTTCCAACGGTTTATGAAAGCCGAATATCTCTCATCCTTTGGCCGGCTCTAAGCGCCGGGCAAGCATGAAGGAGGACATCAACGTATGATAGATGTACGCATAGAAAATCTTGTTAAGAAATATGGTGCGACGACTGCTCTGGGCGGCGTCAGCCTGCACCTTAAACCAGGCACGCTTACGGCGGTGCTAGGCCCTTCAGGTTGTGGCAAAACCACGTTGCTGCGTTCCTTGGGAGGCTTCCTCGACGTGGACGAGGGAGATATCTACTTTGGTGATCGCAATGTCACAAAGCTGCCTCCACAGGACCGTGGCGCGGCGCTTGTGTTTCAGAATTATGCGCTGTGGCCGCATATGTCCGTATACGACAATATCGCTTACGGACTCAAAATCAAGAAGGTGAATAAGAGCGAAATCAAGCGCCGCGTGGACGCTATCGTGGAGCTGGTCGGACTGGATACTGGTATGCTGGTTAAGGGCCGCAAGCCCACACAGCTTTCGGGCGGACAGCAGCAGCGTGTGGCGCTTGCGCGCGCGCTGGTCATAGAGCCCGAGCTGCTGCTGATGGACGAACCGCTGAGTAACCTGGACGCCAAGGTGCGCTCCAAACTGCGTATTTATATTCGCGAGCTGCAGCAGAAGGTGGGCATTACGGCGCTCTATGTTACGCACGACCAGGAGGAGGCCCTTTCCATCGCCGATACCATTGTGGTGCTTCGCCAGGGTAAGATCATGCAGATCGGCACTCCGGAGGAGATCTATACCAAGCCGGCCAACCTGTTTGTGGCGGAATTCATAGGTGACAGCACCATATTGAAGGGAAATGTCCTTTCAGAGCATTCGGTGGAGCTTTCGGGTAATATCATAGAGAATGTGGAAATACACGGTGCGAAGCCCGCCGGGAAAAGCGGCGAGGTTGATATCATACTGCGCGCGGCAGATTTGAAGATTTTCCCCGCCGGGTACGATTGCAGCCATATGGATAATGTGCTGTGCCTGGGTGCGAAGGTGGAGAGCGCCATGTACATAGGTTCCAAATACAAGCATGTCATCCGTTTCAAAGATCAGACAATACTTGCGGATTGGGACGACAATTTCAGCGGGCAGGATATCCAGCTCATTGTCCCGCGGGATAAGATCCGCATATTCAGGTAAAAGCAGGGCGAAGCTGGGAGGTATTTTTCCTTTTCAAACGGCGTGCTGTATAAAAGACTGCTTTACTGGGTAAAAAACATAGGCGAATGTCATGGAGTTTTACGACATTCTGCTGCGCGTCGAACCCTGCCCCGATATGGATACGCCTTAAAGGTGACTCCCTAAAAGCCGTGAATGCCCGATAATGACGGTAATCACAGGCTTTTTCTTTTTTTTCACACGGTTTGTAATGGGTAGAAAAATCTGAAGACTTTGGATCAAGATTATCTATAAGGTAATGTTGCGAGTTCACTATCTCACTTTCAAAAACAGCAGGCTAGTTTTCTATGCCAAGGCGCGCTTCAACGCCCTGATGATAGTAGTGCTTGACCTCTGTCATCACCGTGACCAGGTCAGCCAGATCGATCATCTCCCTTGGCGCGTAACGGCCGGTGATGACCAGTTCGGTGCCTGTGCCGCGCAGCTTCAGGACGCGCAGCACATCAGCCGTTTTTAACAGCCCCAGGCTGAGCGCCACGTTGAGCTCATCGGCGATGACCAGATCATGCGCTTGCGACGACAGTACTTCCTCCAGGCGCTTGAGCCCTTGCCCGGCAAAAAGATAATCTTCCTCGGAGGGGTCTTTCCCCACAAAGCACTTCCCGCCGAATTGCTCGATCGTCAGGTTATCAAGCATCGTCTGCGCTTTCAGTTCGCTGTAAGGCATGCCTTTTAGAAACTGCAATATGAATACCTTTTTGCCGGCGCATATTGAGCGCAGGGCCAGCCCGAGCGCTGCTGTGGTTTTTCCTTTACCGTTTCCGGTGTACACGTGCACATATCCCTTTTCCATGTTTACCTCCTCTGCCGATTGAATCAAGGCATCCGTATCCTTGTGACACATATTCTATCAAATGCATGGCCTGCGGCTTAAAGGGGCCTGTTCAGATTGCTGCGGACAGACTTCCGCTATTGCAACCAAAAAGCTCGATGCTATTGTTGGCACGCGCCATGCCCTTTCCCGGAAGGATCACCCCACATATTCATAGGCCATCCGGGGCGATCCGTCCTCCGCGTAGATGATGCCGCAATAATCAAAGCCCTGACGCTCGATCTGCCGGCGCATGGTATGGTTGGCTTCATGGGTATCAATGCGCAGGTGAGAAATCTGGGCCTTGCAGTAGGCGACGCAGCGCGAAAAAACACCCTTCACCTGCCCGTCGGAGGCTACGCGGTGGATGGTGCCGTAGGGCGTGTCGCTCAGCCATGCCCCTTCGATGCGGGCGTAGGTCGGGTCCTTCCAGATGCTGAACATGAACACGCCATGGATGTTTCCGCCTTCCTCATCCACATGGAGCTGCCCTTGGGCGATGTCATCTTCCAGCATGCTTTTCTGCGGATAGATGCTGCCCCACTGGCCGGGGTTGCCGTTTTGGGCCATGTACTGCCGGGCGGTTTCATAGACGGAGACGATCCGGTCAAGGTCATTGTATTGGGCGAGGCGAATCATGCGTACATCCTCCTGTGGTGTCGCGCTTATGTCGATGTGTCAAGCCTTTTTGCAGACAACACCTAGTTTACTCAAGGACAGTGTATCAAAGGACCGGCGCGTCTTCAAGTGAAGAGGCCAGGGAAGGGATAAACCGGCGGTTCGCGGGCCCCTTACAGGCTATCCGCCAGATGCCGCGCAGCCTTCAGACCGTCCACGGCGGAGGACATGATACCGCCTGCCATGCCGGCGCCTTCTCCCGCGGGATAGACGCCTACAATGCTGCCCTCGCCCCGCTCATCCCTTGTGACGCGCAGCGGGGAGGAGGAGCGGGTCTCGATGGCGGTCAGCACCGCGCCGTTTTCATAAAAGCCCTGTAGCTTACGGCCAAAGGCGGGCAAAGCCTCGCGAATGCCCCGGTATACAAAATCAGGCAGGGCTTCGCGCAGATCGCAGAGCGCATGGCCGGGCAGCACGGTGGGCTGCACCTCGCCAAGAGCCTGGGAAGCACGGCCTGCGATGAAGTCTTCCGCCAGCTGAATCGGCGCGCGCCACCCGCTGCCGCCCAGTTCAAAGGTACGCCGCTCCCAATGCCGCTGGAAACGGTGCCCGGCGAGGGGATCGTCACCGCCGAAATCTTCAGGCCGGACATCCACCAGGATGGCCGCGTTGGCGTTTTCCAGGTCGCGGCGGTAGGGGCTCATGCCGTTGATGCAGAGCAAGCCGGGCTCGCTGGAGGCGTTAACCACCTTGCCGCCGGGGCACATGCAGAAGGTGTAGGCCCCGCGCCCATCAGAAAGCCGGTGGCTCAGGTGGTATTCCGCGGCTGGCAGATTCTTGTGCCCGGCCGATACCCCGTATTGCGCCCGGTCGATCACCGATTGCTTTTGCTCCAGCCGCAGTCCCAGGGAGAAAGGTTTTTGCTGCATGTGAAGGTCAGCATTGCACAACATCTCCTGCGTGTCTCTGGCGCTGTGCCCAAGGGCCAATATCAGCCGCTCGGCCCGGCACTCAAGCTGCCTGCCCTGATGGCTGTAGATGATGGCGCGCAATGCTCCGTCACTGACGTCAAGGCTTTCAAGCCTCGCGCTGAACAGCACCCTGCCTCCGAGGGACTCGATTTCCTTTCGGATGGAGGATACAACGCCCGGAAGCCTGTCTGTGCCGATGTGCGGACGGGCAAGACAGAGAATGTCTTCGGGTGCGCCGTGTTCCACGAAAGTTTCCAGCACCTGGCGGCAGAAGGGGTCCTTGATGCCGGTGGTCAGCTTGCCGTCTGAAAAGGTGCCCGCTCCGCCTTCTCCGAACTGCATGTTGCTCTCCGGGTTCAGGATGCCCTTTGAAAACAGGGCATTGACGCTGCGCGCCCGTTCCATAACCGGCTCACCGCGCTCAAGGACCAGGGGGCTCAGACCGGCCCGCGCCAAATAGAGCGCGGCGAACAGGCCGCAGGGGCCAAGGCCCACGACCACGGGGGGCAGGGCGCTTTGCTGTTTAGAAGGCATAAGCCGCTGGGAAGCCTTGATCACGGCGGCGTCCTTCAGCTTCAGGCGCCGGATCAGCCCTTCTTCATCCCCGCCGATATCGGCGTCCACCGCATAAACGAAGCGCAGACGCGACTTATCCCGCGCGTCCACGCTTTTCTTCGCGATGCGAATCCTTGTTTTTCCGTTGCCTGGCAGGTGTAAAAGGCGGCGCGCGGCCGCCAGCGCCGCTTCGTCGCCGCCGTTAAGAGGGATGAAGATGTTACTTAGTCTGATCAATTGAACTCCTTTGTATTATTAATCAGTTTCCACATTCGATGCTGATGTCGTTAAACTTCTTGAGCAGCATATCCATCGCAAGGTTCTTCTTCTGCTCACCCTTCACGTCCATCTCGATGCCGCCCTGATACATCATGATCAGGCGATTTCCATATTCAAGGGCGTAGCGCAGGTTGTGGGTCACCATGATAGCAGTCAGCTTCTGCTCGCGCACCATGCGGTCGGTCATCGCCATGATCATGTCGGCGGCGTTGGGGTCAAGGGCTGCGGTGTGCTCATCAAGGATCAGGAAGTCAGCAGGAGATAAGCGGCTCATGGCCATCGACAAAGCCTGGCGTTGGCCGCCCGAAAGGCTGCCGGCTCTCGCGTTCATCATGTTTTCAAGGTCCATGCCCAGCTCGCTGAGCATCTGCTTGTAGGCGGGGACGCGCGCCTTGTTGAGGGCGGGCTTCAGATTCATACGTTTGAACTTGCACTCGGCCAGGGCCATGTTTTCGGCGATGCTCATGGAGGCGCAGGTGCCCATGGCCGGGTTCTGGTAGATTCGGGCGATGCGGCGGCAGCGCGCTGATTCCTTCTGCCGCGTGATGTCTTCCCCGTCCAGGATAATCTGCCCGGCGTCAGGCTCCATGGAGCCGCAGATCAAGTTGAGCACAGAAGTCTTCCCCGAGCCGTTGGAACCGACGATGGAGATGAATTCACCCGTTCCCACGCTCAGCCCAAAACCGTGAAGCAATGCCAGCTCGCGCACCGTACCGGGGTTATAGGTCTTATGGATGTTGCGCAGCTCAAGCATGCTTTTTCTCCTTTTTCAAGTTGCCCGTGGCCAGGATGCCCAGGAAGAGCGCCGCGGTGATCAGCTTCATATCCATCGGAGCCAGACCCATGCTGATGGCGAAGGCGACGCTCAGGCGGTAGAGGATGGCGCCGACGATCACAGCGCTGGTCTGCTTTACCCATTCAACCCGGCGCAACAGGCTGATGCCAATGATCACGGAGGCCAGGCCCATCACCATGGCGCCTGTGCCCATGCTGACTTCAAACATGCGCTGCGATTGGCACAGCACAGCGCCCGACAGTGCTACCAGGGCGTTTGCGAGCACCAGGCCGACGATCTTCACATTGCCCTTGTCACGCGCAAGGGAAGTGACCACCGTCTCATTGTCGCCGACAGCCCGCAGCAGAAAACCCGCGCGGGTTTTAAGATAGCTGTCAAGCACCAGCTTCAGCAGCAATACCAGGGCAGCCACGATAATCAGAAGGCTCAGATCGCCCGGCAACAGGCTGACGACAGGGTTGTTGCGAAACAGGGTGGTGGCCGTGCGGGGCAGCGTCAGGAGCGCCTGACCGCCTGTGATGCGCAGGTTAACCGAGTAGAGCGCAGTCATCATGATGATGCCCGAGAACAGCGCCCGCACCTTCAGCTTCACATGGATCAGCCCGGTGCACAGCCCCGCCAGCGCGCCGGCGAACATTGCGGCCAAAAGGGCTGTGATCGGCCCATCGCCTCTTTGAAGCAGGGTGAGGGTGACGGCTCCCCCCAGGGGGAAGGAGCCGTCCACCGTCAGATCAGGGAAATCGAGGATGGAATAGGTCAGCATGATGCCCAACGCCAGAATAGCATAGATGAGGCCCTGCTCCAAGGTGCTGGGCAATGTGGCGAGAAAAGCGGATAGCATGGTAAAGCCCGCTCCTTTGTATGAATTATTCGGCGACGTCCGTCCCGGTGGCGGCCAGATCCGCGGGCAGGGTGAGGCCCATGGCGTTCAGCGCCCCGGAGTTGAAGTAGAGGGCGCTTTCTTCGATCAGCTCAAAGGGGATGCTGTCGGCCTCCTCGCCCAACAGCACGCGGGCAGCCAGCGCCCCGGTCTGGCGCCCGAGGGCCACATAGTCAAGGCCCTGGGCCGCGACACAGCCGCGCATAACCTGCTCGACTTCGCTGCCGTAGACAGGAATGCCCAAAGGATCAGCTTTATCAAGCACTGTGTCCAGGTACTGCACGACGGTGTTATCCGTCAGCATGGTGAGCAGATCGACCTTGGTAAGCAGGCCGGGCAGCGCCAGGGCGATGTCAGAGCCCGTGGAGATGCCGGAGGATACGATGGTGAAGCCGAATTCCGGGGCCAGCTCCTCATAGATCTTCAGCTGGGCGGCAGAGTTGGTTTCGCTGAGGGTATAGAGGATGCCGATCACCTTGCTTTGGGGCTGGATGGCGCGGATGGTCTCCAGTTGCTGGCGCACCGGAAGCTGATCGCTGGTGCCGGTGGTGTTGCCCAGACCCAGGCGGTTTTCATCCGCCATGCCGGACTCGATGGGGGCGGAAACTGCGGAATAGATCACCGGGATTCTGTTGTCGGAAGCGCTGAGGGATACCGCTGCCATGGGGGTGGCGATGGCAACGATCATGTCATAGCGGTTATCAACAAACTTGTTGGCGATATCAGTTGCGATGCCCATATCGGCCTGCGCGTTCTGGTAGTCGAAGGTGATGTTTTTCCCTTCTTCAAAGCCCGCTTCAGCCAAGCCCAGGATGAAGCCTTCACGGCAATTATCCAAAGAGCCATGCACCGCAAACTGGGCGATGCCAATGGTATACTGCTTCTCTTCTGCCAGGGAGATGCCTAAAACAGACAGGATGATCAGGCTGAGGATGATGGCAATTATACGTTTCATAATAATGTCTCCTTTATTCTGCAATAAAATGTGAAATGTGTAATTCTGATCGGAACGCTTGAAAATAAGCCGCCGCCATAAGCGTGCAAACCCATCAACCTTGCACATCCGATCACCCCCTTTCAAAATGAAAAAGCCCCAAGCGCTTGCTTGAGGCGATCGTTAATCGCGGTACCACTCAATTTGGCCAAAGGCCCTCATTATCCGCATACCATCATATGCGCCGCCATGATAACGGGTGCGGTTCCCGTCAAAACCTACTGAAACAAGCGTTCGGCTTTGCCCTCAGAAGTCCATTCGCCGGATGCCCTCAGACCGCTTTGCACCACCCGCGGCTCTCTTGGCTGACTGCCTTCCGGTTACTTCGCTCCATCACTGGTTGTTGCGGGTATTGTAAGGGCTGATGAGCGGGATGTCAAGGCCGCGGCGTACCTTACATATAATGAGCGCGAAGACCAAGTCATGCCTCAGATAAG
>CAZYKQ010000014.1:25026-27207 GCA_964648235.1 uncultured Christensenella sp. | reverse complement strand
CAACGGCGGAAGAAGCGCAGGAGGAAACCCTCCTGATGCTGGAGGTGTATCGGGAGGTCTGTGAGAGTGTGCTTGCCATTCCGGTGTTTGCGGGGCAAAAGAGCGAGAAGGAAAAATTTGCGGGCGCCAGGGCGACCTATTCGGTTGAAGCTATGATGCAGGACGGAAAGGCCCTGCAGGCGGGAACCTCTCACAACTTTGGAACCAATTTTTCCGAACCTTTTGAGGTGAAGTATTTAAGCAAAGAAGGCGATTTGAAGTACTGCCACGAAACAAGCTGGGGGGCATCCACCCGGTTGATCGGCGCGGTGATCATGACGCACGGAGATGAGCGCGGGCTGAAACTTCCGCCGCAGATTGCGCCCTTTCAGGCAGTTATTCTGCCCATTGCCGCGCACAAAGGTGGCGTGATGGTACATTGTGAACAGGCAGCAGAGCAGCTGAAAACGGCGGATATCCGTGTGAAGCTCGACGACAGGGATAATGTATCACCCGGTTGGAAATTTAATGAATGGGAACTGAAGGGGGTACCTTTGCGGCTTGAGATCGGTCCCCGTGATATTGAAAACGGTGTGGCTAGCTATATGCGCCGTGATACTTTTGAAAAGGGAACATTACCTCTGGATGGTCTGGCGGAAGGCGTCAGGAAACTGCTGGAGGAGATTGAGCAGCAGATGTTCAAAGACGCCTTTGCTTTCCGCGAAGCGCGCACCAAAGAGGTTCGCAGCTATGAGGAGCTTCGCGAGCAAATACAGGGCGGATATGCCAAGGCCATGTGGTGCGGCAGACGTGAATGCGAGGATAAGATCAAAGAAGATACCGCCGCCACCAGCCGCAACATGCCCTTTGATCAGACGCCCATCAGCGACACCTGTGTCTGCTGCGGCGAGCACGCAGAGAAGGTGATGTACTTTTCCAAGGCATATTAAGCATGGAGCCATCCCTCAAATTGACGAGGCCGTTAATGTGCTGCTCGAAGCGATGGCGTGCGGAACTCCCTGCATAGCTGCGGATTGTCAATCCGGACCGCGTGAGATATTTGTAACCGGAACATATGTTCTCGGGCATTTGGCATATGTGGAATACACTCCTTATGGCATCCTTATATCCGTATACGGTTATTGGGAATTTAATGCAGAAGCGCCGCTGACAAATGCTGAGGAACAGCTTATTTCAATAGTGTTATCCCTATTATCTGATGACGCTTTAAGGGTACATTATACAAACATGGGTCTTGAGTGTGTGTGAGAGTTTTTCCTGTGTATTATCCTCGATCAATGGAAAGATCTGATTGATGGGCCAGCACTTTCCTAGGAGTGCGTCTGTCATGGAAGGAACCGGTAATGGATCAAATTGTGAATGTCCTGCAAGTCTTTGGCATCATGAATCGCAGTGGAGCGGAAGGAATGCTGATGAACTTGTATCGTCATACAGATAAAAGCAAGATTCAGTTTGGCTTTGTTGTTCATAGTGATGAGGCAGGTTCTTATGATGCTGAAATAAGAGCTTTGGGAGGGAGTATATTTCATGCACCCAGGTATAAAGGTATAAATCACTATAATTATCTAAGATGGTGGAACGACTTTTTTGTTTCACATCCGGAGTACACGATTGTTCATTCCCATATTCGAAGCACTGCCAATTTTATTTTACGGTATGCAAAAAAATATGATTGTATGACCATCGCGCACAGCCATAGCACATCCAATGGGAGCGGCTTACCCGCTATTGTTAAGAATATATTTCAAAAGGGAATTAATAACTATGCAGATGAGCGATTTGCTTGCTCCAATGAGGCGGGCAAATGGTTGTTTGGAAGTTACCCATACAAGGTGATTAACAATACCATCGATAGTGAATTGTTTGCATACAAAAGCCTTAGAAGAGAGACTATAAGAGAAACTTTGACTCTAAAGGGTTGCTTTGTGATCGGCCATGTAGGTCGATTTTTGGACATGAAGAACCACGATTTTTTGATTGATATATTTGAGATAATTCATAGGAAGCATTCAAAGGCGAGATTGCTCCTGGTTGGGGAAGGACCGTTGAAAAAAAGAATAGAATTGAAAGCAAAAGCGCTCGGGCTTAATGAGACGGTAATCTTTACCGGGAACAGAGAGGATGTCGCCGATTTGATGCAGGCGATGGATGTGCTGGTGTTTCCGTCGAAGCATGAAGGCC
>CAZYKQ010000014.1:0-24926 GCA_964648235.1 uncultured Christensenella sp. | reverse complement strand
GCCGATTTGATGCAGGCGATGGATGTGCTGGTGTTTCCGTCGAAGCATGAAGGCCTTGCATTGACCTTGATTGAGGCTCAGGCCTCCGGTTTGCATTGCATTGTTTCAGATACGCTCACGAGAGAATCAGCTATAACGGACTTGTTGGAATACATTCCCCTGTCAGTTTCTCCGGAGCTATGGGCGCAGAAAACGCTGGCTTATACAAATGGATACAAGCGTGAAGACACCCGGCAGGCAATTGTTTGCAAGGGTTATGATAGTGCTGAGGCCGCCAGAATTCTAACGGATTACTATTTATCCATGTCCTGATGGTACTGATGAACTCCAGACTCAAGGTATTTCGCCATCGCTTCCCTACCGTACTGACTTATGATAGAATATAGACGACGGGAAAAGGAGGAGTAAACATGCCTAAGCAGCTTTTGATTTTCATCCTTACACTTTGTATGCTGATGCCTGCCCTGGCGCTGGCAGAGGAGCAGATTGCTCTGCCGGGCTTGCCTGCGGTGATTCAGCTGCCCGATGGGGTATATTCTCCGGTCATTACACTTGAAAATCTCAAAGAAAACGAAGCATCCATCGCAGTCCGAGGCGGCACGGTAGAATCCTGGGAAGAAGAGTTTAAAACAAAAGGTATACTTATGAAGGCCTATGACGACAGCAATCAGCGTGTGCTTGTTATCACGGGCCTTCAGGATGAGGATGCCCAGCGGTATGGCGATATCGATCTTCAAACGGCAGCAACACGTTCTGACTATAGGCGACAGCATACGGGGGAGGGCGCTTTTGCCAACCTGGGCTATCGCGTGGAAAAGGCGGAGTGGAAAAACTTTAAGAATGTCGGCCGCTTCCTTATGCTCAAATATAACTATCGGCAGGACGGGGTGGTGACCCATCGCGGCTTCGCCCGTAAAACGGTGAAAAACGGTTTATCTGTCATGGTGGATATGCAGGTGTTCGGCCGCGCGCTCAAGGCCGGGGATAATACGGCGCTCAATAAGGTGTTTGATACATTTGTCTTCACCGGCAATGTCGGTGAGGGGGTAACGATGCCTATTTTCCTTAATGAGACAGGAACCGCGCCCAAGGAAACCAATAAGCCTGCTTTCACGATGAGCGGTATGACGCGGTCAGGCGCCAGAATGACTGCGACTGTGATGTCGTTCTCAAACCCTACGCCTTCCAATTTCACTGCGGTGGCAGACGCAAAGGGAAACTATAGCCTGCCTATCCAGTTGTCAAGCGAGGGTGTTTATATGCTGACGCTGACGGTAGAGTCGGAAGGCCTGGAAACGCTTGAGAAAACCTATTCGATTAATTATGGCCGCAATCTGTTGCCTGTCAGTTTTACAAGCGAGTTGCCGGAGGTGCTGACTCAGGATAAATATACCATCTCTGGGAAGACCGAGCCAGGTGCTACTGTACAGCTGGTACTCAATGAGAAAAGCAACAGCAAGAAGAGCAACAGCAAGGGCGAATTCAGCTTCAACATCAATACAAAAGCGGAAGGAAACTATAATGTGCGCCTTTCCTTCCAGAAATCAGGCTTTGATGCCCGTGTGTTTGATTATTCAGCGGTACGCGGCGCTGCGGTGCCTGCTCAGACACAGTCACAGACAGGGACAAACGCGGCTATTAGTTCTTTGGCCCAGGGCGAGGCGCTTAGCCCCAGTTATACCGATCTGATTGCCAAAGCGGATACCTATGACGGCAAGCTGCTGACCTACGACGGATACATCACTGGGGTGGAACAGCAGGCGGGCGATTATGTGATCAGCCTGGCACTGCGAAAAGGTCCGACTGGGTATGCCGATACGGTAATCGCGGTGTCGGGCAACGCGCCTGCCTATGCAGTGGGCAGCAAAGTGCGCGTTTACGGTATCCTGGAAGGCCTGAGCGCCGAGGAAACCGATAGTATGGAGCACAACTATCCTAAACTGCGAATGCAGAATATCGCGTTGCTGGAGGAGGCTGCACCCGAGCAACCGCAAGAGGGAAGCACAGCCGGATAAACACATGACCCAACAAAATGGGCTGCGCTTAATCAAGTCATAATATAATTCTCAGGAGGGTAGACATGGCGGGCACGGTTGTATCGTGGACGAAGGATTTGAATGAGGTACCATACGGACCGCTTGGGATAATTGCAATGAACGGGTGTGAAAAGATCGGAGAAATGATCAACACCTGGTTGCTGAAATGGCACAGTTTGGAAAACGACTCGGATCGGGAGTTTTACACCGTTCCAGGCGGTAACCGCGACAGCTTTCTCATCAAGGCCTATTGCCCCAGATTTGGTACAGGAGAGGGCAAGGGCCTGATCAAGGAAAGCGTGCGCGGCCTGGATATCTATATCATTTCCGATGTGACAAATTATTCCGTCTGCTACAAAATGTATGACCAGATCGTGCCCATGTCCCCTGATGACCATTACCAGGATTTAAAGCGAGTCATCGCCGCCATCGGCGGAAAGGCCAAACGTGTCAATGTTATCATGCCCTTTTTGTACGAAAGCCGCCAACACCGGCGTACCTCCCGTGAAAGTCTGGATTGCGCGCTTGCTTTGCAGGAGCTTGAGAGCATGGGGGTGGACAATATACTCACCTTTGACGCGCACGATCCGCGTGTTGTCAACGCTGTGCCTCAACTGGGCTTTGAAAATATCATGCCTACCTACCAGATGCTGAAAGCCTTGTGCCACAGTGTCAAGGACCTTAACATCAACAAGGAGAGCATGCTGGTTGTCAGTCCTGATGAAGGAGCCATGCAGCGAAACATTTTCTATGCCTCTGTGCTGGCGCTTGATCTGGGTATGTTTTATAAGCGACGGGATTATACGACGATTGTCAGCGGAAGAAACCCGATCATCTCGCACGAGTACATCGGTTCTGACGTGGAGGGCAAAGATATCATTGTGTCCGACGATATTCTCTCTTCGGGAGAATCTTTGCTGGATCTGGCGCGGGAGCTCAAGAAACGCAAAGCCAACCGCATTATCTGCATGGTTACCTTTGCCTTCTTTACCAATGGCCTCGCGGAGTTTGAAGAGGCCTATGAGCAGGGAATTATTTACAAAGTGATCTCTACGAATTTAAGCTACAGCAACCCCGATCTGCAATTCGCCAAATGGTTTGCGCAAGCGGATGTATCGAAGTTTGTCGCTTATCTGATTGCTACGCTCAACCATGACCGTAGCCTGAGTGCCTTGCTGAACCCCTATAACCGCGTGAAGAACCTGTTGAACCGCTACGCGGACGAGCAGGCGAAAAGCGGACTTCGCTTTGTGTGATGCACACGGAGGATCAGGACAAAAAGGGCGGCTTGATCAAGCGCTCAAAGGATCTGCTGGACACAGCGATGGGCGGCCTGAAGGGTCGGGACATGAATGCCCTGATAGATGAGTTTACACAGGAAATGACCATGGTGGCTGAAGGGCTGAGTGAGGATCTATCTGTGGCTCAGCACGAATTGGCGCAGCTTTCTGCTGCGCAAACCATCCTGGAAGAAGGATGGATCAAAGACAGCCGGGCGTTTTCTGACAGACTGGATACAATTGAAAAACGAATAGCAGCGATTGAAAAGCAGCGTGAGAAACAGCAGAAACGCGGCGGTCTGTCCCAGATATTACGTCAGGTGACCGTGATCGCCGCAATCATTGCTTTCTCCTGGGTACTGGTGACTGTGTTGAATTTGTTAGGAGGAAAGTAGTTGTCAAACTTTAAGGAGCTTGCGCTAAAATACAAAAAGAAACAAAATGTTACGCTTGCAGACAGCATCGTGGCGGGGATGAGTTTAGTTGATAATGTCTCGGTCGATTTGGGGCTGATCAGTGACAGCGGTTTGCTGGACGCGGCAAGCTTTGGTTTGCCGTTGCTGCTGATCGCTTTTACAGAAAGCAGCCGAGTTTTGACGGGCAGGAAAACGGCGACAGCAGGCATGCAGGATTCTGTATTCCGTATGGCTAAAACGGGGATAGCGATGAGCACGGGAGCTTTTGTGGCGGGGCTGGGCGCCGGAGCTTTGCCAGCAGTACCGGTGGCGATGGGGTTGCGTGCTGTGATGGATAAATATCGAAGCAGCTCAATGACCGGACAGCGAGTTCAACGCCGTATCCAACGTCTTCGTGCCTTGCGGGAACAACCCTTGAGGGAGACTTCCGGACTGGAAGCCCTTCCGGACGAAAGAGCCTTGTTGTATTAAGCGAATTGCAATTACACACCCCTGTCGGCATTGTGCTTGCAGGGGTGTGCTTTTTCAGAGTTTTATATTTCTGTTGTTTCAAACAGTTTGTTACCACTGCCCAAAATCTTCATTTCCCTGTACCCGGCATCCCGCATGTGCTGCAGCCCTTGTTCATAGCCTCCATCAATGTCTTCTGCAGCATGGCAATCGCTGGAGAGAATTACCTCTCCGCCCAGGGAACGCCAGTACTGAAGCAGTGGGAGATCCGGGTAAGGGGAGGCCGCCCCAAAGCGCGGTATGGCCCCAGTGTTTACCTCCAGAAGTCTGCAACCTGTGATGGCTTGATCCATGCAGTCTGTGGCAGCTTTCATGACAACTGGATCGTCCGGGCAAAACAGCTCATTGTGTCGATTATACTTCATAATCAGGTCAAAGTGCCCGATGATATCGGGCCGGAAGCTAGTGATGTAATCGCTTAGCTGGCTGTAATAGGAAAGAGCCATCTTTGTTCCGCTGCCGGAGAAATGGCGGATGATCATTTTTTCCAGTCTTTTCAAATCACCGTCCACGGAAAAATAATCATCCCCGATAAGAAAGTAATGGACGGAACCGATTGTGTAATCAAACTTGCTGGAGCTAACATCGGAAAAATAATCCCGCTCCGCGCCCAGCCACAGACGGATACGGTCCGCATATTTGCCGGATAAAGCCCGGATGTGTGCGATGTATTCATCCTCCTGACCGGGCGCAATACGACCTTTGTAGTCAAAGTGACTGGAGATGCCCAAACTGACAAACCCCCGATTGATGGCTGCGAGCACCATTTCTTCCGCCGTGTTGCGTCCGTCGCAAAACTGCGAATGCACATGCGGGGAAGAGAGAGGGATAGATGCGCTCATCAGCTTAAGGCCTCCCGGAAAACTTGACTAAAGATATTAAAACCTGGTTCAAAGCAGAGTTGGTTGGAAGCGACGATGGCGCTTGCGTGCGCAAAACCGACAGCGGAACCTTTTTCATCCGGAACGGCAAGACGTCCGCCCGCCTCTGAAACCAGGAGAGCGCCGGCTGCGTAATCCCATGGGGAGAGATAGGGATGAAAGAAAAAATCAGTCCGTCCGCAGGCAAGCCAGGAAAGATCAAGCGATGCGCAGCCGGATATACGAAGATCTCCCGCAAGATACTGCATTGCGAGTGCCGCCTGCATGGTAAGCCTGGATAGCTGAGGCTGATAAGACGCGTTACCAAAGGTGATCAGGGCACGATCAAAAGCGGTATTGCTGACGTGGATGGCTTGCCCGTTCAAATAAGCCCCTTTGCCGGTTTGTGCTGTAAATAATTCCTGTCTGTAGGGGTCATAAACCATGGCGAGTTGTGGCTTTTTATGTACAACCAGGGCGATTGATACGGCAGAAAAGGATCTTCCTCGCGTAAAATTAACCGTTCCGTCAATGGGATCAACAATCCAGGTTGACGCATCAGTAAGAGGTTGATTTTCCTGTTCTTCAGCAAAAAAAAGGGAGTTGGGGAGAATGGACAGGAGACCATTGCGCAAAAAATCCTGCACTTCGATGTCCCGGTCGGTTACAAGATTAAAATGACCCTGCTTGTCGTGGACTGCGAAGGCATGGCCGTGTGTAATCATCGCGCCGGCTTGCTTGATCAGTGTTTCCATTTTTCCTAACATACAGATCTCCTCTTGGGAAAAACAAAGTTTTTAAGAGTCAAATTATAGCATATGGCAAGTGGGTATGCTATAATATTCCCTGTTCTGCCGGGAGGAAATCATTGGAAAATTTAAAGGATCAGGTTGAACGCGGCATTACGACTGCGTACCGTAAAACCATTTGGCGTTATTTTGTTTGTGCCGTCAAGGAGTATCAATTAATCCAGCCGGGTGACCGCGTAGCCGTCTGCGTATCAGGAGGCAAGGATTCATTCCTGTTAGCCAAATGCATGCAACTTTTACATAAACACAGCATCATTCCCTTTGATCTTTGTTTTTTGTCAATGAACCCTGGTTTTTCGCCCGAGAAATACTGCACGATGAAGGCAACGGCGGAGGCACTGGGGGTGCCGCTTCATATCTTTGAAACGGATATTTTTGAAAGCATAGAGACTGCGAAGAATTCTCCCTGTCATGTTTGCGCTTCAATGCGCCGGGGGCACCTGTATAAGCAGGCTCAGATGCTGGGCTGCAACAAAATTGCTTTGGGACATCACTATGATGATGTAATTGAGACCACGATGCTCAGCCTGCTATATGGAGGCGAGTTCAAGACCATGATGCCCAAGCTGCGCAGCCGCAATTTTAAAGGCATGGAGCTGATCCGCCCACTTTACCTGGTGAGGGAGGAACAGGTGAAAAGCTTTATTGCCCGTTTTAATATTCCTGTTCTAAGTTGCGCTTGCCGTGTTACCCAGCGGGAAGACGGAGGAAAGCGAAAGCAGGTCAAACAGCTGATAAAGGACCTGAAAAAGAGCATTCCATTAGTGGAGAGCAGCATTTTCTCCTCAGCCCAAAAGGTCAGCCTTGGGGCAGTTCTTGGGTGGCGTAAGCGGGATGAAGGGCCCTTTACCTCCTTCCTTGAGGTATACGGACAGGATGATGATTGAACGAACTGCCCCGGAACGAATGATGCTTGACATATCTTGAGGGAATGGGTAAACTATGTTCATAGTATTGAGGAGGATCGAATGAATCCAAATAAAATAGCTGTTTTGGTAGACTCCTGTACCGATGTTTCCCCGGAACAAATCTCAGAGTTTGGCATTTATTCAGTACCTGTCACCATTATCTATTCAGACGGAGAATATAGAGATAAAATAGATATCAGCATTGAGGAAATCTACGAGCGTCTTCCCGTTGAAATGCCCAGAACGTCGCTGCCTGGCGGTGATATTATCATGGACACGCTTGATCAGATCAAGCGCGACGGTTATGAAAAGCTGATTATCGTCAGTATTTCAAGCGCATTGTCCGGCACTTGCAATATGATGCGCGTGATCGCGGACGAGTACGAGGGACTGGATATTCATGTGATTGATTCCCGCTCCATCAGCTATGGCGCAGGCGCACAGGCTGTGCTTGCGGCAGATCTGGCCAGGCAGGGTTTCTCATTTGAAGAAATCATTCAAGCGATAGAAGTAAGCATCCGTGAATCAGGTATTTATTTCTGCTTATCCACACTGGATTATCTGGCTCGGGGAGGCCGTATTGGAAAGGTATCTGCTGTGCTGGGCTCTTTGCTTAAGATCAAGCCTGTTATTACCTGTAATCCGGAGGGTGCTTACGCCATTGCTGCTAAAGTACGGGGCAGGGCGAATGCCATCGCCGAAACTGTCCAGCTGGCTGTTGCACAGGCCAAGCGCCATATTGCTTGCTCTGTCGCAGTGATCGACGGCAATGCTAAAGAAGAGGCAGCCAGGGTTGTCATCCAACTCAAACAGCTCATCCCCAATTGCAAGACCTTTATTGAAGGGACTGTCGGGCCCGCTCTGGGTGTTCATACAGGCCCCGGTTTATTGGGAATCTACGTTCAGGCCCTTCCTGTCATGAAGTAAGCATCCACCATTTTCAGACACGGAAATAACCATAAAACTAAATCATCATTTCATCTTATTGACCATATCTTGGAGGGATATTCATGAGCCCATCAGAATTAGCTAACGCTACAATTGCCGAGTTGCGCAAATTTGCCAAAGATCGCGGGATTGTGATCAGCGGTTTGCGTACCAAGGCAGATATTTTAGACTCGATTCAAAAAGCCATCATGCAGCAAGTCAACGAGGCAGGCTTGACTGTAAAAGAGAATCAGGATCCTGAGGAGAAGCAGCCGACTGAGCAGCCTGCCGATTCCCTTGAAGAGGATTCCCCCAAAGTACCGGAGCGCCGGGCGATGATTATTGCCGATGATTCTGATGATTTGCCTGTCCTTCGGGCATCGCGTCCCATGGCAGGTCCTCAACCCAAGCCTGCGGCCCCTGTCGCGCCTGCCTCCAGGCAGCCGCAGCTGACATCCACAGGCAAAGCCAAGCCTGCTTTTAATCTGACCGGAGCCAGGGCCTGGCATAATCCTCAGCCCTATGCCACACAAGCCCCATCTGTGGTAAACAAACTCAGCAGTCCCTATCAGCCAGGGGGCGACAGTTTCAGCAACACCATGCAGACACGCCCGGTACCCACGCGTGCTCCGCGTTTTGGCCCAGAGGCTGCCAGAGCGGCGGAAATGGCCGCCCCTGTCTCCGCTCCGTCGGCGATTCCACAAGGATATCGCCCCTCGGCATATGCTCAGCCTGTCGCCGCGCAATATCCTCAGCCAGCGCAGCCCAGCTTGACAGATGCCGTGGTGGAAGTGGCTTCCGCCTATCGCAGGCCGCCGGTAGACTATAGTGAGGCAATGCTGACAGATACTGTGGAACCGCGGCCTTATGCCGCGCCCGGTTTACGCCGAGAGCCGGCGCAAACGCGTGAAGCGGCAGGCATCAACCCCGCCGTACCGGAGATGTTGGCAACAGGCGATTGCGGTGACGGCGCCGGTGTGCTGGAAAGCCATCCGGACGGATACGGCTTTTTACGGGCGGGCAATTTTCTGCCCGGGAAAAATGACGTATACATTTCTAATGCGCAAATCCGTCGCTTTGCGCTACGCGACGGTGACTATGTAGAAGGAAAGACTCGCCCGCAGCGTGAGGGTGACCGCTATGCCGCGATGCTCTATATCACCAGCATCAATGGGCAGGAGCCTGAGGATGCAAAGAAACGCCGTGAATTTGATGATCTGACACCTACTTATCCTGATCGCCGCCTGAAACTCTCTTCTCCGGAACAAAATGATCCTGTCTTGCGTTTGATTGATATGTTTGTGCCCATTGGTTTTGGTCAGCGAGCCCTGATCGTAGCCCCGCCCAAGGCCGGAAAAACCACCATATTAAAAAAGATTGCCATGTCGCTCAACCAACTGCACCCGGAGGTGCATTTGATGACCCTCCTGGTTGACGAGCGGCCTGAAGAGGTGACTGACTTAAAAGAAACAGTCGGTGGGGATGTGTTTTATTCTACCTTTGATGAACCGGCTGAAAGCCATGCGCGTGTCAGCGAATTAGTGATTGAGCGCGCAAAGCGCCTGGTGGAGCAGGGAAGGGATGTTGTCATTTTAATGGATAGCCTGACCCGGCTGTCCCGTGCGCACAATACTATCGCGCCAAACACGGCCCGCATTATGTCCGGCGGCCTTGCTGCCGGCGCGCTCAATAAGCCCAAACGATTTTTCGGCGCGGCGCGTAATCTCAAAGAAGGCGGTTCCCTCACCATCATTGCCACGGCCATTGTCGAAACCGGCAGCCGCATGGATGATATGATTTATGAAGAATTCAAGGGAACAGGCAACATGGAGCTAACCCTGGACAGAACACTTCAGGAACAACGTATTTTCCCCGCTGTCAGCATCGTCAAGTCCGGTACGCGGCACGACGAGCTTCTGCTTGATAAGGAAGAGGAGGCAGTGGCCTTAAAGGTACGTCGAATGATTGCCGGATCAAGTGAGCAGGAAGGCATCTCCATGATTTTGTCCATGATGGATCGTACCAAGGATAATGAAGATTTTGTTGCTCGATTTGATCAATGGGCAAAAATGATGGGCAAAGGCGGTGCCCGGTCATGAGCGTTAAGGTACAGCCCTTTGGATTTGATCCGAACAATCGGAAAGCCGCGTTGATCATCATAACCAACGCAGAGGGTGAAAGCATCAGCCTTACAAATTTTGGCGCGCACCTCGTATCCGTGAAAGTGCTTGACAGGAGAGGCAACATCGGAGATATCTGCCTGGGGCAGGACAGCGCCGAAGATTATGTCAGCCGGGATATTGGTTATATGGGCGGTACCATCGGCCGATACGCCAACCGCATCGGAGGAGCCGGCTTTGAAATGAATGGCATGCGCTACAGGGTTACCGCCAATGAGGGAAACAATACTTTGCATGGCGGCCTGGATGGTTTTGACCAAAAGCTATGGTCCTATGAAACGGATGAAAACAGTGTTGCCATGAGGTATACCTCTCCCCATATGGAGGAAGGTTTCCCGGGCGAGATGAAGACGAAGGTTGTATTCAGCTTTGATGATGAGGCCCGCCTGACGATCAAGTATCACGCCGTCTGTGACAGGGATACGCAGGTCAGCCTGACCAACCATGCTTATTTTAACCTTGGTTACGGCGGTGACATATTGTCCCATACACTCCGGATTAACAGCGGCTGCATTCTGGAGGTAGATGGAGAACTGATTCCGACGGGAGAAATATTAAGCGTCGCAGGGACGCCGTTTGACCTGCGGGAAGCTGTTTCTGTCGGCGATGGCTGGCAGAAACCCGGACATCCGATGTTTGAAGGGGCCAAGGGTTATGACGTGGCCTATGTGCTGGATGAAGGCGAAGGCGTGCGTGAGGCAGCTGTGCTATACTCGCCCGACAGCGGCAGACAACTGAACGTGCTGACCGATCTGCCCGGCATACAGTGCTATTCCGGCCAGGGATTGGATTGCCCAGCCAAGGGCGGCGGTCGCTACAAGGCCTTTGCCGGCATCGCGCTGGAAACCCAGCAGCATCCGGACACGCCCAATCATCCCAACTTCGGCAGCACCTTGCTGAAGGCAGGGGACGAATACAAGACAACGACGGTGTACGCGTTTTCAGTGAAATAAAATGAGGTGTGCGGACAATCCCTTGAGTTCGCACTGCTATTGACAGATTCGATCCAAGTGATGGTATCCTCACTTCTTTAGCCCTATATTATAAGTTTTCAGACGATCAGCTTTGCAGTCTGGTGTTTTTTAGATCTGTCTCATCCGCATCGGGTATCCGAAAATAATTATAGACAGTTTTCTCATTTATGAAGGCAAAAAAGCCCCTGCATCCTTCCTGCAAGGACAAAAAAATGTGCTATAAAATTACAGAAGAACGACCCCGGCTTCCCGGCACTGTGCCAGGGTCTCCTCATCCCAATAGCTGGATTGCACCTCGCCGATATGGGCCTTTTCCAGAAGCAGCATGCACATACGGCTTTGCCCGATGCCGCCGCCTATGGTGTAGGGCAACTCGCCGTTGAGAAGGGAACGATGGAAGGGGAAGGCGCTTCGATGCTCGCAATTTGCGATCATTAACTGCTTTCGCAGGCTTTCGGGAGAAACACGGATGCCCATGGAGCTTAATTCCAGCGCCTCGCCCAAGGCATTGTTCCACATCAGAATATCGCCGTTCATTTCCCAGTCGTCGTAGTCGGGGGCCCGGCCGTCATGAGGTTTGCCGGATTTGAGCGCGCCGCCAATCTGCAAAAGACCTACGCTGCCGTATAGCTCGGCGGCTTTGTTTTCACGCTGCTTGGGCGTAAGACTTGGATAGAGATCCTCCAGCTCTTGGGTTGTGAAGAAAGTAACCTCGCGGGCAAGTTTCACAGTCAGCTCCGGGAAGCGCCACTGTAAAAGATCCGCCGTGGCGCAAATGGCGGTAACGATTCGCTGCATGGCATCCTTCAACGTCGCCAAGGTGCGTTGTTCACGGGTGATCACCTTCTCCCAATCCCATTGGTCCACGTAGATGGAGTGCAGGTTGTCAAGCACTTCGTCCCGGCGGATGGCGTTCATATCGGTATAGAGACCTTCGCCCACGGGAAAGCCGTAGCGCTGCAAGGCCTGTCTTTTCCACTTGGCAAGAGAATGCACCACTTCCACATCGGCGCCGGTCTGCTTGACATCAAAACGTACAGGCCGCTCAACACCGTTAAGGTCGTCGTTAAGGCCGGTTGTCCCCTCAACAAACAAAGGAGCCGATACTCGCTTTAAGCTCAAAGCCTTGCAAAGGAAGTCTGCAAAGGTTTGTTTGATCAGGGCGATACCTTCCTGAGTCTCGTACAGATCCAGCAAGGAGCGGTAGCCGCCTGGAATCGTGATCATGTATTGTCTTCCTCCATATTATCAAAAGTTGCGCGCGTTGCGCCGTATACGCAGATATCAGCCCAGTGCCCGTCCCGGCGCCGACTTGCCTCCTTGAGGCAGCCTTCATAGTGAAACCCCGCTTTTTGCATTACCCGGCCTGAGGCAGCGTTTAGTCTGTCATGGCGAAGCGTGAGACGATGAAAACCAATGGCATCAAACAGGTAAAGGGAAACGGCGCGCAGCGCCTCAGCCATGATGCCCAGTCCCCAGAATCTGTGGCTGAGGCAATACCCCAGCTCTGCTTCTTCGTTTTGCTCATTCCACCGGACAACAGCGATATCGCCGATCAATTCGCCTTGCAGCGTGATGCCCCAGTGATAATAACAATCGCTGCCATAGCAGGTGACCCAGTCGCTGACGAGCTGCTGGGTAAAATTCACATTTTCATGCGGAGCCCAGGTCAGAAAGCGGCAGACTGACGGGTCATTAGCCCAATTCGCGTACATAGCATCCGCATCTTCCTCAAGGTAGGGGCGAAGCAGGAGACGGGAGGTTTTGAGGATATCTGTACCCTGATGATTCAGCACGCTGCCCCTCCTTGCTTTTTCGCGATTGCAATACAGCATAGTGATTTTTTCACCCTTCGTCAATCATTTTGCCATGCTCTGTCTGGGCTTATGAAGCCTATGATTAAAATTGATCGATTTTGATGGAA
The DNA here is from genome assembly GCA_964648235.1 of uncultured Christensenella sp. Taxonomy (GTDB): domain Bacteria; phylum Bacillota; class Clostridia; order Christensenellales; family Aristaeellaceae; genus UBA1038. Next base: position 12,102 of record CAZYKQ010000014.1, on the reverse strand, counting down.
ATACACGGATAAGTCTGGTATAATTATACAGTTTACGATTCATTTTTTGATCAAGCTGGTGGGGGAGGATGGGTTTGAATAATAAAAAAAAGATATTCATTCTGGCAGGTATCGTATTTATCATTCTGGTTGCGGCTGCATTTTTTTTGCTCAGGCCGGGCTTTACGCCCAGCGGCCAGGATAAAAGGGCTATTGAGCTGGCGCTGGGAGATGAAGGAAAGGCTTTGACGGTACACAATGAGTTTCGCATCAGTTTTGACTATGAAGACCTATCTGTACACGAAGGGGTCGATCCGAATTGGACGCATATTCTGCTTCTGGGGACCGATACGACCAACGACCAGCTGAATGACGGGCGATCGGATGCCATGCTGATCGCTTCCGTTAACACCAAAACCAAGGGACTGAAACTGACAAGTCTGGCACGCGATATGTTGATCAACATACCTGTTTTGAAGTCCCGTCACCGTATCAATACGGCCAATGCCTACGGCGGGCCGCTGCTCGCCGTAAAAACGGTGAACGAGCTGCTGGGTTTGAATATCACCCGTTATGTATCCATAAACTTCGCCAGCATCATAGGCATTGTTGATTTAATGGGCGGTGTTGATGTGGTGCTCAGCGAGGATGAGGCCAGGATTATCAGAGTATCACCCAGCGATGAGCCGCGTACGCTCAACGGGCTGAAGGCCATGACCTATGCCCGCATCCGAAAAATAGATAATAACTTTGGCCGCAATGAGCGGCAGCGCAAGTTGTTGGCATCCATGCTTGAAAAAGCGAAGGGAATGAAGGCGCATGAAGCACTGACTTTGTTGCCTGAGGTATTGAAACTTGTCTCCACTAACCTGACGACCTCTGAAATATTAAGCCTTATGCCTGTGGTTTTAGGCAGTACACAGGGGATGGATATGCTAAGTCTGCCGCCCGATAAGGGGTATCGCTACGGCAATGATAACGGAGCCAGCGTGCTGATTGTCAATCCTGAGAAGATACGCGATGCTTTTGATGTGTTCATGGACAGGAAGCCTGTGCCGGAGCAGACGGAAGAATAAAGCGTATATGGCTCAAGCTTCCGTGTCCTGATTTTCCCACAAGAGGCTTTTCCATTTCCTGCCGGTCGGTGTTGCAGCAAGACCGCCCTGGGCAGTTTCGCGAAGCGCCGGCGACATAGACAGGCCGATCTGGTACATGGTTTCAATCACCTCGTCACAGGGAACGAAGCTGCGGATACCGGCCAGGGCCATCTCGGCCGCCGCCAGGGCATTGGCTGCGCCACCCGCGTTGCGTTTGATGCAGGGCACCTCGACCAGGCCGGCCAAAGGATCACAGGGCAAGCCCAGCATGTTTTTAAGCGCAATCGCTGCTGCATTGGCTGCCTGATCGGGTGTGCCGCCGGATAATTCCGTAACAGCTGCCGCGGCCATGGCCGCGGCAGAACCCGTTTCCGCCTGGCAGCCGCCTTGCGCGCCTGAAATAAAGGCGTTGTTGGCGATCACGAAACCAACGGCTCCCGCGCAGAATAACGCCATGGTGATTTCCTCATCGCTTTTGCCCAGATGCTCCTGTGCGGCGATCATGACGCCCGGGAGAACGCCGCAGGCACCGGCCGTCGGGGAAGCGCAGATGATGCCCATGTGGGCATTTGATTCGTTGACTGCGATGGCATAGTTGATTGCAAGGGGAAAGGAGCCTCCGGTCAGCCTGGGTCCGTGTTGGATATACTGATCCAGCAGCTTTGCATCGCCTCCGCACAACCCGCTGCGCGCGCGCAGGCCGATGAGGCCTTCTTTGGCGGAGCGCTTCATCACCTGATACTGCGCGGACATTCGAGCGATGATTTCTTCACGCGTCTTGCCCGTGCTGTCAACTTCGTGGGCAATCATGACTTCCGCGATCGTTTTATTGTGTGCCTGTTCCACTAATTCACTGATATTTCTAAACATATACTGCCTTTACACGTCCAACGTGATGATTTTGTAGATATTTTTCTGCCTGTTCATGCGTTCGATCACATCAGGGCTGACCCGTTCATCGGTTTCGATGACCATCAAGGCTGTTTGCCCCCTGTCCGAACGAGACACTTCCATGTGATTGATGTTGATGCATTCTTCTGCCAGAAGCCTGGTGATGGAAGCGATGGTGCCGTAGGCGTCACGGTGGAAAATTAGGAGCGCTGGGGAATCGCCGCTCAGGCGCAGGCTGAACCCGTCCACCTCGGTTATCTGCACTACCCCGCCGCCTATGGAGATGCCTGTCGCGCTCATGCTGCCCATATCGTCAGACAGCTCCACCGTCAGGGTGTTGGGATGCGCCGGCACGGCATCTTCAGGGATATATTCGACTGAAATATTCATATCCCGGGCGATGCTGACTGCGTCAGGGATGCGCGGATCATCCATTGCGATGCCAAGAACACCCGCAAGCGCAGCAACGTCGGTTGCATGTCCCCGAAAAGTTTTGGCAAAGCTGCCAAAGAAATGAAGCTTGACTGATTTAGGGCTTTGCCCGAATAAGGCGCGTGCCAAATGGCCGATGCGGACGGCTCCCGCCGTATGTGAACTGGAGGGGCCGACCATGACCGGGCCGATGATGTCAAAGACGGAGCGGTATTTCATAGATGCCTTTCCTCCGGCGGCAAAGCCGGGAAGTATTCCTTCTTTTGGGCCTGTACAGCAACAACAGGATGATTTTATTATAGCAAAGCGGGCCTAAAAGGCAAGCAGGATATGCGCAAATACTTTCCCTATGTACTTTTGATGTTTCACAAAAGCCGAACTGCTTGACAGCCTCGGCAACCCGATGATATATTGAACCGGTAAACAGCGTGAAAGGAAAGAGTCATGAACGCGATGAACGCCATGGTGTATGGAGCCTATTACTTTTACTTTAGCAACACTAAGGTAAGAGTGATTTGTGTCGCGTAAGAGGCTCAGGCCCGCATTAGATTAAGAAATGCCGCACAGAATCACTGTGCGGCATTTATTTTTTAAGGAGAGAAACAATATGATTGCCATTTTGAAACCCGGAACCACGGACAAACAGCGTGACAGCCTCTGCGATTGGTTCCGCAGCATGGGCCTGGAAGTTCACATTTCTCAGGGAGAATTTCATTGTATCCTGGGTCTCATCGGCGATACCTCCAAGGTGGATATTACCTTGCTTGAGAGCTTGTCGATCATTGAATCAGTCAAACGTATCAGCGAGCCGTTTAAAAACGCCAACCGCAAATTCCATGCCGAAGACAGTGTGATCGATGTAGGCGGCGGCCTGAAAATTGGCGGCGGTCATTTTGAAGTAATCGGCGGCCCCTGCTCGGTGGAATCAGACGAGCAGATGGTAAGTGTCGGCCAGCGCATCAAGGCGGCAGGCGGTAACCTGCTGCGCGGCGGTGCTTTCAAGCCCCGGACCTCTCCCTACGATTTCCAGGGTTTGCATGGCGCGGGGCTAAGGATCCTCAGCCATGCAAAAGCCGTGACCGGTCAGCCCATTGTCACCGAGATCATGAACATTAATGACCTGCCCCTTTTTGAGGACGTTGATGTGATTCAGGTGGGCGCGCGCAACATGCAGAACTTTGATCTATTAAAAGAGCTGGGGCGAACGGACAAGGCCATTTTAATCAAACGCGGCCTGGCCAATACCCTCAAGGAGCTTTTGATGAGCGCCGAGTATGTGATGGCAGGCGGCAACGAGAAAGTCATCCTCTGTGAACGCGGTATCCGCACCTTTGAGACCTATACGCGCAACACGCTGGACCTCTCTGCCGTCCCGATGCTGCATGAACTGACCCATTTGCCTGTGGTGGCTGACCCCAGCCACGGTACAGGCAAGGCCAGCCTGGTGCTGCCCATGGCCCTGGCGGCAGTTGCGGCTGGCGCCGACGGGCTGATGATCGAGGTGCATCCGGATCCTGAGCATGCGCTTTCAGACGGTGCGCAGTCCCTTAATCCCGATCAGTTTGATGACCTGATGACGCGGGTGCGCAAGGTGCGCGAGGTGGTGCTGTCATGACAGTCGGTATCATCGGCCTTGGCCTGATTGGCGGAAGCCTTGCAAAAGCCTATACCAAAGCAGGCGATCATCTCGTGCTGGGGTGGGATATTGACCCTGGCGTGCTGGCCATTGCCGAGGTGGAGGGAGCTGTTGCGGGTGCTTTGACAAAGGATAACATGGACAACTGCGATCTGATCCTGATTGCTATATCACCTGCTGCGGCCATCCGCTGGCTGAAGGAGGCTGCGCCAAGGCTTAAACAGGAACAGCTGGTGATGGATTGCTGCGGCACAAAACGTGACATCTGTGAAGTGGGCTTTGCGCTGGCCCAGCAGTACGGTTTTACATTTGCAGGCGGTCATCCGATGGCAGGTACGCACCACTCGGGTTTTGCCTACAGCCGGGCGGATATGTTTGAAGACGCGCCTATGGTCATTGTGCCCAGGTATTATGATGACATGGCCTTGCTGGAACGAATCCGAAAGGCCATTGAACCCGCCGGCTTCGGACGCATCGGTGTTACGACGGCCCAGGAGCACGATCGGTTGATTGCCTTCACTTCTCAGATGCCGCACGTCGTTTCCAACGCCTTTATCAAAAGTCCGACAGCGCGCGGACACCGCGGTGTATCAGCAGGAAGCTACCGCGATCTGACCCGAGTGGCCTGGCTGAATCCGGACATGTGGGCGGATCTGTTTATCCAGAACGCTGATCATCTTTCCGGCGAGATTGATATTTTGATTGAAGAGCTGACAAAGTACAAACAGGCCATCACGGCAGGGGACAAGGAAGGGCTGCGAGCGCTGCTGGATGAGGGAAAGCGGCTGAAAGCCCAGATAGATGGAGAAAACCTATGAGCGATATCATCATCAGGCGCGGGCTGCTGAATGAAATGGGCTTGCTGATGAAACAAGCGGGCCAAAAGGGGAAAGCGGCCATTGTCACCGATGAGACGGTGGCTGCTCTGTACCTGAAAAGGACCAGGGAGGCACTCGAGCGCGAGGGTTTTGAAACCTGCGCCTACAGCGTACCGGCGGGAGAGGGAAGCAAGTGCATTGCCTGCTATGCGGACGTGTTGGGTTTTTTAGCGGATCATCACCTGACCCGCAGCGATACGGTGGTCGCGTTGGGCGGCGGCGTGGTAGGGGATCTTGCAGGTTTTGCGGCGGCTACCTACCTGCGGGGTGTAAAGGCAGTGCAGGTACCGACGACGCTGCTTTCCTGTGTGGATTCATCCGTCGGAGGCAAAACAGGCATCGATCTGCCCCAGGGGAAAAACCTGGCAGGGGCTTTCTGGCAACCCCTGCTGACCTTGATTGATCCGGATCTTTTGCGCAGCTTATCCGCAGAAGTGTACCAGGATGGTCTGGCCGAGGTGATCAAGTACGCGGCCATCCGGGATAAGGGCCTGTATCATTTGTTGCCCTATGAGCTGGAGGAGGAAGAGGAAGTGATTCGCCGCTGTGTGGACATCAAGCGGAATATTGTTCTGCGGGATGAGCGGGACACGGGGGAGAGGCAGCTTCTCAACTTTGGTCATAGCTTCGGTCATGCCATCGAGCGATTGAGCGGATACGGTCTTTCTCATGGCCGGTCAGTGTCCATTGGTATGTGTCTGATGGCAAGGGCTGCTGAGAAGATGGGGTTGTGCGCGGCAGAAGATGCCAGCCGCCTGATCGGCATGATCCATGTGCTGGGCCTGCCCACAGAATGCCCCTATGGAGAAGAAGAGGTATTTGACACCATGTTGATGGATAAGAAAAGAGCGGGCGACAGCATTACCCTGGTGATGTTTTATGGGATAGGTGATTCCCGGCTTCAGAGCTTTACATTGGATGAGGCGCGGCAGGTGCTGCGTAAGGGGCTTGAGGCATGAGGGTTGCGGTGTATCCGGGCAGTGTTTCGGGTGACATGCGGGCGATCGCCTCCAAGTCACACGCCCATAGGCTTTTGATCTGCGCGGCTCTCTCGGGGGGAGAGACACGCATTGCCTGCCCTGATTTGTCGGAGGATATCAGCCGTACCGCCGATTGCCTGAAAGCATTGTGCGCTGATATCCGCTATGAAAACGGCGTTTTCACTGTTGTACCAAGAGCGCCTGAAAGGACAGCGCAGCTTGACTGCGGGGAAAGCGGATCAACCTATCGCTTTATGTTGCCCGTGTGCGCAGCTTTGGGCGGAAAGTATAGCTTTATTCTGCACGGGAGGCTGCCTGAGCGGCCGATGGAAGCGTTGTTTGAAGCGCTGGAGGCTCAGGGGGTCGAAATTTCCGGAAAAGGAACAAAGCGCGTCACCATCCATGGCAGGCTGCGCGGCGGCCGCTTTGACATAGCAGGCAATGTCAGTTCCCAGTTTATTTCAGGTCTTTGCATGGCGGCGCCTCTGACCGGTCAGCGTGTTGAGATTGCTTTGACCACGCCCTTGCAGTCAGCCGCCTATGTGGATATCACACTGAAAGCGGTCGAACAGTTTTTCATCCGGGTTGCCTGGCAAGAGAATAACCTTGTCATCGAAGGCGGGCAGCGATATCAAACGCCTGGTGAGACCGTTGCCGAGGGAGATTGGTCCAATGCCGCTTTCTGGCTTGCCGCCGCTGCGGCAGGCAGAAGCCGTGTGCGCATGTCAGGGCTTGCTATGGATTCCACGCAAGGGGATAAGAACATCATTGCTATGCTGCAAGCCTTCGGCGCAGAGGTCTTAATTGATGAAGACGGCGTGGAAGTGCGAGGACGCAAACTGTCGGGAACTGAGATTGATGTGGACGCGACGCCCGATCTGGCCCCTGAGCTGGCTTTGCTGGGCGCGGCTTCGGAGGGTAAAACGCTTTTAACAAACATTGCCCGTCTGCGTGTCAAAGAGAGCGATCGAGCGGCGAGTATCACGCAGGTTCTGGCGGGTTTGGGCGCTGATATCAGCGTTGAAGGCGATTGTATTTTGGTGCGGGGGAACGGGCGCATTACCGGAGGTCATTGCGATGCGCAGGGAGATCACCGCATTGCCATGATGGCTGCCTGCGCGGCCGTGATTGCGGAGGAACCTGTCATCATTGATGGCGCACAAGCCGTGAATAAATCCTACCCGCGATTTTTTGATGATTTGCAGAGCCTTGGCCTTATGGTCAGGAAGGAGGAGTGACCGGATGTCATCCGTCTTTGGAAAGAACTTGAAGGTCAGTATTTTCGGTCAATCCCACGCGCCGGCTGTCGGCGTCGTGGTGGATGGGCTGCCCGCAGGCTTTGCTCCGGATATGGAGAAACTGCGCGCTTTGATGAAACGCCGCAGGCCTGGCCAGACCATCATCAGCACCCAGCGCAAGGAAGCGGATATGTTTGACGTGCTGTCGGGCATGACAAACGGCAGGCTATGCGGAGCGCCTTTGTGCATGGTAATCAAAAACAGCGACACCAGATCAGCTGATTACAAGGAGTTGATGGATAAGCCACGCCCTGGCCATTCGGACTATCCGGCCAGCGTTAAGTATGGAGGACATCAGGATTCGGCAGGCGGCGGGCATTTTTCCGGCCGCTTAACGGCTCCCCTGTGCCTGGCGGGAGGCATTGCCCTGCAGATACTGGAGGCAGAGGGCATACACATCGGGGCGCATGTACAAAGCATCAAAGACATTGAAGATCGACCCTTTGATCCGTTGGATCCGGAGTTTGATGAGCTGAGCGACGGATATGTCCGTGTGCTGGATGCAGAGGCGGGAAACCGCATGGAAGACTTGATTGACCGGGCCAGACTTGCGATGGACTCCGTGGGCGGCATTGTGGAATGCGCCGTCAAGGGTCTGCCTGTCGGTATGGGCGGCCCTATGTTTGAAGGGGTTGAAAACGTGATTGCCGCCGCCATCTTTGGCATCCCTGCCGTGCGGGGCATTGAATTCGGCGCAGGCTTTGCGGCGACCCGAATGAAGGGTAGCCAGCACAACGATGCCTATGCGTATGAGGATGGCCGCGTGGTGACATTAAGCAACCGTCACGGCGGTGTGCTGGGCGGACTGACAACCGGAATGCCCTTGATGTTTCGGGTGGGAATCAAGCCGACGGCTTCCATCTTCCTTGAGCAAAAGACCGTGGACCTCAGTGAGAAAAAGAATACAACCCTCAGCCTGAAGGGCAGACATGATCCCTGTATCGTTCCGCGTGCCGTACCCGTGGTGGAAGCGGTAGCGGCTCTTGCGATATATGACCTCTATCTTGATTTTTTGAAGGAGAAGCAGTATGGAACTAAGTGATTACAGGAAACAGATTGACGAGATTGACGCTCAGCTGGTGAAGCTGTTTGAAGAAAGGATGGAGGTGGCCGGGGGCATCGCCGCCCTGAAGCAGGATAAAAAGCTGCCTGTCTATGACCCTGCCCGTGAGCGTGAGAAACTAAAGCAAGTGGGGGAGATGGTGCCTCAGGCGATGCGCGGCTATACCGAGCGACTGTATACCATGCTCTTTGAGCTCAGCCGCGCGCGTCAGCTGGCTGATAATCCCAAGGAGAGTGAGCTTCAGCAAAAGATCGCCTCCGCGATCATGAACACGCAACCCTTGTTTCCGCCCAGGGCCATGGTGGCCGTGCAGGGTGTTGAAGGCGCGAACTCGCAGAGCGCGGCTGAAAAAATATTTACGACCCCCGATCTGCTCTTTTTCAATTCCTTTGAGGGCGTGTTTTCCGCCATTGACAAGGGACTGTGCCGCTATGGCGTACTGCCGCTTGAAAACAGCACGGCGGGTTCGGTCAACCGCGTCTATGACCTGATGATGGAGTATAATTTTTCCATCGTACGCAGTGTCCGCCTGAAGGTGGATCATTGTCTGCTGGCAAACCCGGGAACAAAGCTGACAGATATCAAGGAGATTGTTTCACATGAACAGGCGCTGGCTCAATGCGAGGGATTTATTAAATCGCTTGGCAACATCAAGGTGACTCGCTGTGAGAATACCGCGCTGGCTGCTCAGATGGTTTATGAGTCTGGCAGAAAAGACATGGCGGCGCTGTCAAGCCTGAGCTGCGCTGAGCTGTATTCATTGACCTGCCTGAAATCCTCTGTGCAGGACAGCGGGGCCAACTATACCCGTTTTATCTGCATCTCCAAGGAGATGGAGATCTACCCGGGCGCTGACCGCACCAGCATTATGATGGCGCTTCCGCATAAGCCGGGCTCTCTTTATCATGCCTTGGGGCGCTTTTATGCGCTGGGCATTAACTTGAACAAGCTGGAGAGCCGCCCGATATCCGGAAGTGATTTTGAGTTCATGTTCTACTTTGATCTGGAAACTTCTGTCTACAGTGATGAGTTCATGCAACTTTTCAAGGACATTGAGGGACTGGGCGCTCAGTTCAAGTATTTGGGAAGCTATACGGAGGCCGGTTGATGGCTGGTTTCGGCCTGTTAGGAAAAAAACTTTCTCACAGTTTTTCTCCCCGCATTCATCAGATGCTGGGAGATTATCCTTATGGGCTGATCGAGCTGGAGGAAGAAGAACTGCCCAATTTCATGCAGAAGAATGATTTGGACGGTTTCAACGTTACCATCCCGTATAAGCAGACGGTCATGCCTTTTTTGTCAGGATTATCCGATACCGCGGCAAGCATTGGCAGCGTTAACACGGTGATTCGCGCAGCTGACGGCAGGCTGTGGGGTGATAACACCGATGTTTATGGTTTTGAGAAACTGCTGGGGAACGCCACAGGCTCTCCGGACAAAAAGGCATTGGTGCTGGGCAGCGGGGGAAGCTCAAAGACGGTACAGGCGGTGTTGCGGAAGAAAGGCTTCAATGTGACTGTCATCTCCCGAAGCGGAGAAGATACCTATCAAAACATAAGCAAGTATGCTGACGCGGTGATGATCGTCAATACCACACCGCTTGGCATGTACCCAAACAACGGCCAAGCGCCCTTGTCTCTGAAAGGATTTTCGAGGTGCAGCTTGGTGATTGACCTGATCTATAACCCGCAGCGTACCGCCTTGCTTCTGGAAGCGGAGGCGCTTGGAATTGAAGGCCGGGGCGGCCTTGTGATGCTGGCTGCACAGGCGCAACGAGCGGCAGAGCTCTGGAATTTGATCGCGCCGGGGGAAGACCGGAGCGGATTTATCGTTGAGAGCTTATCAAAAACTATGTGCAACATCGCCCTGATCGGTATGCCCGGCTGCGGAAAGAGTACCGTAGCCCGGGCTCTCCATAAGCTGACGCGGCGCCCGGTTCTTGATACGGATGAATTAATCGCGCAGAAGGCAGGGATGAGTATCCCGCAGATCATTGGAAACCAGGGAATCGAAGCTTTCCGAGCGATGGAAACCGAGGCGCTGCGGGAAGCGGGCGCACAATCGGGCGCTGTCATCGCGACGGGCGGCGGGATTGTGACCCAAGCGCGTAACCTGCCCCTGCTAAGGCAGAACAGCCGTGTAGTCTGGCTGAAAAGAGACATCGGTTTGTTGACTACCGCCGGACGGCCGTTAAGCCAGGATAAAGGAGTGGAAATACTCTGGCAGGAACGTAAATCCCTGTATGAGGCCTGGAGCGAGGCAAGCTACCATAACGCTAATAGTGAAAAGACAGCAAAACATATCGCGGAGGATATGCTATGATCAAGATACTGGTGATCAACGGGCCTAACCTGAATATGCTGGGAATACGCGAACCTGATATATATGGCAGCCATACGCTTGCTGATTTGGAAAGGCTGATGCGGGAGAGCTTTACAGATATCGAGCTAAGCTTCTTTCAATCAAACCATGAAGGCGCAATTGTTGATGAAATACAGAGGGCCTATGGACGGATGGACGGCATTATTATCAACCCTGCCGCTTATACGCACACCAGTGTCGCGATTCTTGACGCGCTCAAGGCAGTCGGACTTCCTGCGGTGGAGGTGCATCTGTCCGATATCTCTTCCCGCGAGATCTTTCGCCAGCACAGCTTTGTCAGTTCAGTTTGTCTTGCGACCATTGCGGGCAAACATTTCAATGGGTATGTTGAGGGCGCGCGTTTGTTGATTGATCATTTGTCCTAAATCTTTTCGTGATGCAAGAAATTTCCTCCGTTGATCGTTATATGGGTATAATCCGTGTAGGAGAAGGAGGGCGAAAGATGATGAAAAAACTGATAGTGGTCTTTATGTTAAGCGCTGTGCTGCTGGCGTTGCTTCCTCAAACGGGCATGGCGGCGGCAGATCTGAGCGTTGAGCAGACCAAGGAGGAGCTAACCTATACAGGCGATTATCCTTATGCCGATGTGCTGACGATTAAAAACACGTCAGGGCGGGAATTGACTGTGAAGGTCCAGGTCTACGACGAGGTTGCCCGTAAGTATGTTTACAGTGAAGAATTCGTGATGGCTGCCAAAGAATCGCCTAAGGTAATCAAGGGCCTTGTCTACGACCGGATGGACCGGGAGGGACAGATTAACACCTATCATTACCATGTGACTACAACCTCAGGATTTCGGGGGAATTATTACTTTGCCCAGATCAGGCGTATTAATCACAACACGGGCGCAGTCTATCATACGCAGATATACAACAGCTATCTGCCCAATAATACCGTCAGTTCCTTTGGTCCGCAGTTTCGCGTGGTCAACCCACGGTATACAAAGAAGTGGTACATGTTTACGCCCATTGATCTGAGCGTTCAGGGCAGACAGGCCTTCACGCTGGTGGCCAGCAATATGTATGAGGTAGGAGAGGTATACGTCGATGTATTCGGCGACACCGTTAATGTAAGCTATACTTACTATTACGCTTCGGATGAATACACCAAGATGGAGCCGAGGAAAGAGTTTATCACCTTCTATAACGACTTTGCCCAGGCCCTGAATCATGACCCTGATACGGGTGAGACCCGCTTTGCCTTTGGCCGCCCATTCAGCATTGCCAACCAGTTGGACGGGGATACCAATGTGCTGATGTTTATTCGAAACAACCTGACCTATTATCACTTCCCGACCCCTACAGCGCAGCTGATCCGTAACTATCCCAACTCTGATGCCCGCAAAGCTGAGCGGGGAGGGATGCTGGCTCTGATGGACCCGGTTGAGGGGCTGGATCTTGTAAATGACCACAATTATGGTAACTGAATAGAACGCTGAAAAACAGTTGTGGCCCTGCGCCGGGTAT
>CAZYKQ010000013.1:0-29193 GCA_964648235.1 uncultured Christensenella sp. | reverse complement strand
TGGATGCCTCCGGAGCCATTCGGCTTGACCGGATGAGTGAGAGTGAACTGTCCGGGCAGAAGACTCAGCTGCAAAAGGATCTGATGGCCGCCATTACCCGGCTGGGTATTGCGTTTTTGATGCCTCAGCCTTGAAGCGTTTATGGTTTAATTGCACATAAGATGGTATAATCACTATATACTTAGGAATCTCCGAACATTATTGACAAGACCTGACGATAAGAAGGAGGATACGTGGATGGATCGTAATATGAAGCGCATGACCGCCATTTTTATGGCCCTTATGCTGATGCTAAGCAGCCTGAGCGCTTTTGCGCAGGCGCCCACCGCGCAGTTGGCTGAGGTTTATGCCCGCGGGGGAAAGATCAAGACGGAAACTCGTATAGAGTTAAACCAAGAGGGAATTACCGGCTTACTTGGCGGCATGTCGGCAGAGGGCCAGGAAGAGATGATGAATATGATCATCTCAACGGTACTGGGCGCTGTTGGAAAATTGACCGTCAGCACCCTGTCAGGCGCTGACAGCGCCTATGTAGGACTTGGTACCGACAAAGGTGAACTGTTCAACGTTTTTGCCTCCATGAGCCGGGAGGACAGCTACATAACCAGTTCTCTGCTGCCGGGGATTGAGCTGAACCTGCCCGCGAACATGCTTGCTTCTTCCTCCTTTAAGCCGGAGGATATACAGGCGCTGCTGAGCAACATGGGGGCTTACGCTGAGGCTTTGGGACAGTTTGCCAACGAGGAGCTGCTGGCCAATGCCCAGCTGGAAGAGGGAAGCTTTGCGCTTGCAGGCTCCGGAACGTTTGAGTACAAGGCTAAGTTTGAACTGAAGAGCCATCAGGTAGCTGATATGCTGGAGCGTCTTCTGAAGATTTTTAAAGAAGACAAGGCGCTGCAGGATCAGCTGGAAGCCTTCATCAAAAGCGCCGCTGCCACTGCCCAGGCGGCGGGCGAATCCGTTCCTGGTGCAAAGGAAATAATTGAAGAGATTGAAAAAGGCATCACTGAGATCCGGGGGAATAACGACGAAAAGCTTGCTAACCTGACGGTGTACAGCGCCAAGGACACGGATGCTGTTCATATCGAAGTGGAAATGCTGGAGAATGAAACGGCAATGGCTCTGATTACAGTGGCCTCCCTGCCGGCCCAGAACGGCACAGATATCCGGTTCTCCATGCTGACGGCGGATGGAAGCGAAGGCCCTGTTGATTGGACCGCGGCACGCCAGGCAGTTCTGAGCGGCGGGCAGAGCGCATCTCTTCTGCTGGATGTCGCGGTGAACGAGAGGACAAACGAGGCGGCCAATCGCGAAGAAGTAGACGGAGGCATCGATATCTATGTGATGGGCATCAAGATCGGCATCGCGATCAACAGCAGCACAACCATCGCCGGTGAGTATGCTACCGAAAGCACCGTTGCCTTCAGCGCCTTCAGCCCGGATCCCCTGTTTACTGTGGTCAGCAAAGGCTATGAGACTGCCGAAAGCATCCCGGCTCCCGATCGCGACAGCCTGAAGAAGGTACAGCTGTCCGAAAATATGTCTGAGGAAGATCAGAATAATTTGTTGGAATCCCTGACGGTCTCCCTTCCTGAGTTGATCGAGAAACTAAAGGTCGTTCTTCCTGAGGAAGGCCAGATGCTGGCCGTCATCCTGGAGGGCTTTATGAACCCCGGTGTTCCTTACCAGCAATAAGCAATAGAATCTGAATGACGGGCCGCTCCTGGGGGGCGGCCTTTTCGTGCAGTTTTAGGCGCATAGAGCTGGAATTCAGCGGGAAAATGCACATGACGGCCATCATTTGCCGAAGGCTTCCTTTGTTCCGATCGTAAGCACAAAAGAACTGTTCACAGGTCTCAAAAAGAAGTATACTATAGTCATCGTCACGCATAACATGCAGCAGGCGACTCAACCAGCAGACAGCACAATGTTTTACTGCTGGGTGAATTGGTTGGACTTGGCGTGACCCCAAAAGCCTTTTCCATGCAGCGTGAAAAGAAGTGCAGATGATACACAGGGAGGTTCAGCGGATGCTACGCAGTAAATTCGACCACCAGATGCAGGTGCTAAATAATGAACTGATCGAGATGGGAGCTTTGGTTGAGGAAGCCATCGCTTCTGCCATCAAGGCGCTGAAAGAGCAGGACACCGAGCTGGCCCAAAAGGTTGTCTCCGCTGATCAGGCCATCAACCAAAAGGAGCGGGACATTGAAGCGATGTGCCTGCGTTTGCTGCTTCAGCAGCAGCCGGCTGCACGCAATCTGCGGCTGATTTCCGCGGCGCTGAAAATGATCACCGACATGGAGCGTATCGGTGACCAGGCGGCGGACATCGCAGAAATTTCTGTTTTTCTGGCAGACAAGCCGCATGTAACCGAACTGGTGCACATCCCGCGCATGGGTGAAGCGACTGCCAAGATGGTGACGCAGGCGATTGACGCATTTGTTGAAAAGAACCTGAACCTTGCCCTGGAAGTTGTTGCTTACGATGATGTGGTAGACAATCTGTTTTCACAGATCAAACAGGAACTGATTGATCTGATCCGCAATGATCGAGAGGCCGCTCAACAGGCGCTCGACCTGATGATTATCACCAAATACCTGGAACGCATCGGCGATCATGCCGTCAATGTGGCGGAGTGGGTGGTCTTTTCCATCACCGGGCAGCATGTCAGGGGAAAGGTGAAGGCAGGAAGCTGAGTCCCTTTGTTTATTGATCAAGCACCGGCCCATCCGACCTTTGGGAGAATCACTTATGTGGATAGTATATGCTTTGTTGTCGGCGCTGTTTGCAGCGCTGACCTCCGTGTTGGCGAAGCTTGGAATCGGCGACGTCAATTCCAACCTGGCCACCGCCATCCGGACCACGGTGGTGCTGGTGATCGCCTGGGGCATTGTATTTCTGACGGGCAAGCAACAGGGTATTGAAGATATCACCGGGCGCAGCTGGACTTTTCTGATCTTATCAGGCCTGGCAACAGGTCTGTCGTGGTTGTTTTATTACAAAGCTTTGCAGATAGGAAAAGTATCGCAGGTTGTGCCGATCGACAAGCTCAGCGTGGTGATCAGCATGGCGCTCGCTTTTATGTTCCTGGGAGAAAGGCTTACGGTGAAGGCAGTTTTGGGCGGCATTCTAATCACTGCCGGCACCCTGGTGCTGGTCCTGTAGCCGGGATGGCTGATAACCAGATTATACAAAGGCCTGATGAATTGATTTTATCAAGCGAATCCTTATAAAATCAGCATAATACCACCCCGTTTTCCGCTTCACTTTTTTACCATTTTGTGGTATACTGATCCATGTGATAAGAGCGCTGTTTCAGCGCGGAAAACGGGGGAAACAATGT
This sequence comes from uncultured Christensenella sp., assembly GCA_964648235.1. GTDB lineage: Bacteria > Bacillota > Clostridia > Christensenellales > Aristaeellaceae > UBA1038. The sequence continues at coordinate 25,847 of CAZYKQ010000013.1, read as the reverse complement.
CCGAACACAAAGAAAACATGAGCGCGATGGCAACCCATGTCGACGCGAATTATGATGAAAATCAGATACAGGTGCTGGAGGGGCTGGAAGCCGTGCGCAAGCGCCCCGGCATGTACATCGGCTCTACCGACGTCAACGGGCTGCATCACTGCGTGTATGAGATTGTTGACAATTCCATCGACGAAGCGCTGGCCGGTTACTGCACGCAAGTAGAAGTCCGCCTTCTGCCCGACGGATCTCTTGAGGTTCAGGATAACGGGCGCGGTTTTCCGGTGGGTCTGCACCCCAAGCTGCAGCGCCCCGCGGTTGAGGTTTGCCTGACCGTGCTTCATGCCGGTGGCAAATTCGGCGGAGAAGGGTATAAGGTATCCGGCGGCTTGCATGGTGTAGGCGCGTCGGTGGTCAACGCGCTGTCCAGCCGTTTCATGGTGACCGTTTATCAGGACGGAAAGATCTATCAGCAGGAGTACAACCGGGGCAAGATAGCCTATGACCTGAAGGTTATCGGCCAAACAGACCGCACCGGTACCACCATCCGCTTCTGGCCGGATATCAAATCAGAGGATAACCCTGACGGAGTATTTGAAGAAGAAACGACTTTCCGCTTTGATACCCTGCGTGTGCGCATGCGCGAAATGGCCTTCCTGAACAAAGGCATCCGCATTATCATCAGGGACGAGCGCGGCAACACGCCGGATGAGCGCGTTTATCACTTTGAGGGCGGCATCGCGGAGTTTGTCAAATACATCAATAAAAACAAAGAAGTGCTCTTTCCCGAGCCTATCTATATCGAAGGGCTTAAAAACGATGTTTCCGTTGAGGTGGCGATGCAGTACAACGACACCTACTCGGAGAATATTTTCTCTTTTGCAAATAATATCCACACCCCTGAGGGCGGGACGCATTTGCAGGGCTTTTCCGCTGCGCTGACTCGTTGTATCAATGATTATGGACGCCGCTATAAGTTTTTAAAGGACGCGGACGCCAACCTGAAAAGCGAAGATGTGCGCGAGAGCATCGCGGCCGTCATTTCTGTCAAACTCAAGGAGCCCCAGTTTGAAGGGCAGACCAAGTCAAAGCTGGGAAACAGCATCGTGCGCGGTATTGTGGACAGCCTGGTTTCAGAAGAACTGAGCGCCTTTCTGGAGGAAAATCCTGCCACGGCCCGCGCGATCCTTGACCGATGCCTGGGCGCCGCCAGGGCGCGTGAGGCCGCCCGCAAGGCGCGCGACCTGACCCGTCGAAAAACGGTGCTTGAATCCGCCTCTTTGCCCGGCAAGCTGGCCGATTGCTCGGAGACGGATCCTGCCAAGTGCGAGATATTCATCGTTGAAGGGGATTCTGCCGGAGGCAGCGCCAAGACGGGGAGAGACAGACACTTTCAGGCGATTCTGCCGCTTCGCGGCAAAATTTTGAACGTCGAAAAAACACGCATCGATAAGGCGCTGGTCAATGCCGAGATCAAAAATATGATCACGGCCTTTGGCTGCGGCGTGGGGAGCGAGTTTGACCTGAGCCGTCTGCGCTATCACCGCATTGTATGCATGACCGACGCGGACGTGGATGGAGCGCACATCCGTATCCTGATGCTGACTTTCTTTTATCGATATATGCGGCCGCTGATTGACAATGGCTATGTTTATATTGCCATGCCGCCCCTTTATAAGGTGACCAAAGGGAAGCAGGAACACTATGTCTATGATGACAAAGAGCTGCAGACCTTGCTGGACCGCATCGGACGCGACCCCAAGCCTGAGATCCAGCGGTACAAGGGCCTGGGCGAGATGAGCGCGGAGCAGTTATGGACCACCACCATGAACCCTGAAACCCGCACCATGAAGCAGGTGACGGCCAACGATGCCATCGCGGCAGATGAGGCAATGACCTTGCTGATGGGCGATCAGGTGGAACCCAGACGCGAGTTCATCGAGCAGAATTATGACCTGGTCATGGATCTTGATGTGTAGGCGGAGAAGGGAAAATCATGAGCGATATTAAAGACAGGCTTCTTCCGGCGGACCTGGAAAACGAACTGAAAACATCCTTTATTTCATATGCGATGGCGGTAATCATCAACCGCGCGCTGCCTGATGTGCGTGATGGGCTGAAACCGGTGCATCGCCGCATTCTGTATGCGATGAACGAGCTGGGGATGACCAGCGACAAACCCTTCCGCAAGAGCGCCCGTATCGTCGGTGAAGTTCTGGGTAAATACCATCCTCATGGCGACAGCAGCGTATATGACGCGATGGTACGTTTGGCGCAGGATTTCTCCACCCGTTCCCTCTTAGTCGAGGGGCAGGGTAACTTTGGCTCTGTGGACGGCGACGGCGCGGCGGCGATGCGCTACACGGAGGCAAGGCTGTCAAAGCTTTCGGGCTATTTACTCGGAGAGATCGACAAGGATACGGTGGATTTCTACCCTAACTTTGATGAAACACTGATGCAGCCTTCTGTGCTGCCTGCCCGCTACCCCAACCTTTTAGTCAACGGATCCAGCGGTATCGCTGTCGGTATGGCGACCAATATCCCTCCCCATAATCTGGGCGAGGTAATAGACGGCGTTGTGGCCATGATTGATAACCCCGAGATAACGATGGATGAGCTGATGGAGCACATCAAGGGGCCGGACTTTCCCACGGGCGGCGTGATCCTGGGACGAAGCGGCATTCGGGAAGCCTACTACACAGGCCGGGGCCGCATTGTCACCCGTGCCAAATCTGAAATTGAAACGATGCCCAACGGCCGAGACCGGATCATTGTGTCGGAGATTCCCTACGCGGTCAACAAGGCCAAGCTGATCACCAAGATCGCCGAACTGGTGCACGAAAAACGCATCGAGGGGATCAGCGATCTGCGGGATGAATCGGACCGCAACGGCATGCGAATCGTTATTGAGCTGAAAAAGGACGCGCAGCCCAGCGTGGTTCTCAGCTATTTATATAAGCATACGCAGATGCAGGAGACCTTTGGGGCCATTATGCTGGCTTTGGTAAATGGTCAGCCTCGTGTGCTCAGCCTCAAGGAGATGCTGTACTACTATATCGAACACCAGAAGGATGTGGTGATCCGGCGCACACAGTATGAGCTTGCCAAGGCAAAAGCCCGCTCCCATATTTTGGAGGGGCTGCTGAAGGCCTTGCTGAACATTGATGAAGTGGTGCACCTGATTCGCAGCTCCAAAGATACGCCGACAGCCAAACTCCGCCTGATTGAGCGTTTTGAGTTTTCAGACATACAGGCTCAGGCCATCCTTGATATGCGTCTGGCGCGCCTGACGAATCTGGAAGCCGACAGGCTGCAGGCTGAATACGATGAGCTGCAAAAAACCATCGCCTACCTGGAGAACATTTTGGCGGATGTCCATCTTCTGATGAGCGTCATCAAAGAAGAAATGCTGGCCGTGCGGGCCAGGCACGCGGACGACCGCCGAACTGAAATCAGCCTGGTGGAAGGGGAAATTGACATTGAGGATTTGATCCCGGTGGATGATATGGTGGTAACCATGACCCACTTCGGCTATGTCAAACGCCTCAGCCAATCCACCTATCGCTCCCAGAACAGAGGCGGCAAGGGTGTAGCGGCGCTGACCACCAGGGAAGAGGATTTTGTTGAAAAGCTCTACGTGGTCAACAGTCACAGTGACATGCTGTTCTTTACCAACAAGGGCCGTGTCTTCGGCCTCAAGTGCTATGAGATACCTGAGGCGGGACGGACCGCAAAGGGTACAGCGATTGTAAACCTTCTGCAATTGCAGGGCGGTGAAAAGGTTACGATGATGCTGCCGGTACCTGACCGCGACAGCGATGATTATCTGATGATGGCGACACGCAACGGCTTGATTAAAAAGACGTCGCTGGCAGATTTCCGTAATTTGCGGCGCAACGGCATCATCGCTCTGACCCTGCAAGAGGATGATGAGCTGATCGGCGTGCAGTTGACGCGAGGGGATGAGGACATCATGATGGCCAGCCGTCTGGGCAAAGCCATACGCTTCAGCGAAAAGACAATCCGACCCACCGGCCGCCTCTCCCAGGGCGTACGAAGCATGAGGCTGGCCGCTAAGGATGAACTGGTGTCCATGAGCTTGGTGGAAGAAGGCAAGCAGGTGCTGTGCATTACAGAACTGGGCTTTGGCAAGCGTACCGACAGCGATGAGTACCGGGAGCAAGGCCGCGCCGGCAAGGGGCTTGCGGTGATGAACCTGACGGATAAGACAGGCGCTTTGGCCGCGATGCTGATGGTCGGCCCTGAGGATGAGCTGATGATCATTACCGATGACGGTACCATCATCCGCACGAGGGTGGAGGATATACGCCAGACCGGGCGAGTCACCCAGGGCGTGCGCATGATGCGCGTGGCGGAGGGAAGCCGCATTGTGGATGTAGATATCGCGGCAACCACTGAAGACGACGATGAAGAGGCGTCTGTTGAGGAAACCGCCCAGACGGATGAAGCATCGCCAGAGCAGCCGCAAGCGGATCAGGACGATACCCAACTATAAATTAAGACAGCGTTCGGGGGAGGATCAGCCTCCCCCTGCGCCGTAGCGGAGACATATGACCCAACGACAAAAATCTTTAGCCGGAGGCATCAGCATCCTAGGCATCGCCGGACTCATCTGCAAGGTGGTCGGCGTACTTTATCTGATCCCGTTGAACAATCACATAGGGCCGGAGGGCATGGGGGTATACAACCTCGTCTTTCCGACCTACAACCTGTTGCTATCCATTTCAACGGTGGGTATTCCAGTGGCCATTTCACGCATGGTAGCGCAGTATCTGGCTCAGGATGATCCGCGAAACGCCGGTCGGGTGTTTAAATCATCGCTTCTTATCCTCAGTTTTTTTGGCGTGTCGGCGACAGCTTTTATGATGCTGTCTTACCAAAACCTGGGGCGCGCGACAGCAACGGCGGAATCTTCCGTCGGATTTCTGGCGATCGCGCCCAGCCTTCTGCTGGTCAGTGTAATGAGCGCTTTCCGCGGCTTCATGCAGGGAAAACGGCGCATGCTGCCCACGGCGGTCTCTCAGCTGATCGAGCAGGTGGGAAAGGTGTTTATCGCACTGCCTTTCGCTGTCATGGGCATGCGGCGCGGCGGCTATGCCATGGGCGCTGCCGGCGCGTTGCTGGGTACCTCGGTGGCGGAGGCGGCGGCACTTGTATATATGATCGTGGATTATTATATCCATCGAAAGGACATGGAGCGCTTGCCGCAGCTTTCGGGCAGCAAAGCCTCCATGGGAAGCCTGGCGCGGGAAATTACCCTGATTTCCATTCCGATTACGATTGGCGCCAGCATTGTGCCGCTGGCGGGCCTGGTGGACAGCTTCATGCTCAAACGGATCATGCAAGGTTATATGGAAGAGGGGCGCGCTCTGGTTTCTTACGGCGTTTATTCAGGGCCGGTGATCTCGTTGATCAATGTGCCGACGGCGCTGGCCGCGGCCATTTCCGCTAACCTGGTGCCTGCCATTTCACATGCGATGGCAAAAAATCAGCCTGAGAAAGTAGCCCATGAATCCGCCACCGGTTTGCGGCTGGCCTCTGTGGTAGGCTTTCCTGCCTCGATCGGGTTGAGCTTGCTGGCGGAGCCTGTGCTTTTTCTGCTGTTTGGGCGCGGAGGCAGATACACGGCTGAGCAATTGCAATTGGGCGCGCGTCTGCTTGAGATCAGCAGCCTGACCATCCTGTTTTTCACCCAGGTGCAGGCGACCAGCGCAATTTTACAGGCTTTGCGCCGCCAGCGCATCCCCATGTATACCCTGGCTGTCGGCGTGGCGGTCAAAATGGGGCTCAACTACAGCCTGGTTTCCTTTCCTTCTGTCGGTATACAGGGCGCGCCTTATGCTTCGCTTCTGTGCTACATTGTCAGTTTTGTCCCCAATCTTTACTACGTCAGAAAGTACGCAGGCATGAAGCTGAATATCAGTGAGCTGATCTGGCGCCCGCTGCTGGCCACCGCATTGATGGCGATGGTTTTGCTGCCGGCGAAAGCGCTTCTGGGGCCGGCGCTGGGCAGATCCTGGCTTTATATGATTGCGACTATTGGTTTTGCAATCACCGTTTACTTCGTGGCAGCTTTGCGCCTGAAGGCCATACTGCCGGGTGACCTTCCGGGCTTTATCAGAAAGAGGATAAAAAACAGTGTTTAATATCACAGTGGTCGCCCTGGGGCCGGGAGCCGTGGACTACCTGACCCTTGGCGCAGTTGACAGGATGAAACAGGCAAAACAACTGGTTTTGCGCACGAGCCGGCATGGGGCAGCCAAGTATCTGGAAAGAGAAGGCATTGTTTTTGATACCCTTGACAAGGTCTATGAATACAGCGAAGACTTTGATCAGCTGGCCGATGCTGCGGCGAAGAAACTGTTAAAACGCGCGGAATCAGCACCGCTTTGCTTTGGTGTAGCCGACCCGGCGGCAGACACAATCGTCAGAAAGCTGACCGAGTTGGCGGGGGAGCATGTAAGCATCCTGGCTGGCGTGGGGCTTGAGGCGCCGTTTCTTGTATCCAGGCCTGATATCAGGCCGGTGATTACCTCAGACGCGCTCAGTCTCAGCATCTATGATGCCCAAAGGCCGGTCTGCCTGACAGAACTTGCTTCCCGCGAGTTGGCAGGCAGCTGCAAATTGAAGCTTCTTGAATACTTTGATGTGGACAGTACGCTTTATTTTTTCCCTCCGGGAGAGGGGAGGGAGCGCAAAAGCGTCAAGACTACGCTGGAGGATCTTGACCGCCAGCCGCGCTATCATCATACCTGCGGCGCGCTGATCCTGCCGAAGGAAGGCTGGCATAAGGATCAATTTGATGTGCAGGATCTTGTCAACATCATGCGCCTGCTTCGAGCGCCGGAAGGCTGCCCCTGGGATAGAAAGCAAACCCACCAGAGCCTGTCCCGCTACCTGATAGAAGAAGCCCATGAAGCCGCATATGCCATCAGCCAGGAGGATTGGGTTTCCGCTGCGGATGAACTGGGTGATGTGCTGCTTCAGGTCATTTTCCATGCTGTTGTCGGAGAGGAGTGCGGGACGATGACCTTGAATGACATCAGCACGGCCATCTGCTCAAAACTCATCAAGCGCCATAGCCACATTTTCGGCAATGACCAGTTGACAAGCGCTGAGGAGGTCAGCGATAACTGGGACAAAATCAAAGAGAGGGAGCGCGGCGGACAGACGCCCGCGCAGAAGATGCGCGCACTGACACCCTCCCTGCCGCCGCTTTTGCGCGCGGTCAAGATACAGGAGATTGCCCGCAAGGCCGGTTTCGACTGGGATGATCCCCGGGAAGCGCTGAAAAAGGTTCATGAGGAAGCCGATGAGGTGCTCAAAGACCTTGATGCAGGCCTTGATGGCAGGGATGAACTGGGCGATTTGTTCTTTGCCGCGGTCAATGTGGCCAGGCTGATGGACAGCAATCCTGACGAAATGGTGAATTTATCGACCGATAAATTCATCAACCGTTTCCAGTTCATGGAAAACGCCATAAAAGCAGATGAAAAAACAAGCAAATACTTGACTTTAGATGAATGGGATGTATACTGGAACCGAAGCAAGCAAGCGGAATGAGGCCTTGCTTTCATTCAATCGATGGAGGGAAAACTAATGAATAAGTCTGAGCTCGTAGCAGCGGTCCAAGAGGCCACCCAACTGAAGAAGAAGGACGCGGAAGCTGCCGTTGTCGCCTTCGTTGACACTGTCAAGGAAGCCCTGAAAAAGGGCGAGAAGGTCCAGCTGATCGGCTTTGGCACCTTCGAGAGCAAGGAGCGCCCTGCCCGTGTTGCCCGCAACCCCCGCACCGGTGAAGAAATCAAGGTGAAGGCCAGCAAGGCCCCTGTTTTCAAAGCCAGCAAAGCCCTGAAGGACGAAATGAATTAATTCCTTATAGGGAATAAAAATGAACGGGGTGCAAACACCCCGTTCATTTTTTCCTGCGATTGAATGACAAAGAAAAGTTTGAAAGGTAAACATGCGTTTAGATAAGTATTTGAAAGTCTCCCGCCTGATCAAGCGGCGTACCGTGGCCAAGGAAGCCTGTGACGGCGGCCGCGTGTCATTGAACGGCCGCCCTGCCAAAGCAGGCAGTGAGGTAAAGGCAGGAGATGTCATGGAGGTCCGTTTCGGAAATCGTGTAGGGCGCTACGAGGTGCTTGACACACAGGAAACGGTCAGGAAGGAGCAGGCGGCGGCGCTTTACCGTGTGCTCCTTGAGGATGAAGAGACAAAGCGTGAGAGAGAGTAATCATTCATGGCATCTTTTGTAGACAGAGCGCCCCTGCGCCTGAAGGCAGGCAGCGGCGGCGACGGCGCGGTCAGCTTTCACCGGGAAAAATTTGTTCAAAACGGCGGGCCTGACGGCGGCGACGGCGGCGACGGCGGAAATGTTGTGCTGGTCGCTGATCATAACCTGCACACCCTGCTCGACTTTCGCTTCAGATCAAAGTATGCAGCCGAAAACGGCGAAAATGGTTCGGCTGTGCGGCGCACGGGAAAATCCGGTGAGGACATAACCATCAAGCTGCCTGTGGGGACCGTGGTGCGTGATACGGAGGGCCGTATCGTGGCGGATATGTTCCAAAACGGGGAGACCAAGGTGCTGCTAAAGGGAGGCCGAGGCGGGCACGGCAATGCGCGCTTTGCTACGCCTACCCGCCAGGCGCCTAACTTTGCCAAGCCTGGCATCCGCACACAATGGCATGATTTTACATTGGAACTCAAGACCATCGCTGATGTTGGCTTAGTGGGGTACCCGAATGTCGGGAAAAGCTCCATATTGGCTGCCGTAACAGCAGCCCGCCCCAAGATTGCCAACTATCACTTTACTACCATGACGCCAAACCTTGGCATCGTATCCCATCATGGCGTCAGTTTCGCGATGGCGGATATCCCGGGGCTGATTGAGAATGCCTCAGAGGGCGCAGGGCTTGGTTTTGCCTTTCTGCGGCATGTGGAACGCACGCGGCTTTTGATCCATGTGGTGGATGTGTCCGGCTGTGAGGGCCGCGACCCGGTTCGTGATTATCACCAGATTAATGAGGAATTGCGTCGGTACGGACAGCTCGATCGCAGGCCGCAGATCGTGGCAGCCAATAAGATGGACCTGCCCGGGTCGGAGGAGCACTTGACAGCCCTGCGCGAGGCGGCAGGGGATATTCCCGTATTTGCGGTCAGCGCCGCCACCAAGCAGGGCTTTGAAGAACTTTTAAACCGGGTTATTGAACTGCTTGCTGATATCCCTCTGCAGGAACGATACGAGGAAGCGCCTGCCGAGGTGGAAGAAGGGGTCAGGGGCTTTTCCGTTATAAAGGAAGGCGACGCCTATGTCGTTGAAGGGCCTTCCATCGAAAGGCTGATCGCCTCCGTTAACTTTGAAGATCATGAAAGTCTGCTATGGTTCCAGTCCACCATGCAGCGCAGCGGTATCATCGACACACTGCGACAATCCGGGGCCAAGGAAGGCGACACCATCCGCATGGATGGCATGGAGTTTGACTTTATCGAATAGGGTAATCTATGGTACTGTTTCCGCATCCCGGCCGAAGCAAAACCGCATGCCGGAATGCTTTTTACAAGCAAAAGACCGAAACATTTTGAGAGGAAAAAGATATGGAACTTAACCCCAAGCAAAGAGCCGCGTTGCGCGGCATGGCCAATACACTGACGCCTGTGCTGTACATCGGCAAGGAAGGCATATCCGAAAACACTGTGAAAGAAGCATATGATGTGCTTCAGGCGCGCGAGCTGATCAAGTGCTCGGTACTGCAAAACGCGCCCCTTTCTGCCCGGGACGCGGCAGAGGAGCTATGCCTCCGCACCGGGGCTTCACCCGTGCAGGTGATCGGCAAACGTTTTGTGATCTACCGCAGGAATGACAAAGAGCCCAAAATAGAGATCTGATAAGGGATCTTCCAAGGTTAGCAGCGACTACTATATATAGTGTCGCTGCTTTATATTTTTCCCACATAATGTGGAATCCTCCTTGACAGCCCTTTGCGGCAAGGCTATAATGACCGGACAGAAGATATCAGGAGGACAGTTTCATGATCACCAGCATCAAAAAACGGGATGGCAGAGTTGTGCCCTTTGACAGCGCAAAGATTGATCAGGCCATTGTGCGTGCCTTTGCCGCGTCCGGCAGCCAAAAAGGGGAGGACACGGCGAGGGAGCTGACCCGTCTGGTGATGGAGGACATTGAAAAAAACGAGAACATCTCGGCCACGCCCAGTGTGGAAGAGGTGCAGGATGCCGTTGAACGCATCCTGATTGAAAAGGGTTTTGTCCGCACGGCGAAGGCGTACATCCTCTACCGGGCTGAGCGCAGCCGGGTGCGGCAGATGAATACCCGCCTGATGAAGACCTACGAGGACATTACCTTCAAGGCAGCCTCCGATTCCGACATGAAGCGTGAAAACGCCAACATCAACGGCGACAGCGCCATGGGCTCGATGCTGAAGTTTGGTTCCGAAGGGGCCAAGCAATTCTATGAAATGTATGTCCTCAACCCCAAGCATTCCCAAGCCCATCAGGCCGGGGATATCCACATCCATGATATGGATTTTTTGACGCTGACAACCACCTGCTGTCAGATTGACCTGCTGGAGCTGTTTAAAAACGGCTTTTCCACCGGCCATGGCGTGCTGCGCGAGCCCATGGACATCGCCAGCTACTCAGCGCTTTGTTGCATTGCCATTCAAGCCAACCAGAACGATCAGCACGGCGGCCAGAGCATTGTCAACTTTGACTATGGCATGGCTCCCGGTGTCAGAAAGACCTATCGCAAGCGCTTCCGTGACAACATGATTCGCCTGCTGGAGGCGGATCATGATACCGAAAACGCGGATGAGCTGGTACGAAAGATGCTGGAAGAGGCGGAGGATGAAACGGGCCTCTACCCCGAGATGGCGGAAAATGAAGCATTCACCAAGGCCTTGACCGATAAACTCACTGGCTTGATCCCGCAAGACGCCGCCCAAAAACTGCTGAAAAACGCCCGCAGATTTTCTGACCGGGAAATTATCAAAGCCACCTATCAGGCCATGGAAGCATTGGTACACAACCTGAACACCATGAACAGCCGCGCGGGCGCGCAGGTTCCTTTTTCCTCGATTAACTACGGGACTGACACCTCGCCCGAGGGGAGGCTGGTGATGGAACAGCTTCTTCTGGCAACCGAGGCCGGCCTTGGCCGGGGGGAGACGCCCATATTTCCCATCCAGATTTTCCGGGTGAAGGAAGGGGTCAACTCCAGTCCTGAAGATCCTAACTACGATCTGTTCCGCTTAGCCATCCGCTGCTCGGCCAAACGGCTCTTCCCTAACTTCTCTTTCTTGGACGCGCCCTACAACCTCAAGTATTACAGACCAGGGCATCCGGAGACGGAAGTGGGCTATATGGGCTGCCGTACCCGCGTGATGGCCAACGCGCACGATCCGGACCGGGAGGTCGCGCCGCGCCGCGGGAACCTCTCTTTCACTTCGATCAACCTGCCGCGCATTGCCATTGAGGCAAAAGGGGATGTCAACTGGTTTTTTGAGGAACTGGAACGCAAAATGGATCTGGTCTATGAGCAACTCAACGAACGCTTTGAAATCATTGCCCGCAAACGGGTTTACAACTTCCCCTTCCTGATGGGCCAGCATGTGTGGATCGACAGCGAAAAGCTGGGATGGGAAGATGAAGTGCGTGAGGTCTTGAAACACGGCACGCTGTCCATGGGCTTCATTGGCCTGGCGGAAACGCTGGTGGCCCTGCGCGGCAAACACCATGGTGAAAGCCCTGAGAGCCAGAACCTGGGCCTTGAGATCATCGGCTTCATGCGCAGTTTCCTGGACCGCAAAACGGAGGAAACGGGCATGAACTACACCCTGATCGGTACCCCTGCCGAAGGGCTGAGCGGCCGCTTCGTCAGAATGGACAGGGAACGTTACGGAAACATTCCCGGGGTGACGGACAGGGAGTATTACACCAACTCCTTCCATGTGCCGGTTTATTTCCCCATCAGCGCTTTTGATAAAATATCAATTGAGGCGCCCTATCACGCGCTGACCAACGCCGGCCACATCACCTATGTGGAGATGGACGGTGACCCTCTTCAGAACCTGGAGGCTTTTGAAAAGATTATCCGTCACATGCAGCATAGCGGTGTGGGCTACGGATCCATCAACCACCCCGTCGACCGTGATCCGGTCTGCGGCTACAACGGCATCATCGGCGACAGCTGCCCGCAGTGCGGCAGAAGCGAAGAAGACCATAAGTTCGAGCGCATCCGCCGTATCACAGGTTATCTGGTCGGTACCACCGATCGCTTCAATAACGCCAAGCAGTCGGAGGAGCATGACCGCGTGAAGCACAACATCTGATCAATTAAGGGGAGATATCATGCTATTTCAGTTATCGGGCATTGTAAATGACAGCATTGTAGACGGGCCGGGCTTGCGCTTGGCGGTTTTCATGCAAGGCTGCCCCTATGCCTGCCCCGGCTGTCATAATCCGGATACGCACGACCCCCTGGGCGGCCGGGAGGCGGACACCGGGGAAGTGCGTGCCCTGCTTGAGAAAAACCCCTTGCTGGACGGATTGACTCTGTCAGGCGGAGAGCCCCTGATGCAACCCGAAGCAGCCCGAAGTATGGCGGCTATAGCGAAGTCGATGGGCCTGAATGTTTGGTGCTATACGGGCGATACCATCGAGCATATGCTGAAAGAACCGGATCCGGCCATCATGGCGGCGCTGGAATATATCGATGTGCTGGTGGATGGCCCCTTTATTTTAGCGCAAAAGTCGCTGGACCTCAGCTTTCGGGGCAGCAGAAATCAGAGGCTGATCGATGTGCAAAAGACGCTGCGGGTCGGGGAAGCGGTTGAATTCGGGACGCGATAGGGGGCTTTCAAAAAACGGCGATCGCTTGAGTATGCCGAAAATCCTAAAAATATTGAAGGTAGGGGTTCTTCCATATCTCTTCCAACGTCCTCATCAGAGAATCCGTAGTGTTTCTTGATGCTCAGCGCACCTGTAGCGGGTTGAGTTGACTTGGCAGTTTTCCCTTCACTGGGATTGGAAAGGCAAGGATGCGTACCGCTCTTTTTCTTGCGTTCATTACACCAGAAAAAGAGTGTTTATGTTATTCAAGAGACTATGTGTAACATCAAGTACGATTGCAATACAATCTAATATGGCTACTTCAATGCTGCACTTGCAATATTCGATTTGTGTGATTATCCAATTTTATGATACAACCCTTTTCCCATAAACTCTATGAACCCACGGTCTCTGAGCAATTGTAGTTGCTGGCGAATTTTGGCTTGCACATTGTTGTTTTTTGGATACTTCTCCGCAAGCTCAGGCTCAAATGAGTAAACTTCTGCCAAAGAAAAAATATCAGAATGTAGCTTGTCAACACAAGCCAGGACATCTAACAACCAACCCCTGCCTTCAAGGTTTTCTGTCTCAAGTCTTTTCGCCTTTGCGTAATTATTTACAACAATATTTCTATCAATTTCAACCCGATCCCTAATCATATAGATACGTCCAGCTTCGGGGATTCCAGAAATCAGAATGTTGCACCCCACCCAGCCGGCTCTGCGAGCATTTTCAGAAAGAGGTTTGCGTTTCTCAATGATCGTCGGTGTAAAAAAATAGTTGGGGATCATGAGCAGATGGCTTACAGAGTCATTGTTATATGCCATAAAAAAGAAGTTCGGATTATTATGGGAAGTAATTCGTTTTATCATAGTTTCGTATGCACCACCTACAACCTGCCCGACAATCTCTCCACCCTTACTGCCTCTGCTTTTTAGTTCATAATCTGATTTACACGAGTTACAATAGAAATCTGCTACTGGTTTGTTTGCCTCATAGTGAACAAGAGGTGTTGCGCCGCAAATCGGGCAATAACCGTTGGTCTCCATCCAACTCTCAGTAAGTATGCGTGCTCTTTGTGAATTGCTCGTATACTCCTTTGCTATGCCGGTATCAAAGCTAAGTATCATGCCGACGCCTCCGACTTTCTAACCGAGTCGTCTTACTTTCTTACTCATCATCCTCTATTTCTTCCTCATCCTCTACAGGCGCGCTCACCAGCGCATACAAGCCCATAGCCTGCTCGCGAACGGCATAAGGCACATAAAAGCTGTAAATTTCCATCATGCTGCCGATCCAGACACTCATGCCGGCGCCCAGACGGCCTTCCTTTAGGAAGGGTACCTTTTCGTCCAATAAGACCCCCTCCAGCATCGCGGCGGCAATACCGCTTAGCTGAGCGATCAGCACCGGATCGTTTGCTTCCGGTTGGCGCAGATGGTTTTCTTTGTGCACAGGGCAGGTGTCTTCAACCATCATCCTGCATTTTTCACAGTAGCGCATTTATTCCTCCTTGTTATGTCGTCTTTGGTTTGGGCTGAGGAAGCAGGGCGTTCAAAATCAAAGCCCCGGCCGCGTTGCCCAGGATGACCAGAACAAGAAACAAAACCTGGTCCGCCTCAAAGCCCAGACCATGCCGCCAGGCTGCAGTCAGGTAGAATATGTCGGCTACGCAATGCTCAAAACCGGCCAATATGAAAGCCGGTACACCCAGCAGAACGCCCAGGTAACGTCCCAGCGGATCTTCATATCGCCGGAAAATATCCACGCCGGTAAAAACAATCATTCCACAGAACAGGCCTTTGATAAAGCTCTCATGCGGAAGCTGGCTCAGCTTTTTCTGGGCGACGCTCAGGATATCCATGCCCCCCTGTACCGGCAGGAACAGCAATCCTACAAAGGCCGCTCCGATAAAGTTGTAAAACAGCATCAGCATGAGCTTCTGAGGGCTGTAACCGCCGGGCCTCCCCAAATAAGCTATGCGGCCGGTAAATAAAGGGGTCTGGTACTGGCAGACGGCATACAGGCCAAAGCTGAACAAAAAGGCGCCAAGATACCGGCTCTCAACGGAAAGATAGGCATAACCGCCCAGAGCAATGAATAAGCCCGCGGCAGCAGACTGGAAGAAAAAAGACATTGAATCAGTCGTCCCTTCTTGTGATTAAGCTTGCGATCATAACAAAATCATCATACCATAGGGATAAACAGATGACAATAAGCCTTTGTCGTGCTACGATAGAAGCACAATAAAAAAAGTGTGGAGGGACGATCATGGAGTTGAAAACAGTGTTTTCGCATGTGGATCATACCTTGTTAAAGCCAACCGCTACCTGGGAACAGATCCGGGTAATTTGCGAGGAGGGCCAGCGCTGGGGCATGGCCAGCGTGTGCATCCCGCCTTGCTTTGTAAAGCGGGCGAAAGACGCTTTTCCCGCGCTTAATGTCTGCACGGTGATCGGCTTTCCTTTGGGTTACAACGCCACGGAGATTAAGGTCGCGGAAGCCAGACAGGCCATCCTGGAGGGAGCCGGAGAAATTGACATGGTGGTCAACCTGGGCGATGTCAAGGCGGGCGCCTTTGACAAGGTGACCGAGGAGATCCGGGCGCTGAAATCACAGGCAAATGATAAGATCCTGAAAGTTATCATTGAGACCTGCTACCTGACGGATGCGGAGAAGATTGAACTGTGCCGCTGCGTTACGGAAGGCGGCGCGGACTTTATCAAGACATCAACCGGCTTTGGAACCGGCGGGGCGACGATGGAGGATATTAAGCTGTTGACGGCCCATATCGGCCCCGGCGTGCGGGTGAAGGCCTCTGGCGGCATCCGGACAGCGGAAGATATACTGGCATATCTGGAAGCGGGTGTGGAACGCATCGGCGCAAGCGGCGCCATAGCGGCCTTTGAAGGCAAACAAACCGAGGGGGGAACTTACTGATGAAGAAATTAGCTTTATTATGCGTATTGGCGCTGATGGTGTCCCTTGTGCCGACAGGCCTTGCTTTGGGAGAGGAAGCGGCTGCGGTCCGTGTCTTTGGTTTGGTCGGCCCCACAGGGATGAGCCTTGCCCCGCTGATGGCAGAGGAAGATTTTGCTTACGATTACAAGCTGGTTGCGGCGCCTGAAGAGCTGGTTGGCGTTGTCGCATCCGGAAACTATGATATAGCCGCCCTGCCGACCAATTTAGCCGCGGTGCTGTATCAAAAGACGAAAGGGCGCGTCCAGATGCTTGCCATCAATACATTGGGTGTACTCTATGTCCTTGAAAAAGGAAACAGCATCCATGAGATAGCGGATCTGGCGGGCACAACGGTCACCTTGTCGGGGCAGGCCGCCGTGCCGGAATACGCCTTGAACTATATTCTGAGTGTGAACAACGTGAACGCTGAACTTGACTATAAAAGTGAGCACAACGAGGTATCCACCCTGGCTGCCTCCGGCTTGGCTGATATTGTGATGCTGCCCCAGCCGATGGCGACGGCTCTGCTGATGAAGGACGACAGCTACCGCGTGGCGCTTGACATTACAGAAGAGTTCAAAAAGGCGGCGGAGAAGGACGGCAAACCCGAAGCTGTGCTGTCCATGGGCTGTCTGGTGGTGCGCACGGATTTTGCAAAGGAAAGGCCTGAAGACCTGGCCGTCTTTTTAGAGCGTTACGAAGCCTCTGTCGAATACATCAGCAGCCACCCGGCCCTGGCCGCGGCGGATATCGTCAATGCAGGCATCCTGCCAAATGAAAAGATCGCTGAGAACGCGATTCCGCTATGCAACATCGTCTACGTGAACGGCGAAGACATGCAGGCGCAGTTGAGCCCCTTGTTTGAGATCCTCTTTGAGGCCAATCCTGTCTCCGTGGGCGGCCAGGTGCCTGACAAAGGGTTCTATTATCTGGGTGAGTGACCATGCCGGTTTATGAGCTTGCGTGCGGCAGAGCCTCTGCCAAGGTCAGAACGCTCGGCGCTGAAATATGTTCCTATCAATCTGCCCGGGGCATCGAGTATATATGGCCCGCTGACCCTGCCGTTTGGGGGAGCCATAGCCCCAACCTTTTTCCCACGATCGGCATATTGATCAATGGGCAGATCAGCATCGGCGGAAAGCCCTACGAAATCCCCAAACACGGCATCGTCAGGTGGAAGGAATTTTCTGTTCACAAGACAGACGATTCATCCATTGAACTGGTCTATGAAGCCGATGAATGGTCCAAAGCTTTATATCCCTTTGTCTTCTCGCTTTCCATCAGGCATACCATTCGGGAGGATGGTTTTACCACCTGCTATACGGTTGAAAACCGGGACAAAGGCAATATGCCCTTCACCATCGGCGGCCATCCGGGCTTTCTCTGCCCGCTGTACAAAGGGGAAGCCTTTGAAGATTATGTGATTCGCTTTGAGCAGGATGAGAGCGGATGGATCTCCATCTTATCCGATGAGGGCCGAATTATCGGCCAAAAGCACATTGCCCTGCGGGAGAAAAGAATCCTTCCCTTGTGCCACGATCTGTTCAATCAGGACGCCCTGATCTTTGACAAGCTGACATCCCGCCGCGTGCTCCTTGAAAACCCAAGAACCGGAAAGGGAATTGAATTCAGCTATGCCGATTTTGATGTACTTGCCCTCTGGACAAAGCCCGGGGTAAAAGCGCCCTATATCTGCCTGGAGCCCTGGAACGGGCTTCCCCCGGCAGAAGGGGAAACAGGCCGCTTTGAGGATAAACCCCATGTATGCTGGCTGAAGCCCGGTGAAATGTATCAGGCTGAGTTTTCAGCGCGCGTCATGGAATAGTCCTCATCATGACGCAAAAAACTGCTGCCATTTTCACGGCGGCAGTTTTTATCATATTGTTCGTCATCATATCAGCAAACCCCCGTCGACCCCCAGGACCTGCCCTGTAATAAAGGAAGCCTGATCTCCGGATAAAAACAGCGCGGCCTGCGCGGTATCTTCAGGCGTACCCAAGCGGCGCAGAGGAGTATCCAGACGCAGGCTTTCTTTATCCTCTTGATTAAAGGCATCCATCATTCCCGTATCGATGACGCCGGGCGCAAGGCAGTTGACGCGGATGCCGCTGGGCCCCCATTCGCGCGCCAGGGATTTGCACAGGCCGATCAGACCGGCTTTGCTGGCGGCGTAAGCGCTTTCACAACTTGCGCCGCCTGCTGCCTGAAGAGAGCTGATCATCAGAATGCTGCCGCTGCCTGCCTTTTGCATCAAACCCAGGGCTTCACGCGAAAGAATAAAAGCGCTGCGCAGATTGAGGGCGATCAGGCTGTCCCATTCAGCGGTGCTCATATCGCTGATCAGCCCTTGCCAATCAAGGCCGGCGCAAAGAATCAGCGCGTCAATATGGCCCAGCTGAGCCTGCGCCTTGGAAAAAAGCTGAAGGCATTGATCTTCCTCCCGAAGGTCGGCTGAAAACGACAGGGCGCCGGTTTGTATGGATAACTGTTCCGCCTTCTCCTGATTGCGGTAAAAGCCAAAGGCTGTCCGCCAGCCTGCGCGCGTAAAAGCACGCACCAAGCCCTCGCCGATGCCGCCCGTGCCGCCTGTGATCAAGACTGTTTTCATTAAGCCACCGTCCCCGATAGAATGCGCATAGTATAAAGCATTCGCGAGCCCTGTTCAACTTGACCGGAGCATAGGCCTGTGTATATGATGAATTCGGACAGGAGGAGCCATGAACGAATCGCAAATCCGGGCCAGCCTGGGACAACTTGATGTCGCGCTGCATTGTTTTGACAGCGCTGATTCAACCAACCTGCTGGCAAAGCGGTGGGCGCGGGAGGGGGGAAGTTTGCCTGCGGCCTTCATCGCTGATGCGCAAACGGCCGGGCGCGGCAGGCTGGGACGGACTTTCATATCCCCTCAGGGCGGGCTTTACATGAGCCTGGCGCTGGATTGTGCAGGCGCTCATCCGGGCACGTTGACAACGCTGGCCGCCGCAACGGTGCTGAGGGCAGCGGACACGATGGGGCTGCCGCCGCTTCAGATCAAGTGGGTAAACGATTTGATGCAGCACGGTAAAAAGGTGGGCGGTATTTTGTCTGAGGGGCTGACGATAGCGCAAGGCGGCATAAAGCAGGCCGTCATCGGCATCGGGATCAACACAGGAGGGGCAAGCTTTTCCGGGGATCTGGCGGACAAAGCGTCCTGCCTGGATTGGGGGGATAAACCCATTGACAGAGAAATACTGGCAGCCTTGATCATATCCGGTTTGCTGGAGGCCCTGCCGCGCGCGCCGGAACATATGAGCTTTTACCGTGCCCGCTGCCTCACGATCGGGCAGGATATCCGCTTTGAAACAGAAGGAAGAACCATATACGGCCGGGCTGTCAGCGTGAAAGATGACGGAACCTTGATCGTTCATTCGGCCTCGGGCATTTTGGAGATTGCCGCCGGTGAAGTCAGCGTCCGGGGAGCATCAGGAGAGTATGTCTGAAGATATATCCTGCCGGGATAAAAATTAAGGAGGAACTGATGATGTATACCTGCGCAAATTGTGCCGCTGACGCATGCGGAAAGGCTGATCATGCCGGTATGCCGGCCAACTGCCCCATGCGGAGTGAGCCCGTGATGCGGGCGTCTGTGTCCGCATACGCGGAAGAACGGGTTTTCCATGTGACATCCTCTGAGATAGAAGGGATTGGCTACTGCCGGTGGCCCCGCTTGCGGGAGGTGATGGAGTTTTGCCGCCGCATGGACTACAAAAGAATAGGCATGGCTTTTTGCAGAGGCTTGCGCAAGGAGGCCAGGGAGATCGCCCGGATCATGGAGGCAAACGGTCTGGAGGTTGTGTCCGTTATCTGCAAAGCCGGCGGAATCGCCAAGGAGGATATGGGCATCCCCCGGGAGCACAAGGTGCGGCCGGAACAATTTGAACCGATATGCAATCCTGTCGCGCAGGCAAAACTGTTAAACGAACAGAGGACACAGTTTAATGTGGCGGTCGGTCTGTGCGTCGGCCACGATTCCTTGTTCTTTAAATATTCCGAGGCTCCGGTGACGGTATTGGTCGCAAAGGACAGGGTGACGGCGCACAATCCTTTGGGCGCGGTTTACTGTTCGGAGGGCTATTTTAAAGACCGGCTGACCTGTGGCAATGAATAGGGCATTCTGACGATGCATATTGTTTGACGCGCGGGGTGACGGACCGTATAATAGGAAAGCGGTTTTACCGCTTGGAGGATAGAGTGTGAGTTTGAGCCAGGAGAGGGACCCCAAGGTCAAAATTACCCTCGTTGTCGCCGCGATTTTGATTGTCGCGGTGGTGATAGCCTATCTGGCGGGCATATTCGGCGGGGGTTCGCGCAGGCTGTCGGCCAAACGCCTGCGCCCTGTTGTTACACAAAATGTCACCCCCATGGGGGACAGGCTTCTGTATTATGACGGTACGACCCTTTTTTGTCTAAGTTCCAACGGGACGGAGTTGTGGAAGTACGTCCTGGGGCCCAGCGCCGGTTTCAACGTATCGGATCGCCTGGTGGCGGCCTGGTCGGGGGGCAGCCTGCACATTCTGGATAGAAACGGCCGTGTCACCTACAACGACCGCCTGGCGGACACCATTCAGTTTGCCCGCGCGGGGACCAAGTATGTGGCGGCCGTGACGGGGGATACCCTGAGCCCCAGCCTGGTCATCAAGGATGCTAACGGACTGGCTGTTGACAGTGAAACCGTAGCCTACGAAGGCAAGGTGCTGATGGACGTGGGCTTCTTTGAAAACGGAGACTACCTTTGGTCTACCGCGCTGGACGTGTTGGGCGTTGCGCCCCTGACGGTGATGAACATTTATCGCGTTGGCGCGATGAATACCGGTGAAGTCGAACTGGGGGAGGAAATCACCTACGCGGTTCTATACTCCGGTAAAAAGCTGTATGTCATCAATACCCGCGATATTGAGGTCTATGACAGCCGCGGTACGCTTGATCCTTTTGAAAAGAGATTGGTTTACGGCTGGCGTCTGATCGACAGCGTCGCCGGAAGCGGCTACGCGACAATGCTGTTCGCGCCGGAATCGCAGACGGTGGAGGCCCGCAGCATCACCGAGCTGCGCGTGCTTTCCGGCAGCGGGAGCAGTGTGAAAGACAGCCGCTATACCCTGCCTGACGCCTGCGTGGGGGCCGGAATCTGGAACAATACGCTCTTTGCTTTTTCAGGCGACGTACTCTACCGGACGGATCTGTCCGCCCAGCGTTTTTCCGCGCTGCAGTCAACGATTCCAGATACGATCACCGGTTACATAGGGCTTTTGTCAAACGGTACGGTACTGGTCAACTGCGGAGACGATGTGTGGGCTGTAACCCTGCCATAAGCTTTTAGGAGGAAATGACGTGAACATCGTTGACATCATCATTCTCGCGGTCGTAGGGATCAGCGTGGTCTATGGCTTTTATCACGGCTTTATCCATACGGTTGCCAGCCTCCTGGCTGCCTTGCTATCCATTGCGGCTGCCTTTTCATTCGGTCCGAGGCTGGCGGAAATTTTCATTTCAAACCCGGCGGTGACCAATCTGCTGTCCACCTACACGGATTCTGTGGTTCGGGTGGGTGACTTTGATCTGGCTTCTTCCCCGGTGGTCTCTGTCGGGCGCAGTACGATTGAAACCATTCTGCGTTCGGTCAGCTTGCCGCAGCCCCTGGCCAAGGTGCTGGAACAAAACCTGTTAAGCCAATCCTTTGGCGGTGGGCAGACCACGGTCAATACCTATGTATCCAATACCATCATCGAGGCCTCCGTGCAGGTGATCAGCTACCTGGCGGTCTTCGTCCTTGCCTATATCGCCCTTAGTTTTATCATCAGCCTTATCAAGCATGTGATGGATTTTCCCATTCTCAAGCAGCTTGACTGGCTGGCAGGCGGCGTGTTCGGCGTGCTGCGCGGCGGCGTGCTGGTCTACCTGCTTCTCCTGCTTGTCCCGCTGATTTCGACCGTCTTGCCTGCTGACGGGATCGGCAAATTGATTTCAGCCAGCACGCTGGCGCCTCTGTTTTCAAGCGACGGCTTTTTCATCCGGGTTATTTCTCAATAAGGAGCATACATTTGAAACCACGCGATCTGATCGTTATCCTGTCAGCGGCCGGGCTTGCCCTGGTTTTGCTGATCTTAAGCCGCTCGGGCCTGCTGCAGCCAAAGGCGGCGCCCAAAAGCCAGACTGCGCCAGATATCACCGTGCAAAAGTTTGAGGCGGACGCCGCGGCCGATTCGGCGCGGGAACTTTCCTTGTGGGGGGAGGACTCCAGGCGCCTGCCCGGCAGCGCTTATCTGCGAATCTCTGTCAACAACCGTATGTATGAGCCGATTCCTTTGAATGGGCGTTTCAGTGTTGATATCGCGCGAGAAGGCGGATACCATAACCTGGTAAGCGCTGAAGACGGTGTTGTCAGCATGATCTTTTCCAGCTGCGATAACCAGCTGTGCGTTCATCAGGGAGAGGTATCCCTTGATAACCGTGATCTGCGCGCGCTGTACAATCAGATCATCTGCCTGCCCAACGAGGTGTTGCTGGAGGTGCTTAACGAGCAGGAAGTGATGAGCTTTTATGCAGAGCAACCCACTCAGGAAAATGCGCTGCCCGATGCCTTTCCCCTTCTGTGGTCTTTATTCTGCCTTGGGATCATGTTTATGCTGCGCGCGGCGATCCGCCTGCCGCTTGTAAAAAGGAGATCACATTGAACAAGCAAACCAATCGCCTGGCCATGTCCGCCATGTTTGTGGCGGTGATGATGGTGCTGAGCTATATTGAATCACTTTTTCCTGTCGGGGGTGTTCCGGGGATGAAAATCGGCCTGGCCAATTCCGTGCTGCTTTTGAGCCTGTACTGGCTGGGCATCACGATATCGGTGCAGCTGATGATTGTAAAAGTGTTTTTGTCCGCGCTGATGTTCGGCGGATTTATGGCCTTGCCCTACAGCCTGGCAGGCGGTGTGCTGAGCCTTCTTGTCATGATCCTTTTAATCTATGTAGTCAAAGGCATCAGCCCCGTTGGTGTCGGAGTAGCCGGCGCGGTGGCGCATAATGTGGCGCAGGTTGGCGTTGCCATCCTGATTCTGCAAACCAGCCAGCTTATCTACTATATGGCCATTTTAGTGGCTGTTGCCATTGTAACGGGCGGCCTGACCGGTACAGTATCCAGGCTTTTGATGCACTATCTCCCCAAGGAACGCAAGGCAGTCTTTGAGAAGCAATAAATCAGCGCGTTCCCTTTGCCTTTTCATGTTGGATATGGTAGGATATTAACGTCTTAATAGTAAACGAGGTGACGATGATGGCCTTGGACGTTTTACAAAGCATTCTGGATGCGGAAAAAGCGGCGGCAGAAGCTCTGGCCCAAGCGGAGCAGCGTGCCGCTGAACTTATGAAGGGTGTCGAAAACGCTGCGCGTGAGCGCGAGCGCGAGGCAGCGCTCGAAAGCCGCCAGCTGTACAGAAAGCTGCTGAATGATGCCCGGCTGGAAGCGGAGACAGGACTGGAAAAACAGTCAAGGGAACGCCGCGAAGAGATCGACGCCGGGATAGAGAAGGCTGCGGTTCTTTTGCCGGAGGCAGTCAATTTGATTGTTAATGAGGTCATCCATGGCCATCGTTAAAATGCAGCACATCAGCGTATTGCTGATGCAAAAGGATGAAAAGGCTTTCCTGCGCCTGGCTCAGCGCTGCGGCTGTGTTCATGTTATGCCGTCTGAACAGCCGGAGGGCGCAGCGCTGCAGGCTCTGGCGGTTCAGGATGGCGACAGGCAGGAGAACCTGTCCCGTATACGCTGGGCCCTGGGCAAGCTAAGCCGCTACGACAAGGAAAAGCGCTCCATGATCACCCCTCTGCCGGAGGCATCGCTTGTCGACCTTGAGCGGGAGCAATACCCCGAGGCAATGGCGGCGGTTGAGGAAGCCGAGCGCCTGGAGCGGCTGTCCGGCGAACTGCGCGGACAGGAGACAAGGCTGAGGCTGATGATCGATCAGCTGACCCCGTGGCTGTCGCTTGATATTCCCGTGGAGGCTTTGACGTCAACCCGGAGCACACGGATATTTACGGGATATTTAAAGACGGCAGAATTAAGCCGTATCCAAAGCGAATGGTCCGGACGCCCGGTGCTGATCCGTCAGCTTTCAAATCAGCGGGACCTGCAATACATGATTGCCTGGGCGCATGCAAACGATGCGGAAGACTTTCAATCCGCTCTGCGTGCCGCCGGATTTCAATCATCATTGCCCGGCGAAGGCCAAGGAACGCCCGCCCAGCAGAGGGAAGCGCTCCAGCGGGAGCTGAAAGGCGTATCACTGGAAGTGGCCGATGTGGATCGGCAGATGGATGCCTTGGGGAACATGCTGCCTCAGCTGCGGCTCTGCTATGAAGCGCTCAGCGCCGATGCGGCCCGCGCGGATGCAGGCGGTTTGATAGCGCATACGCAGTTTGTCAGCCTGATGGAGGGGTGGATTCCCGCCTCTTTGACAGAAGCTTTTGAGCGCGAGGTCAAATCCGCTTTTCCCGAAGCGCAGCTTGCCTTCAGAGATGCGCAGGAGGATGAGGTGCCCCCGGTTTTGCTGGGCAACAAGCCGCTGATAGCCCCTTATGAAACCATCGTGGCCGGCTTTGCTTTGCCTGATCCGGCGGGCATTGACCCTACCAATGTGATGATGCCCTTCTTCGTCTGCTTTTTCGGCATGATGGTATCGGACGCAGGCTATGGTGTAGCCATGGCCCTGGTTATCCCCATTCTGATGAAAATTATGCAGCCCGGCGCGGGCCTGCGCAAGCTGATGCTGGTGCTTTTGGGCGGCGGTATCGCCACAGTATTCTGGGGCGCTCTGTACAACACATGGTTTGGTTTTGCCGCCATTCCCGCCTTGGGGATGTTTGACGCGGTCAATGATTCCATGCCCGTCATGGCACTGTGCATCGGCCTGGGAGCGATCCATCTGTTTGCCGGGCTTGGGATGGGGGCCTATCTCAATATCCGCGACAAGAAGCCGCTGGATGCCGTTTATGACCAGCTTAGCTGGGCGCTTGTAATTGTCGGCCTGGGGCTGTTGGCCCTGCCCGCCACGGAAGCCATCGGCAAGTGGATGGCCATCGCGGGCGCTGCCATTATTATCCTGACTGCCGGCCGGGATAAATCCAAAAATCCAATCAAGCGGGTGATATCGGGCCTGGGCGCGCTGTATGGCGTAACCGGCTGGATTTCAGACCTGCTCAGCTATATGCGCCTTTTCGGAATGGGGCTGGCGACGGGTGTTATCGGCATGGTCATCAACCAGTTGGTTGGTATGATGACCTCAGGCGGAGGTATTATCAGCCTGGCGCTGGGTGCCGTCGTCTTTGTGGGCGCGCACCTGTTTAATGCCGCTATCAACATCCTGGGAGCCTATGTGCACGCCTGCCGGTTGCAGTATATCGAGTTTTTCGGCAAGTTCTACCAGGAGGGCGGCAAGCCCTTTATGCCACTGAGGTTTTCTCCGCGCCACGTTCGCGTCAAAGACGCTGCGTAATATCGACCTAATTCAATGGAGGTATTTATCTTTATGGACATGACGACTCTCTCTCTGGGCCAAATTCTCACTTTCGTCGCGGCGGCGATCTCTGTTGTCCTGGCGGGTTACGGCTCGGCCAAGGGCGTTGGCCTGGCGGGCCAAACCTCGGCCGGTGTATCCAGCGAAAACCCTGAGGTCAACTCCAAACTCATGGTGCTGCAGATTCTTCCGGGCACCCAGGGTATCTATGGTTTCCTGATTGCTGTTATTATCCTGGTTAATACCGGCGCTCTGGGCGGAAACATGGCTGATGTCGGCCTGTCACAGGGCTTGTTGTATATTGGAGCCGTGTTGCCTGTCGCATTTGTCGGTATGTTGTCCGCCATCCACCAGGGAAAAGTGGCCGCCGCGGGCATGATGATGGTGGGTCAGCATCCTGATATGTCAGGTAAAGCCATTACGATGACTGTTATGGTTGAGACTTACGCGGTGCTGGCGCTGCTGGCCTCCTTCCTGATGGTCA
>CAZYKQ010000012.1:0-30231 GCA_964648235.1 uncultured Christensenella sp. | reverse complement strand
TCCAGCATCACATCCTCTGACACCTCATTGGCACCGGCTTCCACCATCATGATGGCGTCCTTGGTGCCTGAGACGGTCAAATGCAGATCGCTGATAGCACGCTCCTTCTCGTTTGGGTTCATCACAAACTGGCCATTCACCCGGCCAACAGTAACTGAACCGGTAGGGCCGCCCCAGGGCACATCGCTGACACATAGAGCGATGGATGAGCCGATCATGGCCGGAATATCCGGCGGGTTATCCACATCCACGGATAAAACTGTCGCTACCACCTGAACGTCATTTCGGATTCCCTTGGGAAACAGTGGTCTGATAGGACGATCGATCAAACGGCAGGTCAGCGTTGCCTTTTCGGTGGGCCGTGTTTCACGCTTAATGAAGCCGCCGGGAATTTTCCCTGCCGCATATAGTTTTTCTTCAAAATCCACGCTCAGCGGAAAAAAATCTTGTCCTTCACGCGGCTTTTCGGAATATGTAACATTCACCATCACCACCGTATCGCCATAGCGCAGTAACACAGAGCCTGCGGCCTGTTCTGCATAACGGCCAAACTCAAAGGTGAGAGGCCTGCCTGCATAATCCATTGTATACTTTCTTGCTTCCATTCTTTACTCCTTCTTCTCTGTCTCAGGCTCCCCTGCCTGAGACGATATAAAAGGGCCGGGGCCTTGCGCGGTCCCGGACCCTTGCTTACCTTATTTACGCAGATTCAACTGGCCGATCAGGGTACGATAGCGTTCAATGTCAGTCTTCATCAGGTAGTCCAGCAACCCGCGGCGTTGACCAACCATCAAAAGCAATCCGCGACGGCTGTGGTGGTCTTTCTTGTTGATCTTGAGATGCTCATTGAGATGATTGATCCGTTCGGTTAGCAGCGCGACCTGCACTTCAGGAGAGCCTGTATCGCCCTCACTGCGGCCATAGGTTTTGATGATTTCCTGTTTACGTTGCTTATCCATGTTTCCTCCTTTTGGGGCGTGGTCTTCCCCTCTGTCAATTGCCATACACACAGATCAACGTGGAGAATCGTTGACCCGAGCATAAGGTTCTTAACCACAACGTTTATCATAGCATAATTATTGCTTTATGTAAATCCCCATCACAAGTGAAATCAATCCTTTTCTGGAGGATATTCAACCTTTCCGCCTCCAAATTCAGCAAAACGTCCGGCCTGTCCATGCACGACTGTATCCTCCTTCCAGGGCCAACCGCCAAACTCTGTTGCGCGATAATCATGATAAGCTTGAATCAGTTCCTCTTGTGTATTCATCACGAAAGGGCCGTGAATGGCGACAGGCTCCTGAATCTTCTCTCCTTCCAGGAGAAGCATGCGGCTGATCCCCTGTGTGCTGATCACCTCTATGTCCTCATCAGGCTTCAGCTCTAAAAAGCGCTTGGTTTCAAGTTCTTCGCCTTCGACTTTGACAGGCTGACCTTCATAATGGTACAGCATACGGCTCATCGTGGATGTGCCCTTTGGGATCACCAGCCGGGCCTCGTCTTCAAGTGTAATCATCCAGATACCGACATGGTTTTGATCTTCCGCCGCCCAGGAATGAGGTGTTGGGTTTACAGCACGAATTCCATTATATTTCCCTGCAATAATCCGGACCTCAAGCCGGCCTTTCTCAAAAACTTCTGTTATCACGGGGATTTGTTCATGCCAGAGCATCTTATAGTGCGGTGAAACAAATTTGCTTCTTGCGGGCAGGTTGAGCCAGACCTGAAACAGTTCCATCGTATTCTCTTTGTCTTCATGTATCAATGGAAACATCTCACAATGCTGAATCCCTTTTCCTGACGTCATCCATTGTACATCGCCCGAAGCATATCGGCCTTTAGCCCCAAGGCTGTCGGAGTGATCCACATACCCTTGCGTCACAATTGTGACCGTTTCAAACCCGCGGTGCGGATGGACAGGAAAGCCGGGTACCACATCGCTGTGATACATCCGGAACGGTGCCGATGGATCAAAATCATTACCAACATCCCTGTCCGGCAGATAACTGACCGGTGCCAGTTGTCCATTGCCTCTGGGAAAGAAATCCTTATGATGCATACAGGCGATAAAAGGGCTGCGTGTTTGCAGCTGAAAGCCTGTATTTCCGCGATCCAATATCTTCATCTGTATCTCCTTTACTCATGCACCCTTGACATCGCGCATACTTGATAATACCCTGTCCGCGTATCAAGGAGTGTGGAGGTATCGTTTGACCAGTCGAAGGAAGACCTGTTTGAGGCATCTTTTCCGGTTTACAAGGTGGATTCCCACGACATCAAAAATATTATACCCTTTTTGGCTGTCAAGACAGCTTGATATAGTTGACGACAACGCTGTATTTGCAGAGCTTCCCGATGCCTTTGACGGCATGAAGATCGCCTACGCTTCGGACATCCATTACGGACCATTTTTAGACGGCACGCGGGTTGCGGATCTGGTTGAAAAGCTGAATGCAATGCATGCCGATATTATCCTTCTGGGCGGCGATTATGGAGAAACAACGAAAACAGCCATTGAGTTATTCCGTATTCTTCCGGAACTGGCCGCCCCATCCGGCGTATTTGCCGTTATCGGCAACCATGATCTCTTGGGTAGCAAGGATGAAATTATGCATCTAAAGGGGCTTATCCGGTCAAGAGGCATCGTGCTGCTTGATAATAGCGCTGTATTAATTAAAAAAAACAAGGCCAGCCTTTGCCTATGTGCCACCGATGATATTCTGGAGGGAAACCCGGATGTCAGCGCGCTTGTCAGGGAAGTAAACGCAAGCGATTTTACGATTTTTGCTCCTCATTCGCCTGACGTGCTTCCTTTGTCTGAAAAGGAAGCAGGATTTCGCTTTGACCTGGCCCTGTGCGGTCATACCCACGGCGGGCAGCTTGTCGTATTCGGCCGAAGCCTGCATTCATCCAGCGCCTATGGCGACACCTATGCCAGAGGGTGGATGGATGCCCACGGCGGGCGGCTGATGGTGTCTCATGGTGTAGGGACTTCTCTCTTGCCTATGCGCTTAGGGGTTCGCCCGCAGATTCACTGCATTACCTTAAAGGGTAAAGCTTAGACCAGCCTTAATGAGGGGTTGGCGTTCAAATCAAGCCCGGCCAATTGCATATGACGAAGCCTTCGATATGCGGCAGCACCAATCATCGCGGCGTTGTCGCCTGTATAATCCAGGTCCGGTATAAACAATTCAATTTTACGGGTTCTGCACTCTTCCTGCATCTGCCTGCGCAATAGGCTGTTAGCGGATACACCGCCCGCAAGAGCCAGACGCTTCTGTCCCAGTTCCTCTGCCGCCAGCATGCATTTATCAGTCAGTTGATCAACAACCGCCTTACGAAACGACGCCGCCAAATCAGCAACAGGCAAAGCTTCTCCCTTTTGGGTCATTTTGTGGGTCAGATTGATAAAGGCAGTTTTCAATCCGGAAAAACTGTAATCATATTTTCCTTCGGTACGGGGATGCGGCAAAGGGAAAAGCATGGCATCGCCAAGTTCCG
Source organism: uncultured Christensenella sp. (assembly GCA_964648235.1). Classification (GTDB taxonomy): domain Bacteria; phylum Bacillota; class Clostridia; order Christensenellales; family Aristaeellaceae; genus UBA1038. The sequence continues at coordinate 26,730 of CAZYKQ010000012.1, read as the reverse complement.
CTTCCCTATCCAGTTTGGGTCCGCCGGGATAGGGCAACTGCAAAATACGGGCCGCCTTATCAAAAGCTTCTCCGGCCGCATCGTCCTGGGTACAGCCGATCAATCGATAGGTATCCTTTTCTTCCACCATGATCAGATGGCTGTGTCCGCCCGAAACAACCAGGCACAGATAAGGCGGTTCAAGCCCATAAGATGTCAGATAATTGGCGCAAATATGCCCTTCAATGTGATTGACGGCAATCAAAGGTTTGTCAAGCGCAAAGGCAAGCCCTTTTGCATAGCTGACACCGACCAATAGGGCGCCGACCAGGCCTGGCCCGCAGGTCACTCCGATCGCATCGATATCGTCAAAGCCAATCGCGGCTTCACCAAGTGCGGCGTTAACAACCACAGCGATTTTCTCAACATGAGCGCGGCTGGCAATTTCAGGCACAACACCGCCATATACTGTATGCAAATCGATCTGAGAATAGACGCAATTTGATAATATCCTGCGTCCTCCCTCGATAACGGCGGCAGCCGTTTCATCGCAGGAGGTCTCAATAGCCAGGATCTTTATATCAGGCCTATCGCGCAGTTGCTCAGCCTTTTCTCTCATTCTCTTCAAGTAAGTCATACGGCATCCTTTCCCGCGCGCATGAAGGCATATGCTGCCAAGGGAAGTGATAGCAGGATAACCATGCTGTTCTTTATCAGATCTTGTCCGTACGATAAAAAGAAATCCGAAGGCATCAACTGCAGCAGCAAATCCTGCCGGGGATCAAGAAGCCACAAGTCATTTTTGAAAGCAATCATGTGAAAGGTATAAAACAAGGAGTTAAAATCAACCAGACCCCAGACAAGCAAAGCAATCGATACAGCAAAGAAAGAATACAAAGTGATGGACATCGTCCGCTGAGGCTTAATCAGTTTGAGGAACTCAGGTGCTTTTTTTCTAATAATAAAGAAAGACATCATTGCAAAAAAAATAAATATCAGCGCTGTATAACGCAATGTTCCGGTAAAGCTTATCAGCCCTTTGATATCTTCCAGATGCATCAGCTCCTTTGCAGAAAAGGCGGTGGCTTTTTGTCCATTTTTTATAAGTTCAATCTGCGCTGTATCTGCTTTCCCCTTCAGATAGTCAGTCAGAGAAATTGCCAGCGCAGGATACTCTTCGCTGGAAACGCTTGACAATGTTGTGTCAGAATAAGCATTCATTTTCTGGAGCATTCTGTCCGAATCCGTCGCTATGGCGGCAAGAGCACTCGCCAGGTAAGCAATTAAACAGAAAATCAGCAGTACAGCGAGGCAGGTTCGCAATAATAAAATCACGGCGCGCATTACTGCATTTTCAGATAGGCGGTGATAAAGCCGTCAATATTGCCGTCCATGACATCGGTAATGTTACCCGATTCATAGCCCGTACGATGGTCCTTAACCATTGTATACGGTTGAAAAACATAAGAACGTATCTGGCTTCCCCATTCAATCTTCTTCATTTCGCCTTTGATGTCCGCCATCTGCTCTTCTTTTTCACGCTCACGCAGCTCGATCAGGCGCGCACGCAGCATCTGCATGGCTTTTTCACGGTTTTGTATCTGACTGCGCTCATTCTGACAAGAAACAACAATACCGGTTGGCATGTGTGTTAATCGCACAGCAGAGTCGGTCTTATTGACATGCTGGCCTCCGGCCCCGGTTGAGCGGTAGGTATCAACCCGTACTTCCTCCATATCGATTACGACCTTGCCGTCATCCTCAATAACAGGCGACACATCAAGGGACGCAAATGAGGTGTGCCTGCGGGCATTGGAATCAAAGGGACTAATACGCACCAGTCTGTGCACGCCTTTTTCACCCCGCAAATACCCATAAGCGTTTTGTCCCGTCACTTCAAAAGTAGCGGATTTGGTTCCCGCTTCATCTCCGTCCAGATAATCAAGCAGGGTAACTTTAAAACCTACGCGCTCGCAATAGCGCGTATACATTCGGTACAGCATCTGCGTCCAGTCCTGCGCTTCTGTCCCTCCCGCGCCGGCATGCAATGACAATATCGCGTTGTTTTGATCATAGTCGCCGCGCATCAAGGTCTCCAGCGCCAACATATCCACCTGATGGTCAAGCTTTTCAAGCTCTTCACCGGCTTCATCGGCCATTGCCTGATCTGTTTCATCGTCAGCCAGCTCCATCATGGTTTCAATATCGCTGCACATCTCCATGAGGCTGTTATAGTGTTCAATCTTTGACTCAATGGCTGAAATTCGTTGGTTAACAGTACGTGACCTGTCTAAATCATCCCAAAACCCGGGAGCGTTCATTTCCTCGCGAAGCTCAAGAAGCTCCTGCTCCATCTGATTGATGTGCAGGCCATCGCCTACCTCAACGAGGCGATCCTTAATCTCAGCTAAATCGACGCGGTATTTTTCCAGTTCAACGATCATATTATCTCCCTGTGTTTTAGCAGATTAGTTGATAGTTTCAAGCATTTGCTCCGTGGCAGTTCTTATATTTTTTCCCGCTGCCGCAAGGGCAAGGGCTGTTGCGGCCCACCTTTTCGCCCTTTCTTATTTGTGGAGCGGAAGGCTTGGACACCGGGGCCGCTTCGCCGGCGCCTACTGCGCGAGTGGGCCTTGCTACCTCTCGGCGCTCCGGTGCTTTCTCAATGCGCAGCTGATAAAGTGTTCGGACAAAATCCTCTTGCATCAAGCGAACCATCTCGTCAAACATGTCATAGCTTTCCATCTTGTACTCATTGACGGGGTCCCTTTGAGCATATGCGCGCAGACCGATGCCATCACGCAACCTGTCCATGGCGTCGATATGGTCCATCCAGCGCGTATCTACACTGCGCAACAACACGTTACGCTCCAATTCGCGCATATCGATTCCGATCTTTGTAATCTCTTCCTCACGCTGTTCATAGAAATCTCTTGCAGCCTTTTTGAGAAGCGTACTCAGGCCCTCTTTATCAAAGCCTTCAACTGCATCTGCATTGGCCTTCATTGTGCCTGCGGGAATACAAAGGCGCTCAAGATAGTCTGTGAGTCCGGCGATTTCCCAATCGCGGGTTTCCCCTGCACAGAAGCGCTGTACGGCCTCTTCAATAAGTTTATCGGCCATGCCCAGCAAAGGCTCGCGCATGTTTTCGCCTTCCAAGACCTGCCGTCGCTGCTTGTAAATCAACTCGCGCTGTTGATTCATGACATCATCATAGCGCAGCACGCTCTTGCGGATTTCATAGTTGCGGCTCTCAATACGTTTTTGCGCGTTTTCAATCTGTTTGGTCAGCATGCCCGCTTCCAAGGGGACATTCTCCTCCATACCCAGTTTCGCGATCAAAGGCTGTATGCGTTCACCACCAAACAGACGCATGAGATCATCTTCAAGAGAAATAAAAAACTGAGAAGAACCGGGGTCTCCCTGACGGCCTGAACGGCCGCGCAGCTGGTTATCGATTCGCCGGCTCTCGTGACGTTCCGTACCAATGATGTGAAGGCCGCCAACGCTGACTACCTGCTCATGTTCCTTATCTGTTGTCTTTTTAAACCCTTCTCGAAGCTCATTGTATCGTTTTCTGGCAGCGAGTACCTCATCGTCCACATTTTCATTTCGGGCTGTCGCCTGTTCGATCAGATCCTCGGAATAATCCTCCCGCGCCATCGCGCGGCGAGCCAGGAAGTCAGGGTTTCCGCCCAGTAAAATGTCAGTTCCGCGGCCCGCCATGTTGGTAGCGATGGTAACTGCACCAAAGTGACCGGCTTGTGCTACGATGGACGCTTCTCTGGCATGATGTTTGGCGTTCAATACCTCGTGGGAAATGCCTCTCATGTTAAGCATGCGGCTGAGCATCTCGGACACTTCAACGGATATGGTACCCACCAGCAAAGGCTGGCCTGTCTGATTGCGGCGAATGATCTCCTCCACCACAGCGTCATACTTGCCCTTTTTCCCACGGTAGACCATATCATTGAGATCCTCGCGGATCATGGGCATATTGGTTGGGATCTGCACAACATCCAGGCTATAGATGCCTTGGAATTCCTCCTCCTCCGTCTTAGCAGTACCCGTCATGCCGGAGAGTTTTGAATACATGCGGAAATAGTTCTGGAAAGTGATGGTGGCAAGTGTCTTTGACTCCCTTTCCACCTTCACATGTTCCTTGGCCTCAATTGCCTGGTGCAGTCCGTCGGAATAACGACGGCCTACCATCAGGCGCCCTGTAAATTCGTCCACAATGACGACCTCGCCGTTTTGTACCACATAGTCGATATCACGTTTCATCAGAACATTGGCTTTTAAAGCCTGGATGAGGTAGTGATTCAAATCGCTGTTTTCAATGTCAGAAAGATTGTCGATGCCGAACGCGGCTTCAGCCTTCGCGGTGCCGGCCTCGGAAAACACAACGCTCTTTTCCTTCTCTTCCACAGTATAGTCTGCTTCATCCTTCAGGCGGCTGACAAAGCGATCCGCTTTCTCATACATATCGGTAGGTTTGTCACCCTGCCCAGAAATAATCAAAGGGGTACGCGCCTCGTCAATCAGGATAGAGTCAACTTCGTCAACAACGGCATAGTTATGTCCGCGCTGCACCATATCACGCCTGTATATCACCATGTTATCGCGCAGATAATCAAAGCCCATCTCATTGTTGGTGCCGTAGGTAATGTCGCAGTCATAAGCCTCTCTGCGCTGTTCACCTGACAGATCATGCACAATAATGCCTACGCTCATGCCAAGGAAGCGGAATAATTTACCCATTTCCTCGCCCTGAAACTTGGCCAGATAGTCGTTCACCGTAACAATATGTACACCCTTGCCGCTCAGCGCATTCAGATAGGCAGGAAGACAGGCTGTCAACGTTTTCCCTTCACCCGTCTTCATTTCAGCTATGCGGCCCTGATGCAGTACAATGCCGCCGATCAGTTGAACATAAAAAGGACGCATGCCTAAGGTGCGCTTTGCAGCCTCCCTGACAACAGCGAAAGCTTCGGGCAGCAGCTGATCCAATGTCTCTGCGCCTTCTTGATGCCGACGGCGTAACTCATCCGTTTTTGCAGCGAGTTCCAGATCACTCAGTTTTTCAACAGAAGGCTCAAGCGCCTCAATGCTGTCGGCTATTTTTTTCAGCGGCTTTAACTGCGCATCGGGTCCAAATCCAAGCGCCGATTTTAATTTATCAAACATGGCGGTTCTCCTTTGGCATAACGCCGACAGCTATTATATCATCATAGAATATACTTCTTCAAATCTTCTTTTTTAGCGGCTCCCACATGCTGACGAACATAATCGGCCGTAATTTTCAAATCCACTTCCGGCATGTCCGCGCCGCCGGCATTATAGGAAATATCCTCAAGCAGCTCCTCGAACACACCGTGCAAACGTCTGGCGCCGATGTCTTCGCTGAGCGTATTGGCATTACAGGCTGCATCCGCGATCTCTTCCAGTGCTTCCGAGTCAAAGCTCAACTTCACATGATCCACTTCAAGCAGAGCGGCATACTGCCGTGTCAGCGCGTTATCCGGTTGGGTCAGAATACGCACAAAATCCTCCCGGTTAAGGGAGCCAAGCTTGACATGCACCGGAAAGCGTCCCTGTAACTCGGGAATCAAGTCGCTCACCTTGGCCACATGAAAAGCGCCCGCCGCGATAAACAGCATGAAGTCTGTCCGAACGGCTCCGTGCTTGGTGTTGACCGTGCTGCCTTCTACAATCGGCAAAATATCGCGTTGCACACCTTCTCGGGAGACATCCGGGCCTTGGCCTGTGGAACGACCAGCGATCTTATCAATCTCATCGATGAAAATAATCCCCTGCTGCTCAGCGCGCTGCAAAGCTTCTTCCTTCACAGCATCTTCGTCGATCAGTTTCTGCGATTCCTCTGCGATCAAAATCTTCCTGGCTTCTTTCACTTTAATGTGACGAAGTTTAGTTTTCTTGGGCAGCATGCCCCCCATCATATCGCCAATGTTGATGGAACTGCCGCCCACCTCCAGTTGGGGCGCTGACTCCTCCACCTCTATTTGGATCTCTTGATCCTCAAGCTCGCCGCGGCGCAGGCGCTGCTCAATGTCCGATCGCTTTCCGGACAGCTTCAGCTGCTCTTCTTCAGTTTGCTCAGGTTCCTTGTTGCGGGTTCCCAGGAGAATATCGATTGGATTTTGCGCAGGCTTTTTGGGCGGATTGGTCAGCAAACTAACCAGCCTGTCCTCAGCCAATACCTCTGCGCGTATCTTGACCCTGGCGGCATGTTCATCCTTCACCATACGAATGGCATTTTCCACCAAATCTCGAATGATCCCTTCCACATCGCGACCCACATAGCCTACTTCAGTAAATTTGGTGGCCTCCACCTTTACAAAAGGCGCATTAACCAGCTTGGCAAGCCGCCTGGCGATCTCAGTTTTACCCACCCCTGTCGGCCCCATCATCAGGATGTTCTTAGGGTAGATCTCCTCTCGCATCTCTTCAGACACTTGAGATCTACGGTAACGGTTGCGCAAAGCAATGGCAACCATACGCTTGGCCTCGTCCTGGCCGACGATAAAACGATCAAGCTCCCGTACCACCTCGCGCGGCGTTAACTCTATCTTCATAGATCCTCCACATAAATATTGTCGTTGGTGAATACACAGATGGAGGCGGCAATATGCAGCGCTTTCAGGGCAATATCATGCGCGGACAGCTCGGTATTTTCAGCCAGGGCTCTGGCTGCTGCAAGCGCATAGTTGCCGCCGGAGCCAATGGCGCAAATGCCGTCATCGGGTGAAATCACTTCCCCAGTTCCGGAAAGGATCAAAAGGTTATCCTCATCCGCCGCGATCAGCATGGCTTCCAGCTTACGCATAACTTTATCGCTGCGCCATTCCTTCGCCAACTCTACTGCAGCTCGCTCAAAGTTGCCGCTGAACTGCACTAACTTTTCTTCAAAGCGGTCACTGAGGGCATAGGCATCAGCAACGGTTCCGGCAAAACCGACAACCACCTTATCCTGATAAATACGACGCACCTTGCGGGCAGAAGCCTTGAAAATAGTGTTTTGTCCCATCGTGACCTGACCGTCACCAGCGATGGCAATCTTTCCGTTGCGCCTGACTGCGCAGATCGTTGTTCCCTTTAATTCCATATTAACCTCCTGAATCAAAAAACCAGTTGCGGTTTTAAACTCTCAATCGCTTCCAGCGCCAGCTCGGATACCCTCAGGTAGCGCTGCTCTTTCTTGCGTACACGCTCCGTTAATGGGTCGATCAGGCCAAAGGACACATGCATCGGCTGATAATTTCGATTATATGTCGATACATAACGGCTGAGACTGCCAATCGCTGTACTGCCAGGAAATTGTACCTGCTCCCGGCCATTCATCCTCAAAGCTAATTGAATCCCCGCTGCCAGGCCTGAGGCGGCACTTTCAACATAACCTTCCACCCCGGTGATCTGCCCGGCAAAAAAGAGCCCTTCGCTCTCCTTGACCATAAAATCGGGGCCTAAAACCTCCGGCCCATTGATAAACGTATTGCGATGCATGACCCCATAGCGGGCAAACTCTGCGTTTTCAAGACCAGGTATCATACCAAACACACGCTTTTGTTCCGAAAATTTCAGGCGAGTCTGGAAACCAACCAGATTGTAAAAGCTGTCAGATGCATCGTCCCGCCGTAGTTGCAGCACAGCATAGGGCTGTTTCCCGGTTTTGGGATCATTCAAACCGACAGGTTTCAAGGGCCCGAAGGCCAGTGCCATCTCGCCACGCCTGGCCAGTGATTCCACCGGCATACAGCCCTCAAACACTTTGCTCTCTTCAAAGCCATGGACGGGTGCTGTCTGGGCATCGATCAGGGCTCGATAAAACGCCTTATACTCCGCCTCATCCATCGGGCAGTTAATATAGTCATCATCTCCCCGGCCATACCGGGATGCAAAAAAAGCCTTTTCCAGATTGACTGATTCTTTGGTAACAATAGGTGCTGCCGCATCATAAAAATGCAATGTTCTTAAGCCTGGAAGGGCCGCAATCTTTTCACTCAGAGCATCGCTTGTCAAGGGTCCGGTCGCAACAATGGCGTTACGGGCAGGAAGCTCGCTGACCTCCTGCTCCACATAGTTAAGATTCGGATGTTCTTTAAGCGTCCGTGTGATATAGGCTGAAAAACTGTCACGGTCTACGGCAAGCGCGCCGCCTGCCGGCACACGGGATTGATCAGCCGCTTTCATGATCAGCGAATCCAGCCTTCTCATCTCTTCTTTCAGAAGGCCGGCCGCATTTTGAAGCCGGTCAGAACGCAGAGAGTTTGAACAAACCAGTTCTGCAAAGCTATCTGACGAATGAGCAGGGCTCTTTTTGCCGGGCTTCATATCAAAGAGAGTGACAGAGATGTCCCGCCTTATTAACTGCCATGCTGCTTCACAGCCAGCCAGGCCGGCTCCGATAACCAAGGCACGCGGCTCAGTCATTGTCGATCCCTTCTTCTTCATACGGCTCACGATGACGGCATGCCTCATTGGAACAAAGCAGCATCGCGTCGTTTTTACGCCTCTTAATGGTCATGTAATGCCCGCATTCCGGGCAGGGTTTGCTTACCGGCATTTCCCAGGAAACAAACTGACAATCAGGATATTTTTCGCAGCCATAGAACTTGCGGTTTTTTTTGCTGGTCTTTTCAAGAAGCTCACCGCCGCAGTCCGGGCATTTTACACCAATATAGGTCAGGATCGGCTGGGTGTTTCGGCATTCCGGAAAATTGGGGCAAGCAAGGAAACGACCGAACCGGCCATTCTTATAGACCATCGTCGCACCGCATTTATCACAGATTACATCACTTTTTTCATCCTCGATGACAATTTTCTCAATGTCCTTTTCTGCGCGTTCCAGTTTCTTTTCAAAGTCAGGATAGAACTCCTCCAGCACACTCTGCCACTTTTTTTCTCCGGCTTCTACGCTATCCAGCTCATTTTCCATTTGAGCGGTAAAGTCCGTGTCCACAATGCTGTCAAAGTAATCGATCATAAGGCCAGTGACCATCCGGCCCAACTCAGTCGGGTAGAGCCGCTTTTTCTCACGTGACACATAGCCTCTGGCAACAATGGTCGATACCGTAGGCGCGTAGGTAGAGGGACGGCCGATGCCAAGGTCCTCCAATGTCTTTACCAGCGATGCCTCTGTATACCGGGCAGGAGGCTGTGTAAAATGCTGCTCCGGAATAATTTCTTTAAGCGAAACAAGGCTTCCCTCATCACAGCGCGGCAGTTTGGAGTCAATCTTTTCATCCGCCTCGTCACTCCCTTCCTCATACACGGCGGTAAAGCCGGCAAACACCTTATGCTCACCGTAGTAACGCAAAAGCACCTTACCTCCCCCGATTTCAAGGGTAACGGTATCAAAGCGCGCATCCGTCATCTGGCTGGCAATGAATCGTGAATAGATCAGCTTGTATAGCTTGTACTGATCATTGGACAGGTATTGTTTGATGCTGTCAGGGGTACGGCTAGCCTGGGTAGGGCGGATGGCTTCATGGGCATCCTGCGCGCCGTTGCGGCCTTTATATAGATTGGGCTCTGAGGGTAAAAAGGTTTCACCATACTGTTCCCTGATGGTTTCACGGACAGCGGTCAAAGCTTCATTGCTGACACGAACTGAATCGGTACGTATGTAGCTAACCAGGCCCTGCGCCCCCTCCTTGCCCAGATCAACGCCCTCGTAGAGCCCCTGTACCACCTGCATGGTTTTTGCGATAGTAAAGTTTAGTTTACGGGAAGCTTCCTGTTGCAAAGTGGATGTCGTAAAAGGCGGCGCCGGGTGTTTGAAGCGCTCCTTGGTCTTTAATGAAGCTACAGAAAGTTTCGCCGCTTTGATCAGTTTTTGCGCCGCTTTGGCCTCATCAGCCGTAGCAATCGCTGCCTTCTTACCACCTACCTGCAGCAACTTTGCGCGCAGAGGAAGCGTTTTTCCTTTTTCACATGCGACCGTAATATCCGCGTAAATATCCCAGTATTCTTCCGGAATAAATGCTTCAATCTCTTCCTCCCGGTCCACAATCATTCGGGTGGCGACGCTTTGCACACGTCCGGCAGACAGACCCTTACGAACCTTTGCCCACAATAGCGGGCTGATCTTGTAACCCACCAGGCGGTCAAGCGCGCGCCTGGCCTGTTGCGCGTCAACCAGGTCCATATCAATATGACGCGGGTTCTTAACGGCATCGGTCACGGCCTTCTTGGTAATCTCATGAAACTCAACACGCTTCACTTCTGCCGGATCAAGCTTTAAAGCCTGCGCCAAGTGCCAGGAAATGGCTTCCCCCTCCCGATCAGGGTCAGTCGCAAGGTAGATGTCCTTAGCGCCTTTGGCCTCCTTGCGCAATTTGGCAAGCAAATCTCCCTTCCCATGAATGGTGATGTAATCCATGCGGAAACTCTCCTCAGGCGAGATTCCGATACGGGATTTTGGCAAATCCCGTACATGTCCTTGAGAAGCTTCCACCTTATACCCTCTGCCTAAAAACTTTTCAATTGCATGTGCCTTGGCAGGCGACTCCACAATAACCAATTTACGTGATACGGGCACTCTGTTCCTCCAAACGACAAATTCCCCTAAAAGGGATTAGTCCGAATAATAGCCTCTGCAGCAGAGGCTTGTCAAATATCTATGGAATCCATAAGTTCACCAGAACGCTCAGCTCAAGCACGTGTCAGCCTGTACATCCGTCCCGGGAAGACCAAAATAGCCCCTTCCAGTTCCAGCATCGTGATCTCCCGGCTTAGCGCCGCTGCATCAAGGCCGGTCAAGTCAATCAACTCCTCGAAGCTTCTGTCCTCATGGCGTAAGGCGTCAATGATTGGCCGCTGGATATCAGACAATTCAAAGCCAACCTGAAAACTCAGCTGTCTGCTTGGTGCGGCCCGGTCATTCCATCCCATATCCTCCATGATATCCTGCGCGCAGGTGCAAAGCCTGGCGCCTTCGCGGATCATTCGGTTGGGGACCAATGAACTCGGAGAATCCACCTCCCCAGGGACAGCAAATACTTCTCTGCCTTGATCAAGCGCATGTCCAACCGTAATCAGTGTGCCGGATTTCTCCCGCGCCTCAGCCAGCAGCAAACCCTGCGACAGGCCGGACACGATGCGGTTGCGCGCCGGAAATCGAAAAGCAAGCGGCTCGGTGTTGGGCGGAAGCTCCGTCACCACGGCCCCTCCGGAGGCAATGATCTCTTCTGCCAGCTTTTCATTTTCTTTTGGATAGATGTTATTGAGACCGCTTCCCAACACTGCAATGGTTTTCCCGCCTGCTTCAAGCGCCCCTTTATGGGCGGCAGTATCGATTCCTCTAGCCAAGCCGGATACAACGATTACACCTTGCGCCGCCAGATCCCTGCCGATAGAAAATGCCTGGTTTCTGCCGTAACGGGTCTCGCGCCTGGATCCAACGATCGAAATGGCACGATACCTTCCCTGCGGAAGGATGCCACGGTAAAACAATACATCCGGCGGATCAGGGATATTGGCAAGCAAGCCCGGATAATCATCTTCACCCAGAAAACAAAAATCAATCCCCAGCGTCTCAAGGCGTAAAAGCAATTTATCCGCCCCTGCATCCCTTAAACGTCGCAGATCCTCCAAAGCCTTCTCGTTCACCTGCCCCACAATGCCATCAGGAAAGCGTTCATAAAGGGTCGCGCAGTTTCCCGCACTTTCCCAAAGACGCCTTCGAACAGAAGAACTCAACCCTTCACACAGCGACAGCCAAAGCCGGGCAAGCTGTTCGGTGTTTTCAATCATGGCTATCACCCCAGTACTTGCTGTCAATCATGCGATATTGGATGGCTTCAGCCATGGCAGATACCCCTACCGCTTCTTCGCCAGCCAAGTCAGCGATCGTCCGGGCTACTTTGATAATGCGTCCATAGGCCCGCATGCTCAAATTACGCTGTTGCATCGCCCGATGAAGCAGGGCCATGGCATCTTTACTGATATTGGCCAGCTGCTCGATGTGCTTTCCCTCCATCTGCGCGTTAGACCGTATGCCTGTGCCCTCAAAGCGCTTGAGCTGCCTGGCTCTGGCGGCTACTACGCGCTCCCGTACAGAAACGCTGCTTTCCCCCTCGGCCGGCGCGCTCAGCTCCTCCACCGGTACCGCGTCCACTTCCACCTGGATATCGATGCGGTCCAGCAAAGGACCGGAGATACGGTCCAAATAGCGTTTGATCTCGTGGCTGCCGCAGCGGCACTTCTTCGTCCTGCTGCCGTAGTAACCGCAGGGGCAGGGGTTCATGCTGGCAACCAGCATGCAGCGTGACAGATAACGCGAATGTGCACGCACACGGGATACCGTCGTCACACCATCCTCAAGCGGTTGCCGTAACGATTCAAGTACCTGCCGGGGATACTCAGGCATTTCATCCAAAAATAAGACGCCGTTATGGGCAAGAGAAACTTCGCCCGGCCTTGCATTTGAACCTCCTCCTACCAATGCTGCCATTGAGGCAGAGTGGTGCGGTGTGCGGAATGGACGCTCCGTCATCAGGCCTTGTCCCGGCATGATCAAATCCGCCGCGCTATGAATGCGGGTGGTTTCAAATGCCTCCTCTTGTGTCATCAAAGGCAGAATACCGGGAAGGCAACGGGCAAGCATTGTCTTGCCTGATCCGGGAACCCCCACCATCAAAATATTGTGCCCGCCGGCCGCGGCCACCTCCAGGGCGCGCTTGGCCATCCTTTGACCTCGCACACGTCTTAGATCAGCGCTGATCACCTGTTCTGACAAGAACTCCTGATAACTTTTTTGTATTTGCGCCGGGATAAGCGCATTCCCGGATAAGTGCTGAACCGCCTCATAGAGGGATCGGGCCGGATAGACCTCCATCCCCTCCACCGCCTCTACCTCGCGAGCGTTTTGGTGAGGAATAATAACCTTTTCATATCCTCTCTCTCTCGCGGCAATCACCAGCGAAAGAGCACCATGAACAGGCGCAAGCCGCCCGTCCAGCGATAATTCTCCCAGTAACACCGTTCTTTCCAGGTCCTGCGCTCGTGCTTGACGGCTTGCGGCAATGACAGCGACTGCAATGGGCAAGTCAAAAGCTGTTCCTTCTTTGCGAAGATCGGCAGGCGAAAGGTTGACTGTGGTACGTACGTAAGGTTGTGTAAAACCACTGTTTTTTAGTGCGGCAAACACACGCTCGCGGCTTTCCTTAACCGCCGCGTCCGGCAATCCAACCAGGTTGAACATGAACTTATCGCTGTTTGAAACATCCGCTTCCACCGTGACAGGTTCCCCCTGAATACCGCTCAGGGCAAAGCATAGGGTTCTCGCAAGCATCAAGAGGCCTCCTGATCTGACATCAATAATAGATTTTTGGGAACCAGCGCATCGCGTTCAGCCAGGCGGCAGACACCCGAATTCCTGAGTAGTATGGAAAAAATCCTATAAACAGCCCCAAAGCAACGATCAGACAAATGCAGGTTACCCCCTTACCGACACGCTCATTTTTACGGTACAGATAGTAAAGTGCAAGCGCGGCAGCCAAAACGATGAATGGCACTGAAGGAAAGTAATGGTACAGGTATGTTCCTCGCGGCACAAGCATCCAGGGAATATATTGTGCCAAATAGCCCAGAATAATCAGCGCGGGTCTGGTATCTTCTTTTTCATTCAAACCTGGTCGTACGCGGCGTTTGACAATGAGGCACACCAATACAATGACTGCCGCAAAACCGCCCCACCATACGGCCGGATTGCCAAAGCTCATGATGGTGCTGCCTGTATCGCCAATACGCTTTCCGGCATAGAAATAGAAAGGTTTGAGAATAAGCGGCCACTCATACCAGGGTGAATAGTAGGGATGATCCATGCCCCGTCCAGGTTCTGCATGGTAGCTGAACATAGAGGCGCTGGCATCCCAGACTTTTTTAACCGTCAACCCCCCCGGCGTACGCATGAACCAGGGAAGAAAAGAAAGGTAATAGATAACCGCGGGAATAATGATAAAAACAAGCACACACCACGCAAGGGTCAAGACAGTACGCCGCTGCCATTCAGAAGCGATCTTCCGGGCGTTTTCTCTATGGTTCTGTGAGAGGCTTTCATCTTCTGCCAGATCCTGAGCTGCCAGTCCTTCTTTCACCCTGCGCGCCAAAGTCCAGAAGAAAATAATTGCCAGCCCAGCTCCGGCGTACATACCCGTCCATTTGCTGGCGATGCCTAAGCCCATGAATAATCCGGACAGGCCAAGATTGACAAGATCGCTTTTGAAGCTTCTGCTCGCGTTGTGATCAAGCGCATATCGAAACATAAAGTAATACGACCAGATGATAAACAGCGTGACGAAGCTATCAATGGTCGCAATGCGTGTCTGTGCGAAGTGCATACCATCAAGCGCCAGGAAGGAAATCGCTACGAAGCCAAAGAGCCTCTTGTTTGTAAAAAGCTTGCCCATCAGATACATGGCCGGCAGCATCAGTACACCGGCAAGCGCGCCTGGCAAGCGCCAGCCAAAGGGAGTCATGCCAAATATCAGGGTGGAAAGAGCGATGAACACCTTGCCAAGGGGAGGATGCGAAACCTCATAGGTCATATTCGGTTCAACACCCCGGATGGCATTTGCATGCTCATACCCTGTTCTGGCATGATAAATCTCATCAAAATAAGCACTGTTATACCAACTGGGATCGCCTTCCAGGGTTTCTTGTTCATCAATAAGCGCATCGCCGTTGCCGGATAATAGTTTAAGTTCGATAGGCTCATTGGTTTTTGCGTCTCGCGCAATCACTTCCATCAACGTCGTCCTGCGGAATGGTGCAGTAATGCGCACATAACGGCCTTCCAGTACAGCCGGGCTGCCGCCTCTGACAATATTATTGACATACATCCATACAAAGCAGTCTCCGTCTTCCATTTGGGCGGCATACGTAGTCCAATGATCCAAATCATCGCTGACTGACACGCTGAAATCGCTTTCATCACGATGATGAATACCGCCATAATACAACAGATTAAAACTTCTATCCTCACCCAAATCAAGGATGACCTCGTTGTCTTGTTCTGAGGACACCCAAGGATTTTGCGGAGCTTTCATGGACCCCAGATTGGTTAGTGCGGGGACGGCATAAATCAGGGTGACAAGCAGCATGATCAGCCAGTCCTTGCCATCTGTCCTTCTTTTTTCGGGCGGACTCAGCAAGCGCTCTGCAACAGCATTCTGCCGTGCCTGTATTTTGATTTCTTTTGCCTTCTTGTCAGCCATAGGCATCAAGGCATCAACGATCATGCTGATCCTGCTTTGTTTAAGCCCGGTATAGATCGCGAATGCGCTAAGCAGGACCTGAGCGGCTGAAATGATATATTCAAGCCAATCCGATTCACTGACAATCCCATAATTAGGCGCTGCAAGGTGTCCTGGTACCCCGCCGATGCGCACCCCTCTGTCCAGCGCAATGCCGACATTCATAAAAGTTAGTACGCTCAGGGCGATCATCAGGATAAATATTTTTTTGTCTCGCCGCCCGATATAGGCCAGCATCAGCAAACCGATGGCCGGGAACAAATAGCGCTCGTGCATCATCACGCCCAGCGCGCAGAAAACAATGAGCATCACTGCGCCCAGCAGGGGCAAGTTTAAAACGCTCCCCTCGGATATAAATCGGGTCAATACAATCAGAAAGCCCGATACCATTAACAATGTGCCCGTAATGCTGATGCTGAGCGGTACCATGCAAACGATCAGCGCAGGCAACAGGGAAAGTGCCAGCATGACCCGCTCCCACTTCGGATTCTCTTTCGAATCCTTGTACAAGTACACCCCTGTGGGTACGATCAGGCTGAGTCCGCCTGCCAGCCGCAGCAAAAAAGGTGCCGCCTGGATGATGGGCTCCCAATTCAGCCCAAAGAGGAAATAAAGATTCGTCGCGTTCACTGTCGCGTAGCCATAGAAAGTCATTGTTCCCGAATACAGCTCGATCAGCCATCCGGCTCCTTCCTGCTTGGGCGAGAAAGGCAATATAACTGCCAAAGCCAGAACAGCAGAACCCGCAACGCCAATGAGCGCCTGCTTCCATCTGCCCTTATCATCACTCTTCAACAAGTAAAGCACAAGAGCTGCCAGGCCCAGAGGGCCAAACATTAAAGCCTGTGGCTTCATCAGGACCGAAAGGGTGTAGACAGGCAATGCTGCTGCCCATTTTCCCCGATAAGCCATCAGGATCACCAGCAAGATCAGCACCGTTGGGATGCTGTCCACCTGGCCCCATGCCGCGCCTGTCGCGTAGACAAGAGGATTAAAGGCATAGATAGCAGTCAGAAGCAGCGCTGCCTTGCGGCCAGAAATCCGGTTGGCATACCGGTAAAGCAAAACAATCGCAGCAATATCAGCGATAATAGCAGGCAGCTTGATCATCAGTTCAGTGGCACCCGTGCCAAGCAATCGGCCGACCAGACCGATAGGCCACAGCGCCAGCATATAGCCCGGCGGGTAATCGCTGTGCTGCTCAGTGATATAAAAATCAGCAGGCCCTACGTGATACATCCTGTCTGACCAAGCCGTAAAGCAACCCACGTCCACACCATAGCCAGGAATCAAAATCCCGATCACCACGCGGCTTACAAAAGCCGCGATCACCAGCCACAGCAGCGCGGCATCAAAACGCTTATTATTCTTAAGTAAATCATGCTCGGCTTCCCTCTCAGCCCGACGAGCCAGATAGTGAGCAAACCAAGCCCATACAGCCGCAATGACCAACAGCCAGGGCCATGCAGGGGCAACCTCGCCGTTTTCTATAGCCGTTGTTTGATTGCCGGGCTTCCAGACTTCCCAGGAATCGACAATTACTCCCTCAGGCGCCTGCTCAATGGCCATCAAAGACAAATCATCAAACGCAACCTCTCCCAGGCTCATCGCCGAGTATCCGCCCAGGCGCGCGTAAACAGACAACTCACGCTGACCGGGACCCGTTCGACCATAGGCTTTGATTTGTCTCCACCCATCCTCAGTATCCGCTAAGCCTTCCCAATCGGCATAGACATCGGCAATGGAAATGTTTCCTCCGCGCCCATCCTCAGCGTTTGCTTTTATATACCCACTGAGTTCATAAAGCGTATTGGGGGCTACTGCCACCGTCTGTGTAAACCGCGCATCGTTATGCTCTACATTATATATGAGAATCCCCTGTCCGCTTCGCCCTTGCGTCATTTCAAACAGACTGGTTCCCGGCATGCGCAGGTAAGCGTCCGGCAACCAATCCTCCGGCAGCTGCTCTCCTGTCATCTGCTCAAAGTCACCATTTTTAAGAAGGTTGACACCATAGATAACTTTTACTTCGCCAGATTTCCACAAAAAAATCAGGAGGACCGATACTATCAGCAGGCATGCTATTCCGATGTACACAAATTTCTTTTTCATAGCTCAGTTCCTATCGTCCGCGAACAGCGTCTTCTATCATCCGGACCCCTGCCCGCGTAATCTCCATCAGGTCGATCTGCCAGGCAGTTTTCGATCCTGTCACTTTCACGTATTCCCTGGCCGCACGATAGAGGCGCTCGCGCTTATCCTCATCGATCGCGGCTATGCCCGCTCCAAGCCGGCTATCCGGTCTGTATTTCACTTCGACAAAGCGCAGAACAGAAGAATCCTTGGCTATGATGTCGATCTCCCCTCCGGCGGCCCGGTAACGGGTGCGAAGCACCTGCATCCCCATGGTGCGCAAATAAGCACAGGCCTGTTCCTCTCCCTCAATGCCTGTTCTATAGCTGCTCATCCTTCTTCCCCCATCAGACGACTGATAAAACTGCGCCTGTGGATAGGGCATGGGCCATACTCCCGCAAGGCCCGGATATGTTCAGCCGTCCCGTAGCCTTTGTTGCTGGCGAAGCCGTACATGGGGTATTGTTTGTCAAAGTCCTCCATCTCCCGGTCACGGACCACTTTGGCAACAATGGAAGCGGCAGCAATGGAATAGCTGAGCGCGTCGCCATGGATTAGCGCGCGCTCCTCCCCGTCTAGTCCCAGACGCTGCACCGCATCCACCAAATAAACATCTGCCCCTGCCCCTTCAGCAGCGCTCCGCATGGCTTTTCTGGTTGCTTGCAGAATGTTGATTCGGTCTATTTCCTCTGGCTCAACCCGGCCAAGGCCAACAAACAGCGCCGATGCAATGATCTCATCATACACCTTCTCCCGCCGGGCCTGAGATAACCTTTTTGAATCATCCACCCATAATATGCGGGAATCACTCGGCAAAACAACGCAGGCAGCCGTCACACAGCCGGCCAGGGGGCCTCGTCCCACTTCATCCATTCCGGCGAGGCGGATGCCCTGCAACCACAAGGGCGAGTCATATGACAGCAGTTGCTCAAGCCGCTGTTCGCGCTTTCCTAAAGTCATACCGGAGTTTCCAGCGTGATGCGCCCGATTTTCCCACCGCGAAACTCATCCAGCACCGCGGCGATTCCTCGCTCGATGTCAAGCTCTCCCTTGCGCAGCAAAAAACCTCTCGCCTCGCAGATCGCCTCCAAGAGTTTCTCGCCGCGCAGGGTGTCATCGCTCAGCTTGTAGCGTTCCATCACTTTATCCGGATGGGATAGCATCAGCTCGTCCAGCAATGATGTGCTTAACTTTAGTGTATCATACACCTGATCTCGGATTGAGCCTATATAGGCTAGCCGCTGTGCCACCTGCGGATCCTCGAGTTTAGGCCATAAAAGGCCAGGAGAATCCATTAACTCAAGGTAAGGAGTAACGCGAAACCATTGTGTGCTGCGCGTGACCCCGGGTTTATCGGCTGTTTTGATCGTCGATTTTCCTTTGATCAGATTAATCAGGGTTGACTTGCCAACGTTTGGCACTCCGACCACCATAGCGCGCACCGTTTTGCGGATACCCCGCCTTTGTGCGTTTTCAACCTTTTGCCTTGCGGCTTCCTCAATCATGGGCACAACTTTGTTAGCTGACCGAAGGCTGTTAAGGGAAAGAATGTTTAAGCCCTTCAGCTTGAAATGGTTTTCCCACATACGCGTCAATCCGGGATCAGCCAGATCGGCTTTGTTAAGCAACAAAATACGTTGCTTATATTGGATCAGATGATCCAGGTCAGGGTTGCGGCTGGATAAGGGGATTCTGGCATCGCAGACCTCTATGACCACATCAGCCCGAGACAGCTGATCCTGCAACTGTCGTTTAGCTTTTGCCATATGACCGGGATACCATGAAATAGCCAAGCAATTCCCCCTCCTAATGCCGATAATACCTGTCAAAAATAGCACGGCTTTGCTTAAAAAGCAAGGCCGTGAACAGGTTCATCCATCAATGCTGAACCTACCTAACTCAAGCTTGAATCAGCTTGATCGTAGGGATGAGCGGTTCTTAAACCCCCTTAGAGTACTCGATTTGCCAAGGCAATCATCTTTTGTATGCCTACTGCAATGCCGCGGTCATTCTCTACCACATAGTCGGCACAGGCACGATAAAAACCGATACTCTGATTATACTTCTGTATCAGTTCATCACGACCCGAACCTGTGCCGATTTCAGCCAGTATCTGATCCAGCGGACGCTCAACATGGATAATGATTCCATGGTTTTGCATCAGTTGAACATTCTCCTTCAGCATCGGCACCTCGCTGCCTGTCGTTATGACACTGGGGGTCTCACCCACAAGCTCCATCAGAACGCCGGTTTGCGCATTTTGAAAGAAAGACTCCCCCAGCTTTTTATAGACATCAGAAACTGACATACCCATCATCGCGCTGACGCGAGAATCCGTATCAACAAATGGCACGCCCAAATTACTTGCCAGGTTTTTACCGAGCGTTGATTTGCCGCTGCCGTCCATGCCAACCAAAAAGACATGCTGGGATATCATGCGCTGATCCTCCAGGGTGAATCATTATTGTTTGAAAGTACACAGACATCATATCATTCCGGCAAAGTTATAGCAAGACTATCCTTTTTAACTTGGATACGTCCTGGAAAGGTCACGGCAGGCAACAGATTTTATGCCTTAATATCCGCCTCATCTTTCTTAATCGATTGGGCCAGCGCATCAGCCATCGCTTCAAGCTCCCTTTCCTGCTCAGGCAGCATGGATGACCGGATGACCATCGGGGGCACAAGAAGGGTCATGTTTTTCATACTTTCAAGCTTGCTTTGCATGATGGTGTGCGCTGAAGGGCTCCAGGACCCGTTGCCAATAATCACCGCTTTGCGGCCCTGAAGGTTCAAATTGGCCATGTCGGTGATCAGTCCATCCATCCCCTGATAAAGGTGCATGTTATAAGTAGGCGATGCCAGCACCATGTGGCTATACTGGAAAGCACGAGCGATAATGTAGGAATAGTGAGTCTTGGATACATCATAGATACGGATGTCCCGCACCCCGCGTTGAGAGAGCATCCCCGCCAGCTTGTGTACTACTTCCTCCGTATTCCCGTACATGGAAGCATACGCCATTACAACACCCGCTTTTTCAGGGCGATAGGATGCCCATCGGGTATATTTTTCAATCATTCTATGCATATCACTGCCACGAAGCACAGGCCCATGCAAGGGACAAATCAGATCGATCGTCTGCCCGCTTACCTTCTTAAGGGCACCCAATACCTGCTGACCATACTTACCGACAATGTTGCTATAATAGCGGCGCGCTTCTTCCATGTGTTGATCGAAGTAATCCATTTCGTCACAAAACAGATTTCCGTTATAGCCGCCGAAACTGCCGAAAGCATCTGCAGAAAAAAGGATATGTTTGCTTGTCTCATAGGTGAACATTACCTCAGGCCAATGAACCATCGGAGCCATGTAAAAGCGGAGAGTATGCTTTCCAAGAATTAACTCATCGCCTTCCTTGACCTCTATAGTGCGTCCAGTCAGATCCATCTGATAAAATTGACGAATCATCTGAAAGGTCTTTGTATTTCCAACTATCTTGACATCCGGCCAGATACGGCAGATGTCCTCAATATGAGCGCAGTGGTCAGGCTCCATGTGATTAATCACAAGATAATCAAGCGATCTCCCTTGAAGAGACGCGCGCAAGTTGTCAAAAAACTGCTGACGAATCGCATTGTCCACAGTATCCACCAGAGCAGTTTTTTCATCCAGTATCATATAGGCATTGTAGGTTACACCATTATCCAGCGGAAACATATTTTCAAACAACGCCAGACGCCGGTCGCTGCCCCCAACCCAGCAAATATCCTGATCAATTTTTTGTATGCAGTCCATTGGGCTTCCTCTTTCACTTGTTTATTTTTTCCCTCACGAACACAGTAAGCGGTTAGTCCAATCTAACCTTCATATCGCATTATACCCTACTCTGCTCAATATACAAGTTTGTTACCGAATGATTATTTTCAAAAAATTTACAATTTTTTATAAAGCACTATGCAAAGAAGGTGAAGTATGTTATATTCACTATGGTGCCAAGCCTAAGAGTCAGGTGTTCCTCCAGGTTATGTCGTCAGGTGACTGATGTGTGAAACCACGGAACCAGCTTGAAACACATCGGTTTGGACATAATTAAAGGAGGTACATGACTAGCATGTATACCGACAAAACCCTTACCTGCCGCGAGTGCGGCGCCGAATTCCTCTTCACCGGTTCTGAGCAGGCCTTCTACGCTGAGAAGGGCTTTCAGAACGAGCCTGGCCGTTGCCCCAGCTGCCGCGCGAATCGTCGTAACAACAACCACGGCGGCGAGCGTCAGATGTATGATGTGATCTGCGATGAATGTGGCGCCACCACGCAGGTTCCCTTCCAGCCCCGCGGCGATCGTCCGGTTTACTGCCGTGATTGCTTTGCCCGTCACAGCGGCCGCTGAGACTGAGTAGAATTCAAATCAAAGAACCCGTCTTAAGGCGGGTTCTTTGATTTATGCTGAAAACGTTTATGCATTCAAAGCGATTAGGAGCTTTGTTCGTGGCGAGAGGCGGAAGCAAATGCCTTGCAACGCTATGTCAGGCCATCGACAGCGCAAAAATACCTGGCGTAATCGTTTTGATCGGGAATTAAAGCCTTAATTAGCCCCTGGCCAATTTCCTGCGAATTTTTGTTGAAAACACTTCAATTACAATCATTACAACGATCATTCCAAATAAATATGCGCCGACCATGCTCCACCGGCGGCTATTGATGCATTGGATCAGCGCGGCCCCGATACCGCCCGCGCCTACGATGCCAAGGGTAGTCGCATCCTTGATGTTGATATCAAATCGGTAAATAGCCGTAGAAACAAAGTTGGCATACAGCTGCGGCAGTATACCGTAGCGGATTTTCTGAAACCTGTTGCATCCCATGGCATCCAGGCTTTCAAGGATTCGGATATCCAGATCTTCAATTGCGTTGACGTACATCTTGCATATCATACCAATTGAGCAGACACTTTGCGTAACCACACCGCAAAAAGCGCCCGGTCCTGTTACCCTGATCCACACAAGCGCCCATACCAGACTGGGGATGGTGCGTATCATCAGGATAAACGCATTGGTAATGAAAGAAGCCCATTTGGGCACGATATTTGTGCTGGCCAGAAAGCTGAAGGGAACGGCAAGCAGCGCACCAATCAAGGTCCCAAGCACCGCGATCGCGATTGTTTCCAGCATTTGGAAAGGGACGCCTTCCTGGGTCAGGTTAAACAAAAGTGATGTATCCGGATGAGAGATGCCATAAATAATGCCATATGCCACCTCACTCCCCTTTGCCGCCAAGCCTTTGAAGGTAATGGCTCCGGCAGACCAAGTCATAATCATAACGATGATCAGGGCAATCAGGGTATGCTGTAACCAGCGCCTGGGATGCTTGCTGTGCATCTCCTCAATCGGGTTCATTGCGGTCTGCATCTCTTTCCCCTCCTCAGCTAAGCTTTCTGCGCAGGTACTGGCTTATGTTTTCAATAATCAGCACCACAACGAACAAGGTGATCAGCACGGTGCCCAGCCCCTCATAATCACGCCAGCCTATTCGCTCGTTAATCAGTATGCCAAGTCCGCCTGCGCCTACATAACCAAGGATCGAGGCCGCGCGAATGTTGATCTCAAAAGAGTAGAGGCATTGCGATAAATAAGTCGGTAGAATCTGAGGAAAACACGCACTCCAAAACGCCTGGAATTTGTTGGCTCCAAGCGCTTCCATCGCTTCAAAAGCCCCCATATCAATTGTCTCAATGCTCTCATAAAGCATTTTGGCCACGATGCCGAAAGTAAATAAGGTGATAGCAACCGTTCCCGCAAAGGTTCCCAGGCCAAATATCAACGCGCAGATTGACGCGATCACAAGCGTCGGCAATGTCCTTACAATATTAAGCAGAATGCGTAACAAACCTACAGAAAAAGCGTTTGGATTAATGTTGGATGAGCTCATAACAGCAATAGGCAAAGCCAGGGTTGACCCGATGATTGAGCCCATTACAGACATTTTAATGGTATCCAGCAAAGGCGGAACAACCTTGCTGATGTACGCCCAGTCCGGATTGAAAATCTTCGCCAGTATAACGGTAAACTGATACCCTCTTTTGATAATGATGTCAATATTAAAACCGGTCGCCATAACTGAAGCGCTTACGATAAGCACCAGTGTTATCAGGATCAGCGGCCCACGGGAACGCGGTTTATTAACGCTATTTTGTCCTACCGAAATCTGCCTGGGCGGAAAAATCCTGTCAAACAGCGGCGCTTTTACTGCCGTACTCTGCCTCTTGCTCATAGTGGAATCTCCCGCACACCAGCCTTTTTCTTTTCATTTTTAATTGGCTTCACAGGTCCCCCATCCTTGGGTAACTGGGGGATTTCTTTGCCGCTGTAGATGTTATCAAGCACTTCCTTGCTGACATCCTTCACCGGCCCGTCATAGACAATCTCACCGGAACGGATACCGATAACGCGGTCAGCAAAATCAAGCGCCAGGTCGACGTGGTGGATATTGATCAGAATACTGATGTTCAATTCCCTGTTGATTCGCTTAAAATCACTCATTACCTGGTTGGCTGTCACTGGATCAAGCGCCGCGACAGGCTCGTCCGCCAATATGATCTTCGGGTTTTGATTAAGTGTACGCGCCAACGCCACGCGCTGTTGCTGTCCGCCGGAGAGCTGATCGCACCGCGTATATGCCTTGTCAAGAATACCGACCTTATCAAGCGCTTCCAAGGCAGCGATCTCTTGCTTTTTTGAAAACAGGCCCAGAAGAACACGAAAAAAATTCATGTCCGGTACCATTGAAGTCAGAACATTGCGAATGGCCGTCGAACGGGAAACGAGGTTGAATGATTGAAAGATCATGCCAATATCCCGGCGAAACCTGCGCAAGGCATGACCGTGCAAAGACATAACATCTACACCGTCTACCAATACCTGGCCTTCCGTCACATCAATCATGCGATTGACCGAACGAATCAATGTGGATTTTCCGGCACCCGACAGGCCTATAATGGCAACAAACTCGCCCTGCTCAATGGTCAGATTAACATCCTTCAAACCCCGAACGCCGTTTGGGTAGACTTTTCCCGCATGGATAAACTCTATCATAGATTTCCTCTCTGAATACAAGAAACATACCAAAAGAAGCGGCGCGGCTATTTACCGCGCCGCTTCAAAGGCACTAATCAGGCTTGATTATTGAACGACTTTAAGGGCAGTGCGGGCGCCCTCATAATCGGCATCTTTCGCCAGGGCATAGCCGGCATGGCTGTAAATGTTGAAGATAGCTTTGCCTTCTTCGGTATTGATCACATTGATCAGCGCGTTTTGAATGGCCTGAATGAACTCAGGGTTATAGACCTCCGGATTTGCCTTGGTGATCGAAACAGTATCGTTATAAATACCGTCGGTTACACCGATCACGCTCAACTCATTCCAGATCGACTCGCTGCGGCCCATACCGGCCTTGCCGGTAGCATCCTGTTCGTTGGTGGGCAACAACCAGGCTTCTTCATAGTCGCGGCGTCCGTCGGCGTAGCAGACGATGATATCAACGCCCTCAGCGGCGGCCTGTGAAAAGCTCTCGCCATAGCCGCTCAATGTGATCACATTGTTCAGGTCGGTCAGCTTCTTTCCATCATAGTTTGCCATCAGCCACATGGTGGGGTAGATATAGCCGGCAGACGATGAGCTTTTCAAAACAGCCCAGTTCGCTTTGCTCAGCTCTTCCCAAGTGAGTTCCTCGCCCGCGTTCACCTTCGCGGCCAGCTCCTTACCATAGGCGGAAGGGCCGGCATAAACCAGTGAGCGGTAAAAAGTCACCTGCTGGTCAGTGGGCAAGGTTTTATTGGCGTCACCGTTCCAGGTCTTTGGATCAGTGCTGTCATTGCTCAACCCGTCACGCGTCGCGGTTAGAATGACTTCCACTTCGTCGCTGTACAGCGCGTATGTGCCGCCGGGCAGCCAACCCAAATCAATGGTGCCGGCAGCCATCGCCTCGCCGGTCGCCTCATAGGAAGTACCGACTGAAATATCGATTTCACCGACATCATAGCCTTCTTCAAGCAATGCCGCTTTCAGAAGCTCCGGCAGGTTCTTGGTCCCCGTAATGATGACATCCGCGTCTTTTGAAGGCACAAACTGAAGCGTCAGCTTCTCCAGCTTAGCCGGATCAGCCAGGGAGGACGTGCAGCCGATGACAACAAAGGCAGCCAGAAGCAGGGCAAGAAATCTTTTCATTAAAACGAATCCCTCCTCAATTTTTAATTATCGGATACAAATAGATTATACAGCCACGTCCTCAATAAAGCCATATCAAAACAACTAAATTTATGTTACGAATATGTCTCCATCGAAGTATAATTGTCGTCAAAGCCTGATATCATCCCATAAAATAATGAAGCGAGGCAAGGTAGGCTTCGTGCTTCAACATCTTTTCGCTTTCATCAATATCTGCTGTTTCAAGCCAGCATATCTTTCGGCGCAAATCCTTCATCTTTACACCGAGGGCTAAGGGATTTTGTTTTAAGCGAACGTAGTAATCCTCAGCGCATTCTCTTGGCCGTCGGGTAATTGCGTCCACCGCATCACCTATCTCATCACCAAATTGCCGCCGTATATCCCCCACGCTGATACGCTCCGGCCGATGGTCCGCGGCGTCCTGCAGATAAGCCACTGCCTTCATCTCATCAAAATAACAATCTTCAGCTAAGCCATGCAAGTATTCGTAATGTATTTTTCCTTCTTCATCCATCTGTCCCTGGTGGATCAGTTTACTCAATTCTTTCGCTTGAATTACCATATCTTCAGTACTCAACTTTTCCTCACGCGGCATGTCAGTTCCCCCTCAGTTTAAACTGTTAGCCTATGCATACGTATTTTTAAAATCTCTAAAAATTAATTCTCATCATCAAGAATCCTTATATTTATACCCGGAAACAAAAATGGTAAGCTATGGGTAATTTGTAAAATAGCAACCGCCCTATCCTTCGCAATAGGTTCCAGATAAGCATCAGCGGGTTCAGTCATGGGCGATCCATCACGGCTCGTAAACAGATTCTGTATGTTTAACAGGACAGTCATCACATTCTCGCCGCCGGTCACCTTGTTCCTATCCTGCGCAGCATTTTCCGTTTCAAAATGCGCTCCTATCGCAACTTTTAGTGTTTTACTTGGTTTGAACTCTGAAAATTCCGCCTTTGTCTCATAAAAAGCGGCCACCTTGTACCCCGCCGCCCTCGCCGCCTCGTCCACCATCTCCTGAGCCGCCCGCGTATCGCCCTTCTCAACGGCCGCCAGATAACTTCTGTCCCGTTCGCTTTTTCTTACTTGACTATCCGGGCCGGTTTCGGGTA
>CAZYKQ010000011.1:0-30967 GCA_964648235.1 uncultured Christensenella sp. | reverse complement strand
CGCGGCAAAACATAATATCCCGATCCACCTCAAGCCCGGCGGCTTGTTCGACCGCAAAAAAGCGGATAAATGGGACGCGCCCAATAAGCTGATTGTTGAACCTGGAGAAGAAATAAAGCTATGATCCCATAACAAATATAGTTCTCCCGCTCACAAGATCCACAATCTCGGAAGCAAAATGATAATATTATCGGAAGTGAAATCATCATATTTACGGAAGTAAAACGATGACATTTTCGGAAGTCTATGGTATCATGCTAATGAAATCAAGCGCTTCAGAGGGGAGGATCACATCATGGAAAAAAAGTATTTGCCGCGGATCGCGGATAAGCTGCTTGCTGAGAGGCTGACATCAAGCGGCGCTGTTTTAGTGGAAGGGCCGAAGTGGTGCGGCAAGACCCGTACCGCGATAGAGGCCTCCGGAAGCCAGCTTTTTATGCAAGACCCTGACATGAGGGCATCCTACCTGAAAGCGGCTGATACCAAACCCTCTCTTTTGTTGCAAGGGGAAAGCCCAAGGCTTTTGGATGAATGGCAGACAGCGCCTGTGCTGTGGGATGCCGTCCGTTATGCCGTGGATAGAAACGGACAGCCCGGTCAGTTTATTCTGACCGGTTCCGCCGTGCCGGAGGACCACGCGACCCTGCATACCGGAACGGGCCGGATATCCCGGATGATGATGCGCCCCATGAGCCTGTTTGAGTCGGAAGAATCAAACGGCAGCGTTTCATTGAAAAGCCTGTTTGAGGGAGAAACGGACATATCAAGCTTTTCCACTTTATCCATTGAACAGATTGCGCACGCCATCGTCCGGGGCGGATGGCCCGCGTCAATAGGAGAATCCGAAAGGGCAGCATCCCGGCACGCCATCGATTATGTAGAGGCGATCATCAATCAGGATGTCAGCCGCGTTGATGGCGTTGAGAAGGATCCTTTCCGGGTCAGAGCCTTGATGCGGTCGCTCAGCCGAAACATTTCAACGCTGTCTACCATTAAAACGATCAGCGATGATACGGCGATGGGTGACAGCGACAAAGTGTCAGACAAAACGGTCAGCCAATACCTCAGGGCGCTGTCCAGAATCTTCGTTACAGAAGACATCCCCGCGTGGAAACCCGCGCTGCGCTCTAAAACAGCCGTCAGAACATCGCCCAAAAGACAGTTTGTTGATCCGTCCATCGCGACAGCCGTTATGCGCATGACGGCTAACAGTCTTTTGAATGATTTCAACTATTTCGGCTTTTTGTTTGAATCACTGTGTGAGCGGGATCTGCGGATCTATTCGGAAGCGAATGACGGTCAGGTATTCCATTACCGTGACAGCAGCGGCCTCGAATGTGACGCGGTGATCGCCCTGAATGACGGAAGATGGGCGGCTGTCGAAATCAAACTTGGGTCAAAAGAAATTGAAGAAGCAGCCGCGCACCTGATCGAGCTTAAAAACAGAGTGAATGCAAAGAAAATGCGCGAACCATCCTTCCTGATGATCCTGACAGGAACGGAGCTTGCTTATAAAAGAGACGATGGGGTTTTGACCGTTCCGGCAGGCTGTCTGAGGGATTAAGGGCTTTTCATAGCGCAGGCTGAAACCCGGTAATACCATTTCAAAACATTAGCTCATCTTTATGCAGAAGGGGCAACAGTTCCTCACAGAGGCACGGAGGCGCTTCGCTTTTCACAGAGGTTTATCTATAGGAATTTCAGGTTTCTTCCTGCTTTCTCCTACTGCTCCCAGCAGCCGCGCCTGCGGCGCGCACAGAGAGTAAGGAGAGACTTTCAAGAAAACGTCAAAAGATAAAGGGTGCCGGGACAAGACCTCTGTTCCCTCCGCACCGCAGGTGCGCCCCGTTGTCATGTACATTCCTCCTGCAAGCAATGAAAAACAAGTTTTTTCTTAGCAAAAATCCTCTGTGAAAAGGCGGGCTTGTCCCGCCGCCTCTATGACTCTGTGCGCTCTGTGTGAGCCGTAGCCCCCGTCCCTCACCCATTGACGAGATAATGCTTGAAAGTAGTATAAGACAGTCAGGCGTGTGCTGTACAATAAAATGGACGCGGGCAGATGATATGATCGCAGGCAAAGCGCCCCACCAATCGGCAGGGCGCTGACGCTATTTACCGCTTCCCCGCCCCCGCGACGCAGCCCAGGCTGTCCCCCTCCAGGGCATAGCGCATGGCATCGATCAGGTGATCCTCCCCCTGCGGGATGGGCAGGCTGTTGCCCGCGGCATCCTTGCGCCAGCGGTAGCTCTCCAGCTCCTCCATCATATTGACACAACTCTGATCCACAATAATCTGCATGCCCTGCAGCCACCTCAGGCCGTGGCGCAGGCTGTCCGGCCCTTTTCTGGCCGGTATGGCCGCGACGCCATGGCGGCGAAGTTCCGCGATGCTCTTGGGTTCAGCGCTGTCGCAGATGATGGCGTGTTTGCCGGCAAAACTTGTCAGCCGCTTGGCCAGCTGCTCGTTGCTCAGGCCCTTTTCCCGCAGTTCCTCCAGCACATAAACCCTGCCGCGCGCGGTGTCGATGTGCAGCTTGACGGCCGCGGCCGGGTCGCGCGCATAGCCGAAATCAAGGCCGAAGCGCAGGCGGTCGGCACTTTGCTTCAAACCGCTCAACTCCTCCGCGTGCCAGTTTTGCAGCACCGCGCCCGCCACCTCGCCCCATTCCCCCAGGGTGTAGACGCGGCGGAAATAGTCATCCTGCTCCGCTTCGTAATTTTTTCTGTCGTCGTCCGTCAGAAAGCTGTTGTCGCGGTAGGTGGTTTTCAGTATGAGCAGATCATCTTCAACAAGCTCCCGCTGCCCCTCCTGCCAGCCCATAAAATAGTTGCGGTAGATCCAGTGGCCCCGGCTGACGGGGTTGAAGCTTATGGTCAGGCGCTTTTTATGGGGGCTTTGGCCGCGCAGGCGCTTTTCAAGCTGCTTCATGTCCTCATACCGGCACTCGGTGGCTTCCTCCATCCAGATATCGGTCAGGACGCCGGAGGCAGGGGTGAGGGATTTGATCTTCTCCGTGTCATCCAAGCCCAGGAAGAGGATCTGCGCCCCGTTATCCTTGCAGGTCAGGCACAGATCGCTGCGGCTTACAGTGAAATGCTCCTTGATGCCAAAGCGCAGGATGGCCTTTTGCACCTCGTTGAAGCAGCTGTGGCGCAGCGTGCGCGCCACCTGCCGGACAATCAGGGTATTGCGCCCGCACAAGGCGTCCAGCGCCGCCCGGCTGGCCAGAAAGACACTTTTGCCCGAGCCCGCGCCGCCAAAGTAGATCTGCCGGAACTGCTGCGCCTTCAGGCAGGGCCGGTAGCAGGCGTTGAAAGCCTCGGGCGGGACGATGATGCGCCGGCGCCCGCTCATCCCCTTTCCTCCATGCTCAGCACCCAATCCCCTTGCGGCGGCCTCGTTTTTTCCGTCTGCGAGGCCTCCATGTTCATCACTTTCAGCAGATCACCGGTGCTCAGCTCCCCGGCTTGCAGCCGCTCCTTCAGCTGGCGGGCTGCCTCGCGCCGCAGGGCTTCAAAGCCGGCGGCGCTTGCCCGGGCGCGCGTCGGTTTTTTTGCCTGCTTTTCCTTGGTTTCCTGTTCTTCCATTGCCTGCCTCCTTTTCTTGATACCGGTATACAAGCTATCAAGTCTTTTCACTTTTGCCTACTGACATGGACTGACAGGTTTTCCTTGCATGGCGCTTCATAAGGTGTTATAATTTCCGTTACAAAGGAAATTATTGATTTTTTCCTTTGTAACGGAAATTAGCGCAGCCGCGAAAAGAACACCTCACTTTCCGTCTAAACAGAAATTCGACCAAATTTCCTTTATAACAGAAACCGGCATCTCAAAAAGGAGGAGCCCTTGTCCAAATACCTGGCCCTGATTGGTGATCTGAAAAAATCCCGGCTCATCATGGACCGGGCGGATGCCCAGCGGGAAATCAAGCAGGCGCTGGCAGATATCAATGCCGCTTACCCGCAGCTGTTTGCCTCCCGGCTGACGCTCACCCTGGGCGATGAGTTCCAGGCCCTTCTCTGCCCCAAGGAAGAAGGGTTCATGCGCATGATGGATGAGCTGGAATCCCTTCTATCCTTTTTCCCATACCGCATTGGCCTGGGTTTTGGCGGCATCAGCACCGCCATCGACAAACAGGTCAGCATCGGCGCGGACGGCGAGGCCTACTGGCGCGCGAGGGAATCCATCCAGTACGTCCACGGCAATGACGCGGGCGGCAAAATCAGGACGCATTTTATCGGCTTTGACAGGCAGCGTGACGAGCTGCTCAACGGCCTGCTGGAAGCCTCTGACACCATCAAGGCGGGCTGGACACCGCTGCAAAAAGAAACCTTCAGCCGGATGATTTCTCAGGGAATCTATCACCCCCTGTTCGATCAAAAATCCTTCGCGCGGTCCATCGGTATCTCCCAAAGCAGCCTGACCAAACGCCTGAGCGCCGGCAACATCAAGCTGTACCTGAAACTGCGCTGCCTGATTGAGGAAAGCATAAGGGGGTGGGGCGACGATGCTGAGTAACACCGCCATCGTCTTTCTAATTGCTCATGTGCTGGCGGATTTCTACCTGCAATCCCCCCGGCTGTCGGCGGATAAGGATCGTCACGGCAAGGCGCTTGCCCTTCACATGGCGATCTATGCCGCCGTCATGGTGTTGACTGCCCTGGCGCTGTTTATGCTAACCCGGGACCGGCGGCCGGTATGGGCCGCGCTTTCACTGTCCGCGCTGCACGCGGCTGCTGACACGGGAAAGTTTTTTACAGCCAAAGCAAAGCGCCTGCAAAGCCCGGGCGCGCAGGCAAAAATCTATGTCATGGACCAGCTTTTTCATATCCTGTGCACGGTGTTCATCATGAACCGCTTCAGGTTTTCACTGCCGATCCCCGGCCTGGCGCTGCGCTGGGTGCTGTTGATCAGCCTGATCCATAAACCCGCCAACATCAGCTTCAAAAAGCTGCTAAGCAAATACGACGCGGCTGATGACGCGAACAGGCCGGATACCCTTGCGGGCGCCGGGGCCATTATCGGCAGCCTGGAGCGGATGCTCTGCGCCATCTTCATCGGCCTGGGGCAGTACGCTTCCATTGGCCTGATCTATACCGCCAAGTCCATTGCGCGTTTCAAAAAGATCGAGGAGAATCCCAGGTTTGCCGAGTACTACCTGATAGGCACCCTGTACAGCATCCTCTTTGTTGTCGTATGCTATTTGCTGGTGGTCAATACCTTGTAAGGCCGGGAAAGCAGCTGTTTTGCCACAAAGAACACTTAAGGAGAAGGAAAGCATGAGCCTCGCAGATCATATCTTCATCGCCAACTGCCGCCGCATTTTAAAAGAGGGCATATGGGATAGCGACCAGAACGTCCGCCCCCGCTGGGAGGACGGCAGCCCCGCGCATACCGTCAAGCTGTTCGGGCTGGTCAATCGCTATGATCTGTCAAGGGAGTTTCCCATCCTCACCATACGCAAAACCCATCTGAAAAACGCGGTGGACGAGCTGCTGTGGATCTGGCAGAAAAAATCAAACAACGTCAATGAACTTGGCAGCCGCATCTGGGATCAGTGGGCGGATGAATCGGGCAGCATCGGCCGCGCCTACGGCTATCAGCTTGGCGTAAAACACAGGTATCAGGAGGGCGATTTTGACCAGGTTGACCGCATCCTCTTTGACCTGAAAAACAACCCGGCGTCGCGCCGGATCATCAGCAACCTGTATGTCCATCAGGATCTGCATCAAATGGCGCTCTACCCCTGCGCCTACAGCATGACTTTCAATGTATCGGGCACTACGCTCAATGCCATCCTGAACCAGCGCTCGCAGGATATGCTGGTGGCCAACAACTGGAACGTGGCGCAGTATGCCGTGCTGGTCCACCTGTTCGCCCGGGTATCCGGCCTCAGGGCGGGCGAGCTGGTGCACGTTATTGCTGACGCGCACATTTACGACCGCCATATCCCTCTGGTGGAGCAGATCATCGAAAACCCGCCCTACGAGGCTCCGGCGCTTCATATCAACCCGGATATCATTGATTTTTATGCCTTTACACCGGGGGATATCACCTTGACCGATTACCGCTTCCACAAGCTGGACGGCCGCATCCCGGTGGCGGAGTAAGGAGCTTTCCTATGAATGCCATTGTAGCGGTCGACCAAAACTACGCCATCGGCTACCGGGGCGGCATGCTGTTCCATCTGCCGGAGGATCTTAAGTATTTTGCGCGCATGACGCGGGACAAAACCCTGGTGATGGGCCGTGCCACGCTTGAATCCTTCCCCGGCGGCAAACCGCTTCCCGGCAGGCTCCACATAGTGCTCAGCCGGGATGAACGCTTTGCTGTGCCTGACCATGTTGTAATACACTCACTGCGGGAACTGCGGGAAGCCATCGCGCCCTATGCGCCCGATCAGGTGTACCTGGCCGGCGGCGGGCAGCTTTACGGCCTGTTGATCGATTGCTGTGAAGCGGCCTATGTCACCCGCGTGCAGGCCCGGGCGGCTCAAGCTGACTGCTGGTTTCCAAACCTGGATGCCCGCCCCGGCTGGCATCTGGCCGAAGAATCCTCCGTAGTAGAGGATAATGGCTACCTTTACACCCACTGCCGCTTTGAGAACGCGGCCGTCAAACCCATCGAATCCATTGAATAATCACGATAAGGAGAACACTTTTATGTCAGACGAAATCATCGAATACAAGTACGACACCCAGCTGCTGATCGAAGGCACAGGCCTTGACGAGGATGTCATCTTCGACTATATCCAGGACAACATCGTGGGCGACAGCTTACTGGCTGTCGGTGATGATGAGCTGATCAAGATTCACTACCACACCAACGAGCCCTGGCAGGTGCTTGAATATTGCGCGACCCTCGGCGATATCTATGACATTGTCGTGGAAAACATGCAGCGCCAGTCCGACGGCCTGCAGGGCTGAGGGATCTGTATGACGAAAATGCCCGCCCTGTTCATCGGCCACGGTTCGCCGATGAACGCGATCGAAGAGAATACCTTTACTGAGGCCTGGGCAGAGCGGGCAAAAAGCCTGCCGCGCCCCGAGCGCATCCTGTGCGTATCGGCCCACTGGTTTACAGAGGGCACCCGGGTGCTTGATACCCGCCGCCCGCGCATGGTCTACGATATGTACGGCTTCCCCGAAGCGCTCTACCGCGTGGTCTTCGCGGCGCCCGGCGCGCCCGATACCGCCGCCAGGGCGCGGGATCTGATCGATCGGCCCGTCAGCGTCGACAACAGCTGGGGCTTTGACCATGGCGCCTGGTCGGTGCTGTGCCGCATGTACCCCGAAGCCGACATCCCCGTGCTGATGCTGAGCGTGGATGCCTACGCCTCCATGGAGGAGCACGCCGCCATAGGCCGCCGGCTCTGCGCGCTGCGCGATGAAGGCGTGCTGATCATCGGCAGCGGCAACATCGTGCACAACCTGGCCCGGGTCGACTGGCACACCCCCGGCGGCTATCAATGGGCTTCCGATTTTGACGGCTACATCAAGCGCAGCATCCTGGAAGGCAATGCCGATAAGGTCATCCATTATGAGCAGGCGGGTTCCTCCGCCTCCCTTGCCTTCCGAACGGTGGAGCACTATGCTCCCCTGCTGTACGCCATGGGCGCAGCGGACGAGCAGGACGATATCCGGGTATTCAACGAAGCCTGCGTGCTGGGCAGCCTCTCCATGACCAGCTATCAGTTCGGCTGAGCGCCCAAAGAGTTTCAGTTGTAACTGAAATTTTTCCCTATTTTCATCATTTTATCAGTTATATCTGAAACTTTTCTCATTTTCGCCTTGCGTTTCAGTTATAACTGTAATACAATGAGCTCATCGCCCACAGAAGGGAGGATGAGCTCATGATTAAGCGCGAAACTTACTTGCGCGGCATACGGCCCTTTATCGATCAGGACCTGATCAAGGTGCTGACGGGGCTGCGGCGCAGCGGCAAATCCGTCATGCTGCAGCTGATCCGGGAGGAGATCGCTGCCCGGGGCGTTCCTGCCCTCCGTTTCATCAGCCTCAACTTTGAGGACATGAGCAATGCGCACCTGTGCACCGCGCGTGCCCTCCATGATGAGGTGGCCGGGCGCATCAGGGGCATGGACGGCCGCGCCTACCTGTTTTTTGATGAGATACAGGAGGTGGAGGACTGGGAGAAGTGCATCAACTCCCTGCGCGTCGCCTTCGATTGTGATATCTACATCACCGGGTCCAACGCCAGGCTGTTGTCGGGCGAGCTGGCTACCTATCTGGCGGGGCGCTATGTGGAGTTTGTGATCTATCCGCTGTCCTTTGCGGAGTTCTGCGAGCTGTATACGAGCGTCCTCCCCGGCCATACAGGGCCGGAGATGTTTTCCGCCTACCTCACGCTGGGCGGCATGCCCTATCTGAGCCGCCTGATGTATGAGCAGGAGCCTGCCCGCGTCTATCTGCAGGATCTTTACAACTCCGTCGTCCTCAAGGACATCGTCAAGCGCAACCAGGTGCGGGATGTCGACCTGCTTGAGCGCATCATCACCTATGCCTTCACCAACGCGGGAAATACCTTTTCGGCCAACGCCGTATCAAAGTATTTCAAAAGCGAAAACCGCGGCGCCGCACCGGAAACCGTGCTCAACTATCTGAGCTACTGCGCTGATGCCTATCTGCTGTACAGGGTCAGCCGGGAAGACCTTCAGGGAAAAAAACTGCTCTCGGTCAATGAAAAATACTATCTGGCCGATCACGGCCTCCGTGAAGCCGTCTTTGGCGGCAACATGAGGAATATCAACCTGGTCCTCGAAAATATCACCTTCATGGAGCTGACGCGGCGCGGTTATCAGGTAAGGGTCGGAAAAGCCGGAGAGCGGGAGATCGACTTTGTCTGCGGCAAGCAGGGCAACAAGCTGTATATCCAGGTTGCCTATCTCCTGGCTTCCCCGGAAACCGTCGAGCGCGAGTTCGGCGTCTATGCCGGAATCAGCGACAACTTCCCCAAGTATGTGCTCTCGCTTGACGAGTTCGACATGAGCCGCGAAGGCATCAGGCACATGAACCTCAGGGAGTTCCTGCTGGCGGAGGAATGGGTATAGGAAACCGCCCCAATGAAAAAACGGCCACTCGGCCGTTTTTTCATTGGGGCTCTCCCCCGCTTACTTGAAGAAATACCTCTTCTGCACGCCTTCCAGCGCCTGCCCGTGGCGGGCCTCATCCTTGCACATGTCGTGCAGGGCGCTGTAGATCTCGTTGTAGCCAAGCTCCTTGGCCAGCAGTGCCAGGGCCTGTTTTTCCTTGCTGGCATCCAGCTCGATCTGAACGCGATTTTTCACGTTCTTTTCAACATCATCTACCAATTGCTCACCCAGCATTTCCGCCAGCCTGGCTGCGTGCCCTACTTCTTCCATCGCCATGCGCTGGAAAGAGTTGGCAATTTCAGGATACCCCTGCCCATCCGCCTGACGGGCCATGGCCATATAGGCCCCTGCCTCAATGCATTCCTTTTCATACTGTTTGCGCAACCCGGCCACAATGCGCTCATCCATGCCCTGCGCTACGCCCAGCTGGTGTACGTCCGTCCACTGAGGGGTTTCCTCCAGCTTTTCGAACTTATCCTTGCCCACCTTGCAGACAGGGCAAAACTCCGGCGGCTCATTCCCCTCGTGAACATATCCACACACCTTACAGATCCATTTCATGCATCGCGACCTCCTTATACTGTCGTGTGGATATTACCCGCCCGTCCCGGGGGATAAACGCATTCCGCCCGGATGATCAGCGCATTATCTGAAAGGATCACTCGCTGTCAGCGCAGTTGAATTCAGCGATATCATCAAAGAGTTTTTACGAAAAAATAATATTTTTTCATTTTTACGCAACATTTTGGCCTTCTCATACGTCATATATAGTGAGAGGTGATAAACATGACACAGCTTCTAACCCAAAAAACCCCGAGAACCCTTAAGCAATCAGTTATTTCCTACAGCGAGGACGAACGCAAGGTTTATGTGGACGGAGAACCATGCCCCCTGACCTCCCAGGAATTCCGGCTGCTGATGGCATTGGCCGCGGATGCCGGCAGTGTGCTCAGCCGCGACTGGCTTCTGTGCGCCGCCTGGGATTACATGACGCCCGGCAAAAGCCGCACGGTGGATGTGCATGTCCAGCGCCTGCGCCGCAAGATGGGCGAAGAGCTGTTTGAGACGGTGCACGGTATTGGATATAAGCTGCGCGCTATACCCATGGCAATATAAGAAGATAACTCAGCAGCATAAAAGAAGAACGCACACAAAACAGGCCTCGATTAAAACTACCTTCTTCCCGTGCCCCATGCATGGAGCTTTATCCTGATAAAACAACTGCTCAGCCCAAGTCCGGCGGATACCAGGAAGCACCTCAAGCCAACTCAAACGTACAAAATACTGCCGCGCCTTTGGGCGCGGCAGTCAAGATACCTATTCTGTTGTCAGGCTCCATCAGTTTTCAGGCTACCGATCTTCCGAAATCTATATTCAAGATATCTTTCCGATATCATCACCAGAATTCGCCGGGCTGCGATGATCAGGTCCGTGGTTTCCATTTCGGTCAGGTTCCAATTCATCCGAGTGTAGGTTCCGCTTTGCGCAGCCCGGCACCGAGTGTTTAGGTCCCTTGGTTTACCAAAAAGTCCGTCTAGATCCATGAAAACATCGTCAAGTTCCTGCGGAAGACTCTATCAGCCAACCGATGAGCCGGACCCATGTGTTACTTTACCGCCCCCGCAATCTTCATCCCAAATGGGACGGACTGTGGAGTGTTCCCGTCAAAGCTTCATGGCTAACCCATGAACCAGCTTATCGGAGGATACTGTGACCCTTAAAATGATTTAACCAAGCGGGGGCGCAGTAAGCAGATGGGTTCCAATGAGGTTTCACTATTCAGCAGACCGCCCTCCTTCGAACCTTGTACTTGGTCTTCCTTTGGTTCATCTGCATGATAACACTGAATTTCATATTTGTCAACACCTTTGTTGAATTTGGTTAAACATTGTCCTATACACGCTTCAGTGTGAATGAATTACAAGTAGTTCCTGCATTTCGTCAGGCATCGGGGACATCGTTTTCACCCATTCTCCGTTTATAGGGTGACAAAAGCACAGACTGAAGGCATGCAAAGCAAAACGTCCGGGCAAGGCATCCTCCTCCTGTCCATAAAGAAAGTCACCTGCCACCGGGCATCCGAGGGATGAAAGATGCACCCTGATCTGATGGGTGCGGCCTGTCTGCAGGCGCAGACGAACCAGGCTTCTCTCCTTCCCGGTTTGCAGAAGCTCATATTCTGTTGCGGCATAACGACCCGACCCGCTGATTACCCGCCGGATGCCCGGTCCATGGGCGATGGGCAAGACAATTACCCCTTTATCTTCAGGCGGTCTGCCGTCCACAACAGCCAGGTATTCCCTGATGAAGTGATCCGTATGCAGCAAATGCTGCATACGCTGCTGTATATGAGCGTTCTTTGCCGCCATCATCAACCCGCTGGTGCCCTTGTCCAGGCGGTTGACGGGGCGATAAACGAAGTTTTCGGGGCAACCAAGGTAAGAGAACACACGATTTTCAAGTGTCTCCCCACCCTGACGGGATGCGACCGAAGGCAGGGGCGCAGGCTTGTCGATGATCAAGATGTCTTCATCTTCCCAAACCACGGCCAGCGGTTCATGGCTGATATCCGGCTTCATTCCTGCGGCATCAGGAAAGCAAAGGCGCAGGCAGTCGCCCTCCTTCAGTCGATAATCAGTATGCTTTGGCACCCCGTCCACCAGGATGCCCCCTGAAAACTTCATCCGCTTGAGCTGCCCGCAGGACACATTCATCACACCCAAGGCTACCCCTTTGATGCTGCGGCCCGCGGTCAGGCTGTTGATCCTCAACTCTAATTCATGCATGGGATGATCATAAATTAGGAAGAATCCAGCCGTCAAGAGAATCGTTGTTATAACAAGCCAATGATCTGATATTTCAGATAGCACTTTCCTGGTTCAATTGATCTTGCCTTTTATTCCA
This sequence comes from uncultured Christensenella sp., assembly GCA_964648235.1. Classification (GTDB taxonomy): domain Bacteria; phylum Bacillota; class Clostridia; order Christensenellales; family Aristaeellaceae; genus UBA1038. The sequence goes on along the minus strand of CAZYKQ010000011.1, from coordinate 18,955 downwards.
TAAGATATTATGATGAAAATATCTGATAACCATAGATGTTTAGTATGAAGGAGGCGCTGGAAATGTTTCTGAAGGAGCAGACCTATATTACCACGCTGGCAGAGGTCGGTACCATCACCGGGGCCGCTCAAAGGCTGTATATATCTCAGCCCGCGCTCAGCGCCTATATCCGAAGCGTTGAGGACAGCCTGGGAACCGCGTTATTTCGCAGAGAGGGCAAGGTGTATATACCAACGGATATAGGCGAGCGTTATCTGGAACGAGCGCAGCAAATGCTGGACTTACAGGACGATTTTAACCTTGAGCTGTCTTTAATGAATAAGGGGATGATCAGCCGTGTCCGCGTTGGCATACAAACAAGGCGTGCCCCGGTCGTCATCGCCCCTATCCTCAGTTATTTTGCCAATCACCATCCTGATACAGAAGTCATCTTTGAAGAATCAAACTCAAGCGGTATGCTTCGCATGCTGGATGAACGCAAACTGGACATGGTTATTTTTACCGCGTCTGAACGTATACTCGGCCTTGACTATATCGATATTTATCCGGAAGAACTGGTGCTGGCTGTACCGCACGACCACCCGGTCCGTCGCTTCGCGGTGTGGGAAAAGGAACACGACCAGTACCAAAGCCTGGATCTCAAGCACTTATCAGAAGATGTTTTTTTCATGCCTCACCACAGTCAAAGCTTACGCGTCACCTGTAACCAGCTTTTCTTGCGAACCGGTTTTACCCCTCGCAAAATTGTTGAAATACGTAATATCGAAGCCATTATGACCCTGGTTGCCGAAGGATTGGGTGTTGGCTTCAACAGGGTCAGTTATACCAAACATTTGAATCTGCTCAAGGTTCTAAACAAAGTCAGCTACTATAAAATTATTGGGGATCAGTCCCAGGCCGACTTTGTCATTGCCTATAAAAGCGTTCCCCGTTCCAATCGCTTCAAGGAGATGCTGCATGGCGTGGCGGATGTGCTGCGTAAACAGGCATAAGAATAAATTATGAATTCAATAAGTATTACTAGCTTGTGATTATTTATGCCCTCTATATAATGACAATCAATGTGCGTATTGGCACAAAATAAACCTCCGGAGGACCGATTCATATGGAAACTACGAAAAAGAAACGCAAGTTCAAAGCTCCTCACTCCCTTGTCTTGTTGATGACAATCGTTGTAGCTATCACCGTTTTGACCTGGATCGTCCCTTCCGGAAGCTATGACCGGATCAAAAACGATGCGGGAAAAACAGTGATCGTGCCCGGATCCTTTCATACCATAGAAAGCCACGCTGTTTCTCTGATTGAAATGCCTGCTCTTGTGGTGGACGGCTTCATACAAAACGCGGATCTGCTGATGATGATTATGTTCTCCGGCGCGGCATTCTACATCATCACAAAAAGCGGCGCGTTCCAGTCAGCGGTATCCAAGGCAGTGGGCCGCATGAAAGACAAGGGGATCTGGTTCATCCCCATCCTGATGCTCCTGTTCGGAGCGCTCAGCACAACCATTGGGGTCAATACCTTTATAGCCTTCGCGCCGCTTACGGTGCTGATCGCGTTTTCACTGGGGCTGGATTCCCTGGTCGGCGCTTCCGTCATTATTCTCGGCGGAGCGGTCGGCTTTTCCTCAGGGATGTTTCAGCCCAGCACCACCCTCCTAAGTCAGAACATTGCCGGGTTGGAACTGTATTCCGGTCTTGATTACCGCTTCATTATATTTGTCGTCTTCATGCTTGTTTCCATGGCCTATCTGATGTGGTATGCCCATCGCATCAAGAAAAATCCGAAGCTCAGCCCGATGTATGAGCTTGACAAGATCAACAACGTGTTCGAGGACAAGGCGCTGGATTCGTTCGGTCCCATGACCTGGCGAAAAACACTGACCATTATCATTTTGTTCGCGACCATGATCCTGGTAGTCATCGGCGGCTCGCAATGGAAATGGGATATGCGCGAGCTGGCAGCCGCCTTCCTGGTCCTGGCCATCGCGTCAGGCTTGCTTGCCGGTTCCAAGTTCAGTGAGATTGCCAAGGATTTTACCGAGGGAATCAAGAAAATGATGGGCGCCGTCCTGATCATTGGCGTAGCCCGTTCAATCGGCAATATCATGGCCCAGGGCATGATTATTGATACAACGATTGAAGCCATGGTTGGCCTGATCGCAAACCTGCCCCGCCCCTTGCAAGGCGTCAGCATGCTGACGACCAACTACCTCATCAATTTTGTCATGACCTCAGGCTCAGGACAAGCCGCGGTCGTTATGCCCGTCTTCCTTCCTATTGCTGACGCCATCGGCATGAGCCGGCAGACTGTCATTACCGCGTTTTGCATGGGCGACGGTTTCGGCAACTACATTGTGCCCACCTCCTCGGCGCTTATGGGCATTCTGGGCGCAGCCAACGTGCCCTACGAAAAGTGGATGTCCTTCTTCTGGAAACTGTTTATCATCTGGTACCTGCTGTCCTGTGTCTTTGTGCTGCTGGCACCGCTGTACGGACACGTGTAATGAATGGAGAAGGCAGCATGAAAAACAAGCTCTATGAAAGCATAGACCGTCACGCTCAGACATTGACTCAAATCGCTGATGATATCTTTGACCGTCCTGAGCTTCTGTTTAAAGAAACCTACGCCATGACCACCCTGTGCGACACACTGCAAAGCATGGGCTTCCAAGTGGAGCGCGGCCTGGGCAGTCTGGATACGGCCTTCCGCGCGACTTGGGTACAGGGACAAGGCGGTCCAATCATCGGCCTGCTCGCGGAGTATGACGCGCTGCCCATGGGGCATGCCTGCGGCCATCATATGCAAGGCCCCGCTATTATTGGCGCTGCCGCGGCCATCAAAGAGAATTGCGCGGAACAGCCTTACACCCTGGTTGTCTATGGTACGCCGGCTGAAGAAGGCGGTGCCGGCAAACAAATCATGCTGAAAGACGGATACATCCATGAGCTGGATGTCGCGTTGATGATGCATGGCGGCCCTGCCACCCAGGTGGATGTGAAATCGATGGCTATGAAAGCGATTGAGGTGACATTTACCGGCAAAAGCGCCCATGCGGCTCTGAAACCTGAAATGGGGCGCAGCGCCCTCGACGCGCTGCTGCTTACATTCCATGCTTGTGAGTTTCTCAGGGAGCATGTACAGGAAGATACACGCATTCACTACACTGTGCTGGATGCAGGCGGCCCTGCCAACGTTGTTCCCGCGCATGCCAAAGGCAGCTTTTATCTGCGCAGTTACAACAGCAGCTACCTGCAAACCGTATGGGAACGCTTCAAAAAGATCGTGGAAGGCGCTTCCTTGATGACCGAAACGGAATATAAGATTGTCAATGAGCCCTCGATGAACAGAGAGAGCAAGGTGCCCGTCCACCTCCTGAACGATCTGATCATGAGCAACGCCCGAAGCCTCAACGCCCCCAACATCAAGGGCGCGCGAGAGAAAACTGGTTCCACGGACTTTGGCGATGTAACCTATGTCTTGCCGGGTTCCTGCCTTCGAATTGCTTTCGTCCCCGAGGGCACCAGCTCACATTCGCAGGAGTTTCTCAACGCGGGTAAAACGGATGAAGCCCATCGGGCCATCATCCTCTCCGCAAAGATACTGGCCGCCACCGCCTGGGACCTGATCAGCGATCCGGAAAAAGTGCGAGCCATACAAACCGAGTTCAAAGATACCCTCAACAGGATGTCGGCAGTCTGAGCTGATATCTGCCCGGCCCGGACGTTCCACCACGTCCGGGCCATTATTATATCCTTTACCCAGCCTGGCTTATCCCGCTGTCTTATCCTCCGCCGCTTTCTCTCTCGCTTCACTTCCGCCAAGTTTTATGCTATTCTGTATACGTGAAAAAATGACTGCCGAGCTGGGAGGGATGGCCATGCCTGAGGATGCCTTTTCCATTCTTCGCCCCTGGCTTGGGGGTGATTTTCTTGATCGGCAAGATCGACTGGTAGAGCGCATCAACATGAAACTAACGCACTTCAACCCGCAGCGCGACAGCCTGCAACAGCGTGCCCAGGAGCTGGACAGCCTGATGTTCATGGCAGTTCGGGAGGACACCAAGGGCCGCATGATTCTGTTGCTTGACAGCGGCCAGTATATGCGCATCCGGGTGGAGGATTTTGCCGTTTTAGCCGATGAATTGCTGTACCTGTTATTACGGAGTCTGCCAAAAAACGATGAAAACTTTCGTTTAATCCGCGACTATTCCATGCGGCAAGGCTCGCTGTCGGCGCTGCGTGCGCTGTATGCTGATTATTTGCCTTTTCAAACGGAGGAAGAGTTGCGTGTTTTAAAGCGTTTAATCACCACCTGCCATCCGCCTTTCCGTTGGCGCGGCTGGCTTGAAGCATAGGAGCAATATGACAAAAATCATTGCCATCGCCAACCAGAAAGGCGGCGTGGGGAAGACAACCACGGCTGTCAACCTGGCGGCTTGCCTGGCTGAGCGCGGGCAAAGCACCCTGCTTGTCGATATGGATCCGCAAGGCAACGCAACCAGCGGTCTGGGCCAGAAAGCAGGCAGTTCCACCGTGTACGAAGTGTTGGCCGGAAGCCTTGGCTTCAGCGCCGCTGTGCGTGATACGGGTATTGCGCATCTTTCTCTGCTGCCGGGCGATATCCGCATGGCAGCGGCCGAGGTGGAGCTGGTCGCGCTGGAAGAGCGCGAGTATCAACTAAAGCATGCTTTGCATGGGCAGGTGGGCGCTTATCGTTTTGTAATCATCGATTGCCCGCCCTCTTTGGGCCTGCTCACCATCAATGCCCTGACGGCGGCTGACAGTGTACTGGTGCCCATCCAGTCGGAGTATTACGCTCTGGAGGGCGTCACTGCCCTGATGAATACAGTCAGCCGCATCCAGCGTTCCGTCAACAAGTCCCTCACCGTGGAGGGCGTGGTGCTGACGATGTACGATGGACGCACAAACTTATCGCTCCAGGTCGCGGCGCAAGTGAAAAAATATTTCAAGGGCAGCGTGTTCTCCACTCTGATCCCTCGCAATGTGCGCCTGGGTGAAGCGCCAAGCCATGGCGCACCCATTCATATCTATGACCCCAAGAGCGCCGGGGCGGATGCCTATCGCGCTCTGGCACAGGAACTGATCCGGCGCAATGCCTAAAAAAGCTGAGGAAACGATGAAGAAAAACGCTCTGGGCCGGGGCCTTGATGCCCTGATGCCTCAAGTAGAAGAACAGACCGCCTCCCAGGAAGTCGACATAAACCTTCTGGATATCAACCCCGGCCAGCCCCGCAAAGCCTTTGACAAGGAGACGCTGGAGCAGCTGGCAGACAGCATCCGTGAAGTCGGGCTTTTGCAGCCTATCCTGGTGCAGCGTGTCGAGGGACGCTATCGCATCATCGCAGGTGAACGCCGCTATCGCGCTTGCCGCCTGGCCGGTTTGAAAAGCGTGCCCATTATCCAACGAGACTTGTCCGGTGAAGAGGGCATGCTGGCCTCCCTGATTGAAAACCTGCAGCGTGAGGATCTCAATCCCATCGAGGAAGCTGCCGCCATCCGGCAACTGATGGACACGGCAGGCCTGACGCAGGAGGAAGCAGCTCGGCGGCTTGGCAAATCGCGCCCTGCCGTCGCCAATACCCTGCGCTTGCTGACCCTTCCCGCCAAGCTGCAAAAGCTGGTAATTGACGGCCAGTTAAGCGAAGGTCATGCCCGCGTGCTGGTCGGCGTAAAGGGCACTGAGCTTCAGGAGCGTCTTGCCGCCCAGGCCGTTGCCCAGGCCCTCAGTGTGCGCGCCTTTGAATCCCTGTGCAAAAAGGCTCAGGAAGAAGCGCCCCAAAGACCAGCGCCAAAACGGCTTGCCCCGGAGCTGGATGACTTTGCCCGCCGCCTTCAGCGGCTGACCGGTGTGCGCGCCAGCATCAAGGGAGATCTCAACCGCGGCTGTGTAACCCTCAGCTATCGCAGCGCTGAGGAACTGGACAGTCTTTACCGCGCGCTTGAACAGGTACTGCCGTGAGGCAGCAGGATCAGATGAAGGGCAACCTGCTGCTTTTGTTTGCCTCCCTGGTCTGGGGCACCGCCTTTGTGGCTCAAAGCGTAGGGATGGAGCACATCGGCCCTTTCACCTTCATGGCAGTCCGTTCTTTCATCGGCTCGTTCTCCTTGTTTCCGGTGATCCTGCTTCAAAACAGGCGCAAAAAACGCCTTGGTCTATCCCCTGTATCCGGCTCCGCCGCAAGAAAAAGCCTGCTGCGCGGCGGTCTCATCTGCGGCCTTCTTTTGACTGTGGCCGCCAATTTACAGCAATTTGGCATTTACTACACCTCTGTAGGCAAAGCAGGTTTTTTGACAGCCTTATATATCCTGATGGTTCCCATTGCGGCCATGTTCATGGGCAAGCGCCCCAGACCCGCATTGTGGCCCGCCATCGGCATTGCCGCTGTGGGGCTGTATCTGCTGAGCATCCGGGGCGATTTTACAATTGACCCCGCTGATCTTTTGCTGATCGCCGGGGCCATGGTGTTTACCGCCCACATTCTGGTGGTGGATCACTACTCGCCCCGTGTATCGGGTGCCGCGCTCAGTTGCCTGCAGTTTCTTGTCGTGGGCGTCCTTTCAAGCGCCGCGATGTTTCTGTTTGAGCATCCTGATATCAGCAGCATTCTGAATGCCTGGCTGCCCTTGCTGTACGCAGGTGTTCTGTCAAGCGGTGTTGCCTATACCCTTCAGATCATCGGCCAGCGTCTGACAACGCCTACGATGGCCAGCCTCTTGATGAGCGCGGAATCCGTGTTCGCCCTGGTGGGCGGCATGCTCCTGCTGGGTGAAAGCATGACATCGCGTGAGGCTCTGGGCTGCGGACTGATGTTTATCGCAATTATTGGAGCGCAGCTTGTGCAAATGCCGCCAAAGGAGAAAATCAATGAAGCTGTTTGAACCCTTTGCCATCAAAAATATGGCCCTCAAAAACCGCCTCGTCATGCCTCCCATGTGCATGTATTCCGCGCAGACCGGCACTGGCCTTGTGAATGACTTTCACCTGGCCCACTACACCGCCCGCGCCATCGGCGGGGTCGGCCTGATCATCGTGGAGGCCACAGGTGTCACAAGCGAAGGCCGCATCAGCGACAACTGCCTGGGATTGTGGAATGACGCGCAGACGGCGGGAATGAAGCGCCTGACGGACATGGCGCACAGCCAAGGCGCAAAGATTGCCCTGCAGGTGAACCACGCGGGGCGTAAATGCCAGACGAAAGATCCGCTCCACCTGGCCCCCTCGGCGGTGGCCTATAACGATCACCCTGTCAACTACGAGGAGATGACACAGGATCAGATCGATGCCGTGGTGGATAATTTTGCGCAGGCAGCGAGGCGGGCCGATGAGGCCGGTTTTGACGGCCTGGAACTGCACGGCGCGCACGGCTACCTGATCCACCAGTTCTTAAGCCCCCTGTCCAACCAGAGGCAGGATGAATACGGCCGGGACAGGTCCCTGTTTTTGCGCCGGGTGGTGGACGCGGTATCGGCCGAGTGGCCTGCGGAAAAACCTCTGTGGATACGCATATCCGCCACCGACTGGCTTCCCGGCAGCGTGGCCGTATCCGACTGGATAAACTGGCTGAATGCCCTGAAGGGCAGAATCGACATGGCGCACGTATCAAGCGGCGCGCTGCAAAAGGCCGAGGTGCATGTTTATCCCGGCTATATGCTGCCCCTGGCCGAGCAGATCAGGCGTGGCACCGAGCTGCCCACCATCGGTGTCGGGCTTATCGATGAGGATCAGCTGATCATGAACGCCCTGGAAGAAAACCGCTGCGATCTGGTCGCCCTGGGGCGCGAGTTGTTGCGAAACCCGGGCAAGCTCAACGATCTGGCCATGCGGTTTGGCAGGGAAGATCTGCTGACCAAAACATACGAGCGGGGATATAAGGAGAGGATGTAGCGCTTCATCCGTTTTACTTGTTTTTTATGAATCATATAACACTATCAGCAAGGGACAATTGCAAATCTGTCAGTGCAAAAAGGGCATTATCCCTTTTATGCATCAGCAAAGTCCCAGCCAGACAGGTTGGGACTTTGTTGAGCTGTTGAGCCTCTGAGGGGCGCTGCGTTTTCGGCAGCCCCCTGCACTTGTTATCCGGTACTACTTCTTTTCCATCGCGCCCTTGATGGCTGATACGACCGCCATCAAAGCGCCGCCGCCAACTCCGCCGCCCAGGATGCTGGCGATGATGCTGCCGATATCCAGGCCGCCGGCGCCGGCGCCGATTCCAAGTGCGCCCAGCAACTGGCCTCCGCCAACTCCGCCTAAAATACCGGCGATTATGTCACCGACCTTCCCCAGAGAAAACTTGGGCATGGCTTTGCCCGCCGCCGTGCCGCCAATGCCGCCGCTGACCAGTTGAATAATGATATTAATGATATTTCCCATGATAGTTTCCCTTCTTTCCATGTTAGAATATGATAAAAATGGTTTAAACCATTTCCAGCATCAAGTCTTTTATCAGGCCGGGATCATTCTTCCGGCCCGCCAGCACCTGGCCATTTTTGAGGACTTCGTGCAGTTCGTGGAAGGTCGGTTGTTCGTTTTGATAGAGCACGCCGATAGGGATGCGGTCGCCGAACTCCATGGATCTGATCATTGCCGCGACACGGTCGCTTGGGTCATAGCTGTCCTCCAGTTCATAAGCGCGCTGATTATACCAGGTAAACGTATTGATCTTATTGAACGTCACACAGGGTTGCAGGATATCCACCATGGCATATCCTTTGAACTGTATAGCGCGTTTCATCATCTCGCGCAGATGATCAGGACGGCCGGAGAAGCTGCGGGCGACAAAGCCCGCGCCGGCGGCGATGGCCATCAATACCGGATTAAAGGGGATATTCAGGTTGCCCTCCACCTGCACAGGTGTCACGCTGCCGGGATCAGCCGTGGGCGAGGCCTGCCCCTTGGTAAGGCCGTAGACCTGGTTATCATGGATGAAGTGTGCTATGTCAATGTTGCGTCGGATATTATGGATAAAATGATTGCCGCCCTCCCCATAGCTGTCACCGTCTCCGGAGTTAATGATGACGGTCAGCTTGGGATTGACAATCTTTGCTGCCGCTGCCGGGGGTACGGAACGCCCGTGCAAGCCACAAAAGCTATTTGCCGTAATGTATTGGGGCAGTTTGGCTGCCTGACCAATTCCGCCTACCATCAGCACATCGTGCGGATCAAGTTGCAAATCATTGAGCGCGTTTTTCAGGCTATCCAGTATGCCAAAGTTACCGCAGCCGGGGCACCACGCCGTTTCAAACGTTTCAAAGCCTCGCTCGCTCATCAGTATCCCTCCTCATGCACGCGCCGCGCGATCTCTTCACCGCTCAGCTGCCTGCCATCGTATTTCAGTATGCCCGCGTTTGTCTTTATCCCCGTCTCCTCTCGGATCAGGGAAGCCAGTTGTCCGGTATAGTTTTGCTCAACATGAATCAGCGCCTCAGCCTTTGCCGCCTTCTGCCTCAACAGCTTATCCGGCAGCGGCCATACATCGCCAAACACCAATGCGCCATAACGCTTTGCGCCCTGAGCGTTAAGGATGTTGACAGCCTCTTCCAATGGGCCGTAAAGTGATCCCCAGCCGACCAACAGCACTTCGGGGTCATCATGGCCCAAGGGCTCAGGCTCCTGCAGCTCCTCTTTGAGCAGCTCCAGCTTGCCCATACGCTTTTTCATCATACGGATGCGGGTCTCACTGTCCTCAATGATTCTGCCGCGCTCGTCGTGTTCGTCGCTGTCGGCGGACACAAAGCCTTCGCGTGTCCCGGGAAACTTACGTGGTGAAATGCCGCTTTCGGTAAACCGGTAACGGGCATAATCGCCGTATGCGGATGCTTCCTCGGGTACATAGATATCCGCCTTTCCGGGATCAGGTACCGGCACAACAGCCGTAGAATCGGCCAGATACTGATCGCTTAGCAGGATCACCGGAATCTGATATTTCTCTGCCATGTTGAATGCGCGGATGGTCTGGTGATAGGCATCCTCGTGGTGGCGCAACGCTATTACCATGCGCGGAAACTCCCCCTGGGAAGCCGAGATCATGAACTTCAGATCGCTCTGCTCGGTTCGGGTGGGCAGGCCCGTCACAGGCCCGGGCCGCTGCACATCCACCAGCACCAGGGGTACCTCGGCCATGCCGGCCAGGCCCAATGCTTCTACCTTCAGGCTGAACCCACCGCCGGAAGTGCCGGTCATCGATCTGGCTCCCGTAAAAGAAGCGCCGATGGCCATGTTGACTGCCGCGATTTCATCTTCTGCCTGCTCAACGGCAATGCCCATCTTGAGTGAAACCTGCGCCAGATATTCTAAAATTGACGTTGAGGGAGACATGGGATAGGCCGCATAAAACTGCAAGCCTGCCGTCAATGCCCCCAAAGCAAGCGCCTTATTGCCTGAGATAATCATGTCCTTCGCGTGATCGCCCCCCACATGGTCAAAGCGGGGTGTCACAGCCCTGTATCCGGCTTCCAGCGCTTTGACGTTCATATCGACCAGTTCAGGCTTTAATGATTTTTCAAACACACCGCGAGCGCCATCGATGGGGACAGAAAATAACCGCAGAACCGCCCCCACCGCGACACTGCCCGATGCTTTGGCACTGCCTAAAAGTTTTGCAATCCCTGTCATATTCAGGGTAATAGCGCGTGGGTCATCCGTCTTGACGGCTTCGTCGCATAGTATGAAACCCTCCGGTTTCAGCTTATCACGGTGGATTGCGACTGTCTCTTCATTCAGGGCGATGATGCCGTCCACCTTCTCGCTGTGACTTTTTGGCGTGACCTCACCAAAGCGCACCAGTGAAAAATTATGCCCTCCGCGAATGCGCGACATGAGATCGCGAATGGTAAAAACACCGCAGCCCGCCGCCTTCAGCAGCGCTTCCAGCGTATTGACCGCTGTATCAACGCCCTGCCCGGCAGCACCTCCGACTAACAGGTTGTACATGCTTTATCTCCTCCTATGTTCATCCATGGATGAGCTTTCTTTAGTAACTAAAAGAAAGTCTCAAACAGAATATACCCATGATAAGGTCAGTTTATTTCAATGAAAGCATTTCTTTATTTGATTTGTCCTCCTGTAGTTTATTATTTTTAAAAGTCTTTGTGTCCAAAGTCCCGGAAGATGCTGCGCTGGCGGCATATCGCTAACGGCCTGGCACAACCCTGCCGCATTTTTCACCTCTGACGATGGTTTGAAGAAAAAACGGACGATTGCTCGCCCGTTTTAATCAATGCTTGTGTTGTCAAACGATATGAATTGTTCCATTCATGCGTGTCGCGGTTAAGCAACACGATTACAGCCATGTCCTAAAGGCTGACAGACTGCCTTTTTCTTAACAAAATGATCCCTTTTCGTTTGCTCCGCTTCAATTGATTCCGATAAAATTAAGGGGTCCTTTTCCCCATAAACAACTTTTGATCCCGTTTATCTGGGAATGTAATTCCCCCTTACATCCCGCACGGCTTCCATGCGCTGTTTGGCAAATATCTTGGCAGCCTGCTGGCTGGATACGCCTTCCTTGTCCGCGATAGCCAGGATCTCAAGCAGACGATCATATATTTTAGCTGCGTCGGCCAAAGCCCGCTCCCGCTGGTAGCCTTGCAATTCATGGTAGACATTGATCAGGCCGCCCGCGTTAATCACGAAGTCAGGGCAGTAGACAATGCCGCGGTCCGCCAGCATTTTCCCGTGCAGATCTTCATCCAGCAGAACATTGTTAGCCGAACCCGCGATAATCGGCGCGCGAAGCTTTTCAATTGTATCCGAGTTGATCGCGCCGCCCAGGGCACATGGGACAAAAACATCTACCTCCTGGCCGTAGATTTCTTCGGGCGCGACAAACTGTACCTGGGGATGCTCTCGCTTCATCCGCTCAATATGTTTTTCATTGATCTCGGTAAAGCAGATGTGCTTTGCCCCGGCCTCCAGCAGATAACCGATCAGATAATAGCCCGTCTGCCCCGCTCCCTGTATGGCATAGCTGTAGTTCTCAATATCCGAATGACCGAATTTATGCATCAGCCCCGCTTTGATGCCGTGAAAAACACCCAGTGCCGTCACAGGGGAAGGATTGCCGCTTTTTCCCTCCAGACCAACAACATGGCTGGTTTCCATAGCTACATAACTCATGTCTCTGGTGGAGGTATTCACATCTTCCGCCGTAATATAGCGTCCGTTCAGGCTCTGCACAAAACGGCCCAGGGCTCTGAAATAGGCCTCTGATTTCAGAGTGGCCGCGTCACCGATCAGGACCGTTTTTCCCCCGCCCAGATTAAGGCCGGAGGCTGCGGCCTTGTAGCTCATTCCGCGAGCCAGACGAAGGCAATCGATCAGTGCATCCTCCTCATTGGAGTAATTCCACATGCGTGTCCCGCCCAAGGCAGGCCCCAGCATCGTATTGTGAATGACGGTAATGCCCTTGAGGCCTGTTGACGCGTCATAAAAATGAATCACCTGTTCATAGCGGTGCTTTTCCATGTAATCAAAAACTTTGAATTCTCCCATACTTCCCTCCGATATGTTGATAATGGTCATATTATATCCCTCATATGTGAGATTAACAAGACGTATCAAAAACAATGTTTTTTTATTGCATTTTAATCCCATATACGCTATGCTGTAGAAGAATAAAACACCACATGAATCAGTTGGCAAAAAGCTCGTCGCTTTGATGTTTTTAAGGACCGTCGCATGAAGATTCTAACCATTAATTTGGGTTCCACCTCTACCAAGCTGGGCATCTTTGAAGATGACAAGCCGCCTGTTGTGCATATCATGCGTCATCGTCGGGAGGAGCTTCTCCCCTACGACGGTGTCATGGCTCAAAAAGACTACAGAAAACGTCTGATGGAAGAGTGGCTGCTGACTCAAGGGCATCCTCCTTCCTCCTTTTCCCTGATTGTTGCAAGAGGCGGTTTGATCCGTCCGGTTGAGGGCGGCATATACCGTGTAGAAGAAGATGTCATTGACGATGCCGCCAGTTGTCGCTTTGGTACACATGCCGCCAACCTTGGCCTGATCATCGCGGGAGAATGGCAAAGAGCGCACAGCATTCCCGCTATATTTGTTGATGCCCCTGTAACTGATGAATTAAGCCCCCTGGCCCAGGTATCGGGCTATAGCGGCATCAGCCGCAGCTGCGCCTTTCATGCGCTCAACGCCAAGCGCGTCATTCGTCTGTTTTGCCAGGAAATGGGGCTTGATCCTTACCAGAACAATTTCATTGTGGCCCATTTGGGCGGCGGCTTCAGTGTCGGCGCCTATAAAGGCCTGCGCGCCGTTGATGTCAACAACGCCGTGGAGGGTGAAGGCCCTTTTTCTCCGGAGCGGGCGGGCAGCCTCAGCAGCCTCAGCGTCCTTCGTCTTTGTGAGCAATTCGGCGGAGATACAAAAAAAACCTATGATGCTTTGTACTGTCATGGCGGCCTGCAATCTTACTTTGGCACCAATGATGTGCCTGAATTGCTGAAAAGATATGAACACGACCCCTATGTTCGTCTGATAATAGACGCAATGTGCTATAATGTCTCAAAGGCTGTCGGCGCGATGGCGGCAACTTTGGGAGGCTGTGCAGAGCAGATATTGCTTACCGGCGGGCTTTGTTACAGTGAAATCATCACGGCCTCCATCACCGCAAGCGTTCACTGGATAGCACCCGTCAGAGTCTATCCGGGAGAGGATGAACTGGCCGCTTTGCACGAAGGAGGGCTGCGCTACCTGATGGGCACCGAACAGCCAAAACCCTATTCCATCACCCGTATCTAATCGTAATAGACAGGAGAACCGAATGAAAGGACTTGTAACTTTCAACCTCGACCGCTGCAAGGGCTGCGGTCTGTGTGTATCCGTCTGTCCCAAGCAGATCCTGCGGATAGACGAGAGCATCACCAACATCAAAGGTTATCACCCTTCCAGTATCATTGACCAGGATCAGTGCATCGCCTGCGGCAACTGCGCGCGCATCTGCCCGGATTCGGTGATCACTGTGCGGCGCATCGTGGAGGATAAATAAAATGAGCGCACCAAATAAAAAAGAACTTTGGAAGGGCAATGAGGCCATCGCCGAGGCGGCTATCCGAGCGGGCTGCCGCGCCTATTTCGGTTATCCCATCACGCCTCAAAACGAAATCCCCGAATACATGAGCCGATGTATGCCCCAAGCAGGCGGTGTGTTCGTACAGGCAGAAAGCGAAGTGGCTGCCATCAACATGGTCTATGGCGCATCCTCCATCGGCGAGCGGGCCATGACCTCCTCCTCCTCTCCCGGCATCAGCTTAAAGCAGGAGGGCCTGAGCTATATGGTAGGCGCGGAGCTACCCGGCGTTATCGTCAATATGATGCGCGGCGGGCCGGGCCTGGGCACAATCCAACCCGGCCAGGCCGATTATTACCAGGCCACGCGAAGCGCAGGTCACGGCGACGGCCGGCTGATTGTGCTGGCCCCGGCCAGCCTGCAGGAAGCGGTAGATTTGATGCAGGACGCATTTGATCTGGCAGACCTTTACCGCAACCCCGTCATGGTTCTGGCAGACGGCATGATCGGCCAGATGATGGAGCCCATTGTATGGAAGGAACATAAGGCAAAGCCTCAGCCCGATCAAAGCTGGGCCGTAGGCAGCGGTGACGGAAGGCCGCCCCGATTCATCACCTCCCTGCGCCTTGATTCAAGCGAGAACGAGCGCTTCAATCTGCGCCTGCAGGAAAAATACAAGCTGATCAGCGAGAAAGAAACGAGGTATGAAAGCATCGGATGCGAAGGAGCGGATCTAATTTTTGTCGCATACGGCACCACCGCCCGCATCGCCCTTTCCGCCGCGCGAGACCTGCAAAGCGAAGGGCTGAAGGTTGGCCTCTTTCGTCCCATTACGCTATGGCCCTGGCCCTCAGAGGCTCTGTTGCGTCTGGCTCGCCAGCCTCAGGTCAAAGCATTGATGGCGGTTGAGATGTCTTCAGGGCAGATGGTCGATGATGTACGGATGGCCGTTCGCTATGAAAAACCAGTCCATTTCTATGGCCGTACAGGCGGCATGATCCCCGAGCCCGAGCATATCGCGCAAGCCGCGCGCGAAGCCCTCAGTCAGGAGGCACAGCATGAGTGAAGCAACAAACCCGGTCCTGAAAACCCAGATCGTTTACCAGCAAAGCCCCGGCCTGCAGGATGTGCCGACGCACTATTGCCCGGGCTGTCACCACGGCATCATCCACAAACTGATCGCGGAAAGCCTGCTGGAGATGGATCTGCTCAAGTCAGCAATCGGCATATGCGCCGTCGGATGCTCTGTGCTGGCCGGTGATTACATCAACTGCGATTTTGTTCAGGCCGCCCACGGGCGTGCCCCGGCCGTCGCCACCGCCATCAAGCGTCTGCGGCCCAACACACCCGTCTTTACCTATCAGGGTGATGGCGATCTGGCCTCCATAGGCGCTGCCGAAATTATGCATGCGGCCATGCGCGGGGAAAAATTTACCACCATTTTCGTCAACAACGCCACTTACGGCATGACCGGCGGCCAAATGGCTCCGACCACTTTGGTGGGTCAAAGTACCACCACCTCATCCCACGGCCGCGTCCGGTCTGATCACGGCCTGCCTGTGCGCATGGCGGAGCTTTTGTCCACCATGGACGGCATGGCGTATGCCGAGCGCGTCTGTGTGGCCGATATGCCCAGCCTGAACAAGGCAAAAAAGGCCATCAAAAAAGCCCTCACCCTGCAGATGCAGGGCATTGGCTTTACCTTTATCGAAGTGCTCTCCACCTGTCCGACCAACTGGGGCATGAGCCCTGTGGATGCCGGAAAGTGGGTCAAAGGCCCCATGAGCGAATACTATCCGCTGGGCACCATCAAGGACTGGGAGGAAGTAAAGCCATGATACGAGAGATCATCATCGCCGGCTTCGGCGGCCAGGGTGTGATGTCCATGGGCAAAACCCTGGTCGAAGCCGGCATGGAAGAGGGGCTGGAAGTCTCATGGGTGCCCTCCTACGGCCCGGAAATGCGGGGCGGTACCGCCAACTGTTCTGTCGTCCTGTCGGACCTGCCCGTCGGCTCTCCCGTGGTCAACAAACCCTCCGAGCTGATCGTCATGAACGGCCCTTCTCTCAAACGCTTTGAGCCCCTGTGCCGCCCCGGCGCTCTGGTTCTTGTTAACTCCTCGCAGGCGCTTGAGAAAGTAAAGCGCAGTGACCTGCGCGCCTACTATATTCCCTCCATGGAAGAGGCCTTGCGCCTTGGGAACATCAAAGTGGCCAATATGATCATGCTGGGCGCCTATATCCGCGCCACCGGCGCCCTGCGCATCCAAACCATTGAAAAGATGCTGGCCCATGTGTTCACCGGCCCCAAGGCCCACCTGGTGGATCTGAATGTGAAAGCGTTGCAGGCAGGGGCAGGCTATATTGCGTAAATTAAATCCGCAGAGGATGGATGATAAAAGTTTTTTCCCGTGTTTTCTGAACACTCGAATAACTGATTTATCTGTCGGGCCATGATATCTCCTGTCAGCATATAGAAAACCCATGGTATTGATCGGTTTAACTTCCTCTTGCCTCATGGTCAGTCCGCCCAAAGCAATAATTTTAAAACAGCCCGGCCACATGGCCGGGCTGTCAACGTGGAGGTTGCTTCAAAGAGAGGATCAGTCTTCCTCTTCCTCTTCCTTGACCGCGTTCTCAATGATTTTCTTGGCAACGTCCGAGGGCACTTCTTCATAGCGCTCAAACCTCATGGTGAAGCTGCCGCGCGCCTGGGTCTTGCTCCTCAGATCGGTCGCGTACTTGAACATCTCGGCCAGCGGCACTTCCGCCACCACCTGCTGCATGCCATCCACCTGATTCATGCCCATGATGCGGCCGCGGCGGGTGGATACATCGCCCATGATGTCACCCATGTACTCATCGGGTACCATCACCTCAACGTGCATCACCGGCTCCAACAGTACGGGGCTGGCGTCTGCCGCGCCCTTTTTAAAGGCAATGCGGGCAGCCGTCTTAAACGCCATTTCAGAAGAGTCTACCGCGTGAGAGGATCCGTCATACAGCTTGGCGCGCAGTCCCACCATCGGATAGCCGGCCAGAACACCCTTGACAATGTTCTCCCGCAGGCCCTTTTCAACCGAGGGGATGAAGTTGCGCGGCACCGCGCCGCCCACGACAGCGTCCACAAATTCAAACTCAATGTTGGTATCGCCAATCGGACTGAACTCAATCCATACATCACCAAACTGACCGTGTCCGCCGGACTGCTTTTTATGGCGCCCCTGGCAGGAAACAGTCTTTCTGATGGTCTCGCGGTAGGGAATGCGCGGATCCTGCAGCAGAGCATTGGCACCGTATTTGTTGGACAGCTTGGAACGGATCACGTCCAGGTGCAGGTCGCCCTGTCCGGACAGCACGCTTTCGGTGGTTTCGATGTTCTTCTCAATCTTGATAGAAGGATCTTCCTCCATCAGCTTGTTGATGCCCGAAAATACCTTATCTTCCTCACCCTGCTTGGCGGCGTAAACAGCCTTGGAGAAATTGCCCAGCGGGTACTCAAGCGCCGGATAGCGGATGGGGGAGGCCGCGTCACACAGCGTATCACCCGTAGAGGTAAACTGCAGCTTGCTCAATGCGCCGATATCCCCGGCGTTTAGCTGCTGAACAGCCGACTGTTTCTTGCCGCGCAGAACAAACAAACCGCCCGACTTTTCCATTTTCTCGTCGTTGGCGTTGTACAGCGAGGTGTTGGCGCTAAGCACACCTGACATCACCCGAAACAGTGACAGCTTGCCGACAAAGGGGTCGGCAATGGTCTTGAATACAAAGGCTGAGAAAGGCTCCTCATTGACGCACTTGCGGCTGACAGGCTCATCATTTTTAGGGTTGATGCCTTCTGTTACGGTGCCGCTGGGCCAGTTAAGGTAGCTCCTCATGATATCAAGCAGAGGCGCGACCCCGACGCCCGTCAGCGCGCTGCAGCAAACAACGGGAACAATCTTGCCGGACTTCATGCCGGCGCGGAAACCCTCCAGCACTTCGTCGTGGCTCAGCTCGCCCTCGGCGAAAAACTTCTCAAGCAATTCATCGATCGCCTCGGCTGACGCCTCGGTAATGACCATCTCATCTTCTTCCAGGGTGCCCGCCATGTCTGCAGGCACATCAATGGATTTGAGTGTCTTGCCGGCGCCTTCAAAGGCTGTGCCTTCCAGCACGTTGACCACGCCACGGAACTGATGGCCCGCGCCAATGGGAACCAGCAGCGGAACCACGGACCCGCCGTAGGTTTCACGCAGCTGCTCAAGCACCTTGCCAAAATCGGCGTGCTCACGGTCCATCTGGTTGACGATAAACATGCGGCTCAGCCCGTTCTTCTCAGCAATATTCCAGGCCTTTTCCGCGCCGACGCTCAGGCCGCCCACGGAGTTGACCACGATGCCAACAGTCTGCGCCACACGCACAGGGCCCATCATCTCGCCGACAAAATCAAAATAGCCGGGTACGTCGATGATATTGACCTTGGTGCCCTTCCACTCCACGGGCGCGACAGCTGTATTAATGGATATGCCGCGTTTTGTCTCCTCGGGGTCAAAATCGCTGACAGTGTTGCCGTCTTCCACTCGGCCCTGACGATCAATATGTCCGGCAGCATAGAGCATCGACTCCGTCAAAGTCGTCTTGCCCTCGCTGCCATGCCCTAAGAAAGCGATGTTACGGATATCCTTTGGTTGATAATCGGCCATGTTCTAAATCCCCCTCGAATGGTATTGTGAAAAACTTAGGTTTCTACATAACGGATATTATTTTACCACAATACACTGTGTGTAACAAGCGCTATCTTTCATTCCGTTTAAATCAGGCTGCTATGAGTCTGTTTATGGCAATGCGTTGATAAAATACGGTTTCGCCCATGGCAAAAGAGCCGCCGCTTTCGCGACGGCCTTTTCTAATGGATAGCTTCAGGCTTATT
>CAZYKQ010000010.1:10405-33383 GCA_964648235.1 uncultured Christensenella sp. | reverse complement strand
GGGCCTTTTCCTGCGCGGCCAGGAGAAGGTCATCCAGATAAACGATGTTGCCCTTGCGCGTGGAGAGCGCTTCCCCTTCGTAGCTGATCATTCCAAAGGCCACATGCTGCATTTGATCCGTGGCCCACTCATAGCCCATGAGTTCCAGCACCTTGAATACCTGACGGAAATGGAGATCCTGCTGATAGGCCACGACATACAGGCATTTTTCAAAGGCGTAGGTATCCTTGCGGTAGAGGGCGGCCGCAATATCGCGCGTGGCGTAGAGCGTTGCGCCGTCCCTTTTGAGGATCAGGCAGGGGGGCATATTGTACGCTTCCAGATCCACGACATAGGCGCCGTCGCTTTCCACCAGGAGGTTCTTGGCTTTGAGCTCCTCGACCACGCGGTCCATCTTGTCGTTATAAAAGCTTTCGCCCGCGTAGCTGTCAAAGGTGACGCCGAGAATATCATATACGCGATCTGCGTCTTTCAGGGTGATTTCCTTGAACCAGTTGAAGATGGACAGGGCCTCGTCATCGCTGTCCTCGATTCGCTTGAACCAGGCGCGGCCTTCATCTTCCAGCGCGGGGTTATCTACCGCCTCTTTGTGGAAACGGACGTAAAGGTCGCTGAGCGCCTGCACACCGCCCTGCTCTATCTCTTCTTTGGTGCCCCAGTGCTTGTAGGCAGCGATCATCTTGCCGAACTGGGTGCCCCAGTCGCCCAGATGATTGATGCCGACGGTGTGATAGCCCAGATAATCGTAAATGCGCTTAAGGCTGTGCCCCAGCGCCGTTGTGGATAGATGGCCGATATGAAAACGCTTGGCGATGTTGATGGAAGAATAGTCGATGCAGATGGTCTTGCCGGCGCCCTCATCGCTTTTGCCCCAGTTGCCATGGCTTGCGAGGACGGCCTCAACAGCGCCTTTTGCAAAATATTCCCGCTGCAAAAAGAAGTTGAGATAACCGCTCTTGACCTCTGTCCGTTCGATGAGGGGGTCGGAAATGCCGTCGGATAATTTAGCGGCAATCTGCGGCGGGCCCATGCGCAGCTGGCGGGAAAGCGCGAAGCAGGGAAAGGCCATATCGCCCAGGGAGGGGTCCGGCGGAATCTCAAGCGCTTTCCCAAGCGCGGCAGGCTCAAATTCAGCCGAAGGATAGGCAGCTTTTGCCGCCCGGTACAGTGCCTGTGAGATGATGTCCCGCATGTCCATCCGCTTTCTACCCCCTTGAAAAAACACAGGTTATCATACCATAGCAGGCAATAGGGCGCAAGCAAGCGCAAGGCGCTTACAAGCCGTCGGTCTCAATCCAGCCGTTGGCATCCCTGTAGACAACATTGGGCTGCAAATCAATTCCCTGGTGCATGAACAGGTCATCCACGCTGACACAAACAAACCCTTTTTTACGCAGGCTGGACAGCATTTGCTCAGCCGCCTGGATGGTGGCGTTGCGGGAATCATGAAGCAAGACAATGCCGCCATGCCGCGCGTTGCCTGCTACGGCCTGGGCTATTCTGGAGGCGCCCTTCCAATCGCCGTCCCCGACAAGGATGGACCACTGGATCAGCGGAAGGCCAATGCTGTTTTTAACGTACTTCTGATACCGCCCTCCGGGAGCGCGCAGATAGGGGACTGAAGTCCCCGTAATATCCCCGAGCGCGGCCTCAAACATGGACTTTTCTTCAAATATTTCTTCCACGCTGATGTTTGCCGGGTCAGGATGTGTCCAGGTGTGGCTGGCGATGGCGTGGCCTTCGTCGTGCTCACGCTGCACCACATCTTTCTGGTTGACCAGGGCCTTGCCGACGAGAAAAAAGGTGGCTTTGGCGCCGTAAGCCTGTAAAACATCCAGCAACTCCGTCGTTTTTGAATGACTTGGGCCGTCATCATAGGTGAGCGCGAACAGCGGGTAGCGGCTGTTGTCGGTCTGGCGGGCGGCTTCCGAGGTCATCATGTCCGCCAGAGCGCGATAGTATACTTTGACCCGCATGAGCGTCGCGCGGCCGGGATAGACCAGGCGGGCCGGATAGAGCAGCTCCATTTTGACGGGATCCATACTGAAAGACGCTTTTTCCAGCGTCTCCCTTTGGCAAAGAGCCGCCAGGGCTTTTTCGTCCGCGGCTTCATTGGGAAAATAGGCGCTCAACTGCGTTTTTACGGCGTCGGCCATCATGGCCCAGGCAGGGCTGTCCTCAGGGAAGATATCTGAAAGGCTGATCTGCCGTCCGCTGGCCATGTCATAGACGCGGGTTGTGATTTCCTCTGCCTGTGTTTGCCTGTGAAACACGGTGCGGGCCAGGATGGTAAAGCTCAGCCAGGATTCTCCGGTGAGGGAATAGATGCAACGTATATCCAGCCTGGAGTTTTCCGGCGCCTTCTTTCCTTTGGACAAGGTTGGCGCAATGCTATCGGCATAGCTGTTAATGATGCCGCGCAGTTCCTCAGTAACGGCGTCATGAGCTGTCGTGGGATAGAAGACGCTGAGGGTGCTTCCGTTGTCTTGCCGGATGACTTTCTCCTTGAGAGACACGGTCAGCAGGTCAGGGATGGGGGGATAGGTGGGCAGTTTGGAGGCCAAGGCAATGCCGGATGATAAAAGCGTCATCAGCGACAAAAAAAGAGAGAGTATTCGGCGCGGCATTGTGTACCTCGTTTCATTGTTAGGATAGAAAACAGTATAGCAGAAGAAGAGGGGATCATCAAGAAGCGGGATAGGTATCATAAACCATGAATGCATAATTTCACATATAATTGTAAATTAAAGCAGAAAAAATGAAAAATAATTTATAAATATGCATTGACAGTTAATATTTATGCGTGATACTATCTCTCCAACCCATTGGGCCTGTGGTCCAAATGAATCAAGGGAGGAACAAATGATGAAACACGGGATTCAAAAATGCATGGCAATTTCTTTTCTTGCACTGATGCTCATCAGCCTGGCGGCAAGTGTCCGTGCGGCCTCGGAAACACCCACGATCGACGCGATCAAGGCGCGCGGCAAACTGGTCGTCATGACAAACCCGGGTTTTCCTCCCTTTGAATACATCGACAGTACCGGTGAAGTCATTGGCGTGGATATGGACAGCGCCAAGGCCATTGCCGATAAACTGGGTGTAGCGCTTCAGATTGTGGACATGAACTTTGACCTTCTGATTGATTCGCTGAAGAATCATAAGGGGGACCTGGTAGCGGCGGGGATGACCGTCCGCCCCAATCGCGCGGAGATCATCGATTTTTCAACCGTTTATATTCAGATGGGGCTTAAGGGAGTTGTAAAGGCGGGGGGCGACATCAAAACTTCAGCACAGCTGGACGGCAAGAAGATCGCCGTGCAGGAGGCTACGACGGGCGAAATCTTCGCGCAGGAAAATTATCCCAATGCAAAACTGCTCTCTTTTAAAACAGCTGTTGACGCGGTCAACGCTGTGAAATCCGGCAATGCGGATGCCGCGATTACCAACCTGCTGCCGGCAGAGTTCATGGCGGCAAACAGCCCCGAGATTGAGCTGATGGAAGGCCTGCTGTCTGCTGAAAGCACAGCGATGGCTGTAGCCAAGGGGCAGGAGGATTTCCTGGCCCTGGTAAACGAAGTGCTGGAAGAGCTGATGTCAAGCGGAAAATTACAGGAATCCTTCGACTTCCACATGAAAAGCTACGAGCTGAAGTGATGTAAAATGATACTGCCTTATGGCAGGGATCCAGGCAGAGGAATTACATGACACCTGAATGACCGGCTGCGGCGATTTGCCGCAGCCGGTCATTTAAGCGCAATGGCTATTACTGGTTTATATACCGTCTGCCGACGCGCGCCCCCAGTTGGCTGGTGAAGTAGACACCTTCGTGATCAGTTATCGCGGCAAGCTCCTGTGAGGATAGGAAGCTGCCGTCCGTGGCATGGCCAAAAAGGGTGACCTCGTCGCCGATGCGGCAGCCAAGGCCCGTTACATCAATGAAGCTTTGATCCATGCAGACGCCGATATAGCGGGCGCGGTGTCCGCGCACCAGCAGGGGGCTGCCCGCTTCGACAAGGCCTTCGTACAGCCCATCCCCATATCCGATGCCGATCACGGCAACATCTGTGGCGGCCCTGGCGGTGAACTTCGCCCCATAGCCGACCGTTTCGCCCGCTTCGATCCTGCGCAGGTTGAGAATGCTGGTACGCCAGGAGACACATTCCTCCACGGCGCCGGGGCTGCCGGGCACATGAGGGTAATCGCGGCTGTCCATATAGAGCCTGCAGCCCAGGCGCAGGGCATCAAGCCGGGCATCCTCAAACCAGTCCGAGGCCCCGCTGTCGCAGATGTGGCGCAGCGGTACCGGGATACCTTCGCGCTCCAGCTGCTCCAGTGCGCCCAGGTAGAGCGCAAGCTGCCTGCGGGACAGGGGGCTGTCCGGCAGCACGCCCTCAACAAAGTGGGAGAAGGCCCCCGACACCTTGATATGGCTGCAGAGTTTGATAGCCCGGGTCAGCGCCGCGAGTTCCTCCCCGGGCTTTGCGCCGGTGCGGTTCAGGCCTGTTTCGATCTTGATCTGTACATTCATCATCTTCCCCTGCCGGGAAGCTTCCCGGTCGATGAGAAGGGCTGTTTCGGGGCGGAAGACGCTCAGCTCCAGGCCATATTCCACTGCCGCGGGTATATGGTTAGCGGGAAAAGCGCCCAGGATCAGCAGCCTCTGCGTGATGCCGCCCTGCCTGAGCTGCACACCCTCCCCGATCTGCGCCAGGGCGATCACTTCAATAGGAAGGGCGGAAATCAGCGCCTTGGCAACCGGGAGTGCCCCAAGACCGTAGGCGTCCCGCTTCAGAACCGGGATGATCTGCGTAGAAGCGGGGAGGGATGAATGGATCGAGCGTATATTATTACGCAGAATATTCAGGTCGATATCCAGATAAGAATTAAATAAGTTAAAATCCATGCTGCACGTCCCTTCGAGTCCATGTATACGGCCCGCCGGCATTATAATAAAATTCTAATAATAATTCAAGATGCGGGCAAAAATATTCAAATATGGAGTATAATTATCTGAAAATACAGTGATTATATGATGCTGAATCAAGCGAAAAAATATTTTCTTCTAATTACTAAATATGCGTTGACAAGAATAAATATGCATGATATGATGTGCCTACACCGGCGGGGAAAGCCTCCCGGCGAACATGAGGAGGAACAAGAAATGAAAAACACTGTGAAGAAAATTGGCGCTCTCGCGCTGTCGATGCTCATGCTCATCAGCCTGGTGGCCTCGGCCGGATCGGCGACTCCCTCGATTGACGCGATCAAGGCGAAGGGCAAGCTGGTCATGCTGACCAACGCGTCCTTCCCGCCCTTTGAGTATATCTCGGCCGAAGGCGAGCCCGTCGGCGTAGACATCGACCTGTCCCAGGCGATCGCCGATAAGATGGGTGTTGAGCTTCAGGTGGTGGATATGGACTTTGACCTGCTGATCGACTCGCTGAAAAACGGCAAGGGCGATCTGGTGGCCGCCGGCATGACGGCCAGGCCTGACCGCGCGGAGATCATTGATTTTTCTACCGTCTATATTTCCATGGGCCTGAAAGTGATCCTGCCTGCCGGCAGCGAAATCACCTCCTTTGATCAGCTGGACGGCAAGAAGATCGCCGTGCAGGAGGCGACGACGGCAGATATCTACGCCCAGGAAAACTACCCCAAGGCGAAGATCCTCTCCTTCAAGAGCGCCATCGACGCGGGCAATGCCGTAAAATCCGGCAACGCGGATGCCGCCATCATGGACCTGCTGCCCGCCGAGTATATGACAGCCAACAGCGAGGAGATCACGCTGATGGACGATCTGCTGGCCGCTGAAGAAACCGCGATGGGGGTTGCCAAAGGCAACGAGGACTTCCTGGCGCTTGTCAACGAGACGCTGGAAGAGCTGATGGAAAACGGCAAGCTGCAGGAGTATTTCGACAGTCACATGAAGAATTTCGAACTGGAATAAACAGTCAATCATAAGCTGTAATCGGGTATGGTCGGGCGCGGTTGCAAGCCCGGCCATACCCTGTGTATCGGGGTAAGGAGATTTCATTTATATGTGGATAGCAAGTCTGGGTGGGCGGTGGGAGGCCTTGTCAAAGGACCTGTACCGGGGCTTCCTGGAAAATGACCGGTGGAAGCTGTACCTCAGCGGTACCGGCGTCACCCTGCTGCTGGCGGCGGTGGCCACCCTGATGGGCATCGTGATCGGCATCCTTGTGTCTGTCAGCAAGTATTATGCCTCCAGGCGGGGCGCCTCCTTGATCTGGCGGGCGCTGGGCAAGGCGGGCGAAGTGTACACCACGGTGATCCGCGGTACGCCCATTGTGCTGCAGCTGCTGATCATCTACAGCCTGACCGTGTGGACGGAGGGCCTGTATGCCTGCATGATCGGCTTTGGGATCAACTCCGGCGCCTATATCTCGGAGATTTTCCGCAGCGGCATCAACTCCATCGACCCGGGGCAGATGGAAGCGGGCCGTTCCCTGGGCCTCAGCGAAGGGGCGACGATGGTGAAGATCATCTTTCCCCAGGCGATCAAAAATGTGCTGCCGGCGCTGTTCAATGAGTTTATTGCCCTGGTCAAGGAAACCTCGGTCGCGGGCTATATCGCGGTGCGCGATATCACCAAGGTGGCTTCTTCCATCAAGGGGACCTATTTTATCTCATCGCCCCTGTACATCGCGGCGATCATCTACCTGGCGGTGGTGCTGCTGCTGACCTATCTTCAGAAGAAGCTTGAAAGGAGGCTTGCGCGCAGTGATAGAGGTTAAAAATCTTCGCAAAAGCTTCGATGACACCGAGGTGCTTGCCGGTATCACGGAGACGATCAAACAGGGGGAGAAGGTGGCCGTCATCGGGCCCTCCGGCTCTGGCAAAAGCACCTTTTTGCGCTGCTTGAACCTGCTGGAGCTGCCGACGTCCGGGGAGATCTGGGTGAAAGGCAAGAACATCGTCGATAAAAAGACGGACATTGATACCGTCCGGCGCCACATGGGCATGGTGTTTCAGCATTTCAATCTTTTTCCGCACCTGACCATCAAGGAAAACATCACGCTGGCCCCCGTCCATTTAAAGCTGATGAAGAAGGATGAGGCGGACAAGCTGGCCATCCATCTGCTTGAGCGCATCGGCTTGACTGATAAGGCCGATACCTACCCGGCGATGCTGTCAGGCGGGCAAAAACAGCGCATCGCGATTATCCGCGCGCTGGCGATGAACCCCGAGGTGATGCTGTTTGACGAGCCCACCTCGGCGCTTGACCCCGAGATGGTGGGCGAGGTGCTTGACCTGATCCGGGAACTGGCCACCGAGGGCATGACCATGGTGATCGTGACTCACGAGATGAATTTTGCCCGTGAAGTGGCGACCAGGGTCCTGTTTATGGATGAAGGCGTGATCAAAGAGCAGAATACGCCGGAGGAATTTTTCGCGCATCCCGTGGACCACAGGCTGCAAAGCTTCCTGTCCAAGGTGCTGTAAATCAGAAGAGAGGTTTTATCAATGAAAGAGTTTAAAAAGATCGTTCTGGCCTATTCGGGCGGCCTGGATACATCCATTATTATCCCCTGGCTGAAGGAAAACTATCCCGGCTGCGAGGTAATCTGCGTGGCGGGCGATGTCGGCCAGGGCACGGAGCTGGAGGGCCTGGAGAAAAAGGCCATCAAGACCGGCGCTTCCAAGCTGTACATAGCGGATCTGCAGGAAGAGTTTGTCAACGAGTACATCTTCCCGACACTGAAGGCGGGGGCCAAGTACGAAGGCGATTACCTGCTGGGTACCTCCTTTGCCAGGCCCATCATCGCCAAGCGCATTGTGGAGATTGCCCTCGAGGAGGGCGCCGATGCCATCTGCCACGGCTGCACCGGCAAAGGCAACGACCAGGTGCGTTTTGAGCTGGCCATCAAAGCCTTTGCCCCGCAGATGCCGGTGATCGCCCCATGGCGAGTGTGGGACATCAAATCGCGCGATGAGGAGATCGACTACGCCGAGGCGCACAACATCCCCCTGAACATCAGCCGGGAAACCAATTATTCCAAGGATAAAAACCTGTGGCACCTCTCCCACGAGGGCCTGGACCTGGAAGACCCCTCCCTGGAGCCGCAGTACAACAAACCGGGTTTCCTTGAGATGTGCGTGTCCCCGGAGCAGGCGCCGGATAAGCCCGCATACGTGACCGTTTATTTCGAACAGGGGATCCCGGTCAAGGTGGACGGCATCGCCATGAACGGCGTCGATATCATCAAAACGCTTAACCGCCTGGGCGGGGAAAACGGCGTCGGCCTGGCCGACCTGGTGGAAAACCGCCTGGTGGGCATGAAGAGCCGCGGCGTCTACGAGACACCGGGCGGGTCGATCCTCTACCGCGCGCATCAGACCTTGGAAACCCTCTGCCTGGACCGCGACACCCAGCACTACAAGGAGCTGGTGGCCGCGCGCTTTGCTGAGCTTGTCTACTTCGGCCAGTGGTACACGCCTCTTCGGGAGGCGCTGAGCGCCTTTGTCGACAAGACACAGGAGAATGTCACCGGCGAGGTCAAGCTGAAGCTGTACAAAGGCAACATCATCAATGCCGGCGTCACCAGCCCTTATTCCCTCTATGACGCGGACATCGCCACCTTTGACGAGGACGAGGTCTACGATCAGAAGGATTCAGTCGGCTTCATTAAGCTTTTCGGCCTGCCGATCCAGGTGCAGGCGCAGATGAAGCAAAAGCTGGCGGGGAAATAGAATATCGTTTTACGCAAGCCCCTTAGTCGATGAAAGACTGAGGGGCGTTTTTGTGCGGGTATATTCTTTTTGTATTTCAATCACATGATAAAGGAGCGTGACAATATGCCCTGGGAACAGAAAACAAAGCCGCTGAATTTGACGGCGGAAGAATATATCGGGGCCCTGGAAACAGACAAGCAAAAGGAGGAAGCCCGGGCGCTGTTCCCCATCTTTGAGCGCGCCACGGGGGAGAAGGCCGTCGTGTGGGGCGGCAGCGGTTTGGGCTTTGGGCAGTATCATTACAAGTACGCAAGCGGCCATTCCGGCTATGCCGCCAAGACCGGCTTCTCTCCCCGCAAGGGCAAGATATCGCTCTACCTGTTTTTGCATGAGGGAAAGCTGGACAGTTACTTGGCTCGCTTGGGCAAACACAAGGCCTCCGTCGGTTGCGTGTATGTCAGCAAGCTGTCGGATATAGACCTTGATGTGCTGGAGGAGACGGTGAGGGAGTCCGTGCGGCTGCTGGATGAATACGCGGCGGAGCATTACAGCTGAAACCGAAAGGCCTTTGCGCGTTTTCCCTTGCCCTTTACGTTGAAGTTATCCTTGTATCGTCTATCATTGCAAGCTATAATTGAAATCGACCAGTTCTCTTTCGGAGTCTTCTGACGTGTCTGTTGATGGATGGTGCCTGAGCGGCGGAAAGATGATTTGTTTTGTTGCGAAATTTCATAAGGATGGAGTGTTTACCAATACGTCTGCGAATGGGAAGGGGGTTTTGAGATGAAGTATGAACTGCGGCTCTACGATGAACCCTTGATTGAATTTGACATGATGCAGCAGCCGGGGGAAAAACTCATCGTCAAAACGCACCGGCTTGATGAGAACAGGCTGCCTGTATTTCCGCTCGAATTGACCCGGAATGTTGAAGCTGATGAATTGATCGGTTTTTCTATCGATGAACTTTCCGCATATGAGGTCGGCGAAGAGCGCGATCAGATGTGGAAACATTTGTCAAACGGTATGTTGGACAAGCGTTTGGCCCATTGGTTGATCAATAGAACCATCCCCAAAAACCGTGAGTTTGTCGAAAAAATCCTGGCTTCATTGGGATTATCCCAGAACGATACCAAGGGAATTATTGATATATGCAAAGGCCTGTCCCTCAATGATAGTTTCTGGGTGGTGCCGGAAGGCTTTACCGGGCCATATGCCAAGTATAATCTGTATGATAACAAGTTTTCCTCCGCCCTTTCATTGGTCGCTTATACGGGCTGCGGCAGCGGAAACACAGCGTTCACCACATCACCGGAACTGACGACCCATGGCGTGCTGCCAAAGGCCTGGCGGCGCGTGAAGGGAAAAATCGTACTCTACAAGGGCGGTACATCAGGTTTTGCCAACGCGGGTAAGGAACCCTACAGCGAGTATTACGCCAGCCAAATAGCGCAGAGGATGGAGCTTCACGCAGTTCAATACGGTCTTAGCCGGTGGAAGGGTATTTTAGCCTCCGCCTGCGAACTGTTTACCGATATTGATACGGCCTATGTGCCCATAGGGCGCATTGTCCGTTCAGGCGGATACAAGGCTGTTTCTGATTGGCTGAAAAAGCAGGACGCGAGATATCGCTTGAATATGCACGATGAGTTCTGTGACATGATGGTTTTCGATGCCTTGATCTATAATGTTGATCGGCATTTTGGCAATTTCGGAATATTGCGCGACAACAAAACCGGCGACATAACAGGCTTTGCGCCGATTTTTGATAACGGTTTAGGCCTTTTCAAAGAAGCTATGCCCGATGATATGGACCGGTTGAACAGCTACCGCAAAAAGCGTTTGAACGCGACATCGGAAAGCTTTGAAAGTTATGTAAAAATGTTTGGCGGCAAAAGACAAAAAGAACAATTGCGCCAGCTGATCAATTTCAAATTCTCAAGGCATCCGTCATACAACCTGCCGTCAAAGCGATTACAGATTATGGAGCGGTTCGTGCAGGATAGGGTGAGCGAACTGTTGGGGGTTATGAGGGGTGAGGGAGCGGTTTCTGATGGGCCTGATTTTCGGAAGGACGCTATCAGCCATCCTGACAACCATCCTGGAGCAGGCGAAGCACCAAGATGAGCACCAAGATGAGCACCAAGTAAAGCGCCAAGTTGGCCATCAAGACAGGCGCCGGGTAGAGTTGAGCGATACCCAAAGTTTGGTTCTGGAGGCGCTGGCGGGCAAGGCGCTTTCCCGTAAAGAGATATTCAATGCCATCGGCATCAGCTCCGACACCCGTGCCTTCAAGCGGCACATCCAGCCGCTGTTGACAGGAGGGCTGATTGAGATGACTGTCCCCGCAAAGCCCAACAGCAAGCTGCAAAAATACCGCCTGACACAAGGCGGTAAAGAGGCGATCAAATGATTGAATCGTGAACTAAGAAGCGCGCTTGGCGTCCGCTGCTTTCTTTAACGCCTGTAAAAACACCTCCACCGGCTGCGCGCCGGAGATTTGTTGTTTGCCGTCGATGATGAAGTGCGGCACGCCCTGGATGCCGAGCCTGGCGGCTTCCCGCTGATCCTGCTCGACCTCTTTGGTGTAGCGATCGCTTGACAGGATGTCAAGAGCGGCTTGTTCATCCAGACCGACCTCTCCGGCCAAACGGGCCAGGGTGGCGCGGTCAGCTATGTTGAACGAATCCGTGAAATAGGCTTTCATGATCCGCTCCTCCAGGTCAGCCTGCTTGCCCCGCTCCGCTGCCCAGTGGCACAGGCGGTGCGCGTCCAGCGTACCGGCGGGAACAACGCTGTCCATATGATAATCGAGGCCATCGTCCTTGGCCTGGCGTGCCAGGCTCAGGTTCATGCGGCGTGCCTGATCGTAGCTCATGCCATATTTCTCGGACAGGACGGCGTGCAGATCGCGGCCCTGGTAGCTTTCGCCGCTTGGGTCCAGCTGAAAGCTATGATATCGAACCTTCACCTGATCCCGGCCCTCAAAGCGGGCCAGGGCCTGTTCAATGCGGCGCTTGCCGATATAACAAAAGGGGCAGACCATATCCGACCAAATATCAATGATCATGTTCATTCAATCTTCCTTTCGCGGTGACCGGAATATTTGGGCGGCCATCCACTGCTTCTATTTTACCCTGAATGCTGCCAGAACAACCAGGAACAGCCGCAGGGGCGGTCTGCTGATCTTCCTGTACAGCGCAAGCCTCCGGATTGTTTACCTTCTTTCTGCCTTTATGCTATACTGTATGCGCGATACTTATAGCCGGAGGTGCTCATGGAGCTCATCCAAGTGATTGAAAGCAAAAAGCTGGGGCGGAGTTTAACAGGAGAAGAGATCGACTGCTTTGCGCGGGCGGCGGCTGATCCTGCTGCACCTGATTATCAGCTGTCGGCTCTTTTGATGGCCATCCGGCTGATGGGCATGGACGCCAGGGAAACGGCGGAGCTGACGCTTGCCATGGCCAGGACCGGTGATATGCTCAAGCCGGATGTCGGCGGGATGGCCGTTGACAAGCATTCAACAGGCGGCGTGGGGGATACCACGACGCTGATTCTGGTACCCCTGGTGGCGGCCTGCGGCGGCAAGGTGATCAAGATGAGCGGCCGGGGCCTTGGGCATACCGGCGGCACCATCGACAAGATGGAAAGCATCAAGGGCCTTCGCACGGAGTTGGAGGAGCAGGAGGCAGTCTCCATCGTCCGGCGGATCGGCTGCTGTGTGGCTGCCCAATCAGGCGAGCTGGTGCCGGCGGATAAACGGCTCTACGCCCTGCGGGATGTTACGTCCACGGTGGATTCGGTTCCCCTGATTGCCTCCTCCATCATGTCCAAGAAGCTGGCCATGGGGGCTGACGGGATCGTGCTGGATATCAAGGTGGGCGGCGGCGCGCTGATGCGCACCCTGCCCGAGGCGTTGGAGCTGGCCGGAACGATGGTGGATATTGGCAGGCACTCCGGGCGGCGCGTGAACGCGCTGATCACGGGCATGGAGGAGCCTTTAGGCTCGCACATCGGCAATGCTCTGGAGGTCAAGGAGGCCATCGACGTGCTGGCAGGGCGGGTGAAGGGCCCTTTGCTGGAAGTTTCGCTGTTGCTGGGTGAGCGGATGCTGGAGCTGGCGGGCCTGTGCCGCGACGCGGCGCAGGGGCGCAGGATGCTGGTATCGGCGCTTGAAAGCGGCGCGGGCCTGAGCAAGCTGCGTGAAATGATCGAAGCCCAGGGCGGCGAGGGCGCGGTGACGGAGGATGTCAGCCTTCTGCCGCAGGCAAGCCAGTTGATTCCGGTTCTGGCGGAGTCAGAGGGCTATGTTTCCGCTATCGACGCGCTGGAGATCGGGCTCATCGCCAGGTCCCTGGGCGCGGGCCGCGTGCGCAAGGAGGATGTGATAGATCCTGCCGTGGGCCTGGTGCTGCGTTGCCGCATAGGCGATGCAGTCAGGCGCGGCGACGCGTTGGGCGTGATCCATGCCAATGATCTGATCAGGGGCGGGGAAGCCGCGCAGGCCTTGCTGGGCGCGGTGCGGATCAGCCCCGACAAACAAACAAAAGCCAAGCTGCTCTACGCGGTGGTGACCGAGCGGGGCGCTGAGATTCTATAAAACATTGAGGGTCTGACTGAAAGGATAGAATTGTATGAAACGGATGCTGGTGTTATTGATGGTGCTCTCCATGGCTGTGCTGCCTGTTTTGGCAGAACCTGCTGAAGAGACGGATGCCCTGTCGCTGGATGAATTGAATGCCTTTACCGATCGGTTGCTGGTGCGCGGTCTGGCAGACGGGCTGACTGTGGAGGCCATCGATGAAGAAGGCCTTGTGGCAAGAGGCAATGGGTATACGCTCTATCTGGAAAGCTCCGATCTCAGCCTGGACAGCGTGCTGGCAGACGCTCTGATCACCCTGGAGGCCTCCGGACATGAGGATTTGGAGGATCAGCGCGGCATAACGGTTCTGACGCCGCTGGATGTGCTTTATGCCTCGTATCCCAATGACAACCCCGCTGTATACGGCACAAGTGAAAGCGCTGTGCTGTACCTGCGCGGCGAGTTGCCGGGCGCCGTCGCGATGGGCATTGTGACACGCGACGGGCAGGATGTTACCCTGGTTGAACACAGCCTGTGGCAGCCTGCCGAGGATGGGTTCATGAACTCGGGCATCCAGTATATCATTGACCGCGGGGTGGTGGTGGGCATCCAGTACTTTGGCGGCAGCACGATCAAATCCGCTGAGGAAGCGCAGGAAACATTTAACGCTGCCCGGACGCTGCTTAATACGCGGGACTATTTCTCCTTTGATACGGTGGACCCCATGCCATTGCAAAGCGAGGATCTGGGGTTTGGAACGCTTGGTTTCCTTGACCTCAGCCCTGAGATGGCGGTCAAGGCCCTGGGCGCGGCCAGCTACGATGAGCGGATGGCTGACTCCAACGGCGAGGATTTGCGCATCATGCAGTGGGACGGCGAGGTGGAGATCGCCTTCTCCTACCTATCTTCCGGAGAGTTCAAGCGGGCGGAGCGCATCGATATGTCCCAGCCCGGCACGGAGGGACCGCGAGGGCTGCGTGTGGGGGTCGATCTTGATCAGGCCATCGGCCGCTTTGAGCATGACACGGAGTTTTACTCGCCGGCCCAGCTGCTTTATGGCGACGGCGAAAACCCGCCCTACGGCCGCCTGGAGGAGCAGGGCAGCGATGCCCAGGTTTTCTACGCGATGGCGCAAGAGGGGGAGACCATTATGCTGACATTGACCTTTGTTGACGGCGTGCTGGTCAATATGTCCATATCCTATTGAGATCAAATCAAACTGTTAGCGCGTCGTCGCGGCGGATGAAAGCCTGGAGGGTCCAAGCCCTCCAGGCCACTCAAGCCATCCGAGGAGGAGAACTGTGCGCATCGACTTAAGCTGCCCGGTTGAACTATGGCATTTTCGCCTGCCTACACAGGAGGAACCGACGGTCAGCCTGCATCTGTTCAATCTGTCTGATAAGACGGTTGTCAGCATGCAGGCGGCCTTTATTTGTTACCGTGAGGACGGGGAGAGGCTGAGCCGTCAGGTAGAGCGGGTAAGCGACCTGGGCGGGGCCAAACGCTCGGCGTTTGAGGTGGATGTGCTGGTTGAAGGAGGGCTGGAGGCCGCCCGGATGGATTTTGTAATTGAGAAAGTCTGGTTTATCGATGGCACCGTCTGGCGCAGGGGAAGGGACGATCTGGTTGAGTACCGCGGCAATGCCTTGCCGGCCGGCCGGCAGCTGGAAGCGCTGCGGCATATTGTCGGCGCGGACGCGCAAGGCTATCCCAGTGACCAGGGGGGCGTGTGGGTCTGCGTCTGCGGCCGCCCCAATCCGGCGGCGGCGGAAGAATGCGCAAGATGTCTGCGGGACAAACGCGAGGTATTCACAAAAAACAACAAGGCGGCCATTGAAACCATTATTTTTCAGCGCGAAAACGCTTTGGAGGAAAAAGCGCGCCAGGCCCGTGAAGAGGCCGGGCGTATGCAGCGCGAGCGCGAACAGAAGGAGCTTGCGAGGAAGCGCCGCCGCAAGCGTCTGCTGATTTCCCTGGTGACGGTTGCCCTGCTGGCCGCGGGTGCCTGGGGCGTTTACTTTCACGGGATACCGGCCTGGCGGTATTATCAGGCGGAGGAACTGATCAAATCAAAGGAATACGCTCAGGCCAAGGAGATCTTTCTTGCGCTTGAGGATTATCGGGACGCGGCGGATATGGCGCTGGAGACGGATTATCTGCGCGCCGGGGAAACCCGCAAGGCCGGTACGCTTACTTCGCTGAAGGCCGCGCAGGATATTTATGAGAGCATCCCGGACTATAAGGATTCAACGCAGCTGGCATTGACAATGCGCTATGAGCGGGCCGAACTTTTGCGCCAGGGCGGGGAATATGAGCAGGCGATCGCTCTGTACCAGGGGCTGGGAGACTTTATGGAGGCCAACCGGCAAGCGCTGCTGGCCAGGTATGAGTGGGCAAGCACGCTTCAGGATGAATTGAACTATTCTGCTGCCCGCGAGATGTTCCTTGAACTGGGGAGCTATTCGGATGCTGCCCGCCAGGCGGAGGAATGCCTCTACCTTCCTGCGAACAGGCATCTGGAGCTGGGGGAGTATGCCAAGGCACAAGCGCTTTTTGAGCAGATGACGGATCAGGAGAGGGCACAGCCCCGCCTGAAGGAGCTGTTCTATCGCTGGGGCGACGAGCTGTTTGAAGAAAAAAGCTTCGACGAAGCGGCGGGAAAATACCTGCTGGCGGGTGATTATCTGGATTCTTCCCGAAAAGCCGCGCTATGCTTGTACGAGCCGGCCAGGCTGCTGATGCAGGAAGAAAAATATGCCCAGGCGCGCGAGAAGTTTCTGAAGATACCGTATTTTGAGGACGCGCAGAAACTGGCTGAGGAAAGCGCCTTCATGCTGGCCACGGAGGCCATGCACGCGGGCAGGTACGAGGAAGCGGTCAGCCTGCTGCGCGAGGCGCCCTCTATGGCGGCCGCGCCTGCGGCCATCCGCGAGGCCTCCTACCTGTGGGCGCAGCAGGTGGAGCAGGAGGGTGACAAGGAAAGGGCGGCCGAGCTGTTTGAGCAGGCGGAAGGCTTCTCCGATGCTGCCGACCAGGCCTTGCGTCTGCGCTACGACCTTGGTATTGCCGCTGCCAACGCGCGGGATTTTGAGCGTGCGGCGAAGATCTTTGAACAGTTGGGAGAGTATCAGGACAGCGTGGAGGAGGCGCAGCGGGCGCGGTACAACCTCGCTGTCGACCGGCTGGAAGCCGCAAGCTATGAGGAGGCCATCCGGGATTTTGAAACCTTGGGCGATTACTCCGCCAGTGAAAACAACCTGAAAGCAGCCCATTATTTGCTGGGCAGCCGTTTGTTTTCACAGGGCGATCTGCAGGCGGCGGCGGAGCATTTTCTGGCGGCCGGCGATCACGAAGACGCGCATGAGCGTTGGCAGGAAAGCGTCTATTTGCAGGCCAAGCAGGCCCTGGAAGCAGGAGAGCGGGAAGCCGCGACCATGCTGTTCAAGCTGGTGGGGGATTATCAGG
Organism: uncultured Christensenella sp.; assembly: GCA_964648235.1. Classification (GTDB taxonomy): domain Bacteria; phylum Bacillota; class Clostridia; order Christensenellales; family Aristaeellaceae; genus UBA1038. Next base: position 16,642 of record CAZYKQ010000010.1, on the reverse strand, counting down.
ATGCCCGGGACATTCTTAACAAAACGGCTTATGAGCTGGCAAGCGAGCTGAAGGAGGCGGGCGACTGGCGGCAGGCAGCGGAACAGTTTGCGCTGATCGCGGACTATTCTGACGCGAGGGAGCAGGCGGAAGCAAGCTATGACCTATACTATCAGGATGCCTATGAAGGGGCGCAGGACGCTGTCCGATCGGGTGATTTTAAGACAGCCGTCGATCTGCTGGAACCTTTGAACCGGGAGAATCCCGGCGAAAAGTATAAAAATGTCAGTGCCATGTACCAGGACGCGGTTTATCGCTTCGCAACCGAGCTGTACAATGATAAAAAGCCCTACGAGGCATTGCCTTATTACCGCAAGATACTCGGCTATAAGGATGTCAACAGCCACCGGCTCACCCGCGTGCCTTACCGGGTGCTGGGCAAATGGCAGACGTCAGACGGCAAGATGGTGATGGAGTTCCGCGAGGACGGCACCTGTACCATCGGCGGCCGCGAATACTATTTCTACGCGCAGAATTACGCGCTGACGGTTGGCGACCGTCCTGATGATCTGGACATCGCCTATAACATTCTGAACCTGACGGAGAACACGTTTAATGTGCGCCGCGAATCCCCGCGTGTCTCCTACCGCATGAAAAAGGTTAATACGCCCTGATGCAGACCTTGATTGCCCGATATAAGGACATGACCCGCATTCAGGACGGGGGAGAAATACCGGCCCTGCATGGCATCCGGACCTTGATGGTGCTGATCGTCGCGGCCTTCCATATCTGGCAGCAGAGCTGGCTGACGCCGACGCTCAGGATCTTTGGGCAGGTGATCAGCATGGATGTGCTGCTGCGCTCGGGTTATATGTGGGTGGACGGGCTTCTTTTGCTGTCCGGCTTCCTGTGCTATCTGCCTTATGCCGCGGCAGCCGAAGGCGGCAAACCTTTGCCCAGTATCCTGCCCTTTTACCGCAAACGCTTCTGGCGCATCGTGCCAAGCTATGCTTTCAACATGATGGTGATGCTACTTGTGGTTGCCCTGCCGCAGGGGCTGTATAAACAGCCGGGCGATATGGCGCTTGATGTGCTGGCCCATATGAGCTTTACCCACAACTGGTTCCGGTTCAGCTACTATGCGACGCCGCTTAACGGCGCTCTTTGGACGCTGGCGGTGGAGATGCAGTTTTATCTGATCTTTCCGCTGCTGGCCCGATCCTTTGCCAGGATGCCGGCCTTGACCTATTCGCTGATGACGGGCTTCGCCTTCCTGTTTAGGTTTTGGGTGGCGCGCTGGCCGGATACGTCCATGGGCTTCAACCAGTTGCCCGCCTTTCTGGATGTCTATGCCAACGGTTTTGTGGCGGCAGGCATCTATGTCAGCCTGCGCCGCCGGGTGAAGGAGGATGGCTGGGTCAATGTGCTGATGACCGCCTGCGCGGTGGCCGCGCTGATGGTGCTTGCGCAGCTGGCCCGGGGCCAGGCAGGCGAAGCCTCGGGTGAAGGCATCCGTCTGGGGCAGATGTCCCGCCGATATCTTCAGGCGGTCATGACGGCCTTGTGCGTACTGGGACTGTCCCTTGGACTGGGCGGCGTCCGCTTGCTGTTTGGCAATCCGATCAGCCGTTTTCTTTCCGGCATCAGCTACCAGGTCTACATCTGGCATCAGGTTCTGGCGGTGCAGCTGCTCCGCTGGAACATCCCCTATTCGGCCATTCCCAACCCTAATCGGGCGGGCGATCTAAGCTGGCAGCGGCAATATGTGCTGCTTTGCTGGCTGGGGGCGTTAGGACTGGCCGCCGCAACGACGTACTTCATCGAGCGTCCGCTGGCAAGACTGGGAAGCGGTGCGAACATGAAAATCATAAAGGAGAAAAGAAGAAAATGAAAGACCCGAGAATTACAAAACTGGCAGATATCCTGATTAATTACTCCACCCGCCTTCAAAAGGGCGAAAAGATACTGATTGATGACCGGGGGATGAACCGCCAGCTGGTGGTGGCTTTGGTGAAGGCAGCTTACGCGGCAGGCGGAATTCCCGTCGTCAGCCTGATGGACGGTGAGGTCGAGCGCGCGCTGATGCAGGGATATAGCAAAGAACAGCTGGAATGGTATGCGCAAATGGATGCCAAGCGGATGAGTGACTGCGCGGCCTATATCGCTGTGCGCGGCGGTAACAATGTGTTTGAGTCTGCCGATGTGCCGCAGGAAAAAAAGCGTCTGTACAGCGTGCACTATTCGCAGCCTGTCCACATGGAGATCCGCCTGCCCAAAACGCGCTGGGTGGTGCTGCGCTATCCCAGCTCCGCCATGGCCCAGCAGGCAGGAATGAGCACGGAAGCCTTTGAGGATTTCTTCTTCAAAGTTTGCACGCTGGATTACAGCGCCATGAGCAGGGCAATGGACCCGCTGGTTGAGCTGATGCAGCGCACGGATAAGGTACGCCTGACGGCCAAGGGAACGGACCTTCGCTTCTCCATCAAAGGGCAGACCGCCATCAAGTGCGACGGGTTTTTGAATATACCTGACGGTGAAGTTTATACCTCCCCCATCCGTGACAGCGTGGAGGGTGTGCTGCAGTATAACACACCGACGCTTTACCAGGGCCTGACGCATGAAAACGTCCGTCTGGTATTTGAAAAGGGTAAAATTGTGGAAGCGACAAGCAGTTACCCCAAGGAACTTAATGAGATTCTGGATACCGACGAAGGCGCGCGTTACATCGGGGAGTTTGCCATCGGCGTGAATCCCTTTATCAACGAGCCGATGAAAGACACCCTGTTTGACGAGAAGATTCAGGGATCCTTCCATTTTACGCCCGGTAACAGCTATGATGACGCGCCCAACGGAAATAAATCTGCCGTTCACTGGGACATGGTCTGTATCCAGCGCCCCGAATACGGCGGAGGCAATATGTATTTTGACGATGTACTGGTCCGCGAAAACGGGCGATTCGTTCTGCCCCAGCTGCAGGCCTTGAACCCGGAAAGCTTTGAGGAGAACGATTGATGAATATACAAACGCTGACACTTGATATGGGCGGAAACATCCCCCCCGTGACTCTGCGCCCTTATCTGCTTGACAACTCTCAGGAGATAGAGGCGGACCGACGGCGTCCCTTAGTCATATTGCTGCCGGGCGGGGCGTATCGGTTTCGCTCTTTTCGCGAGGATGAGCCTGTGGCGGTACGCCTGCTTGGCATGGGCTTGAACGTATGTGCGGTAGAGTACGCAGTCAGCCCCGCTATTTTTCCCACCGCTATGCTTCAGGTATTCCGTGCGATCGCCTATGCGCGTGAGCATAGCCAGGCGTGGCACATCGACCCGGATAAGATCATTGTGATGGGTTTTTCAGCGGGCGGCCATTTGGCGGCAAGCGCCGGCGTGTTCTGGAGCAAGCCGTTTTACTCCCAAAAGATCGGGTTGACGTCTGAGCAGGTGAAGCCCAATGCCCTGGCCCTGGGCTACCCCGTGATCACGTCCGGGGTGCACGCGAACAAGGAGTCGATTAAAAACCTGCTGGGCGAGGAGATCGATATTTTCAGCCAGACTGTATCATTGGAGCTGCAGGTCAATCATCAGGTGCCGCCCACCTTTATCTGGCACACCTGGTTTGATCAGAGCGTTCCGGTAGAAAACGCGCTGCTGTTTGCCACGGCGCTGAAAAAGGTTGACGTGCCTGTCGCTTTGCATATATTCACACGCGGCGCGCACGGCTTGTCCTTGTCAAACGACCAGGTCTACGGGCCTGACAATCTCAACGCCCGCCAAGATACCGCCCGCTGGGTGGATCTGTTCTTCGATTGGCAGCGCCAGCTTTAAGCCCCCATCCGGGGCTTTATATTCACGTACCCTTCTGCGCCAAAAAGTGCGGCTACTGCGATTTTCCCTCCTTTGAGGGCTGCATGCACCTTCGCGCGCCCTATGTGAAGGCGCTGGCGGAGGAGATGGATGCGAGGGCACCCGGTTACGGCCATCCGGCTATCCATACAGTGTTTATCGGCGGGGGCACCCCCAGCCTTCTGCAGCCGGAGCAGATGGCGGAGGTGCTGGCAGCGCTTCACCGCAACTTCCTGTTAACGCCTGACGCCGAGATCAGCTGCGAGGCCAATCCCGGCGCCCTGACGCCCCGTTTTCTGGCGGCGCTCTGTCAGGGCGGAGTGAACCGTCTTTCTTTGGGTGCCCAGAGCGCGGACGCGGGGCAGCTGAAACTGCTAAACCGTCAGCACTCCTGGGCGCAGGTAGAACAGGCTGTGCGCCTTGCAAGGCACGCCGGCTTTGACAACATCAACATAGACCTGATGCTTGGGATCCCCGGCCAGACCTCCCGCATGTGGGCGGATACGCTGGAGGCTGCATTGGACCTCTCGCCTGAGCATCTGTCCTGCTACGGCCTGATTGTAGAGGATGGAACACCCATGAAGCGTGATATCGATCGGGGTGAACTGCTTCTTCCCCAGCCGGAAGAAGAACGGGAGATGTACGATTACGCCTTGAACCGCTTGGATAAGGCCGGATTTGAGCAGTACGAGATCAGCAATTTCGCGCTGCCGGGCCGGACCTGCCGCCACAACCTGAATTGCTGGCGGCGGGAAGACTATCTGGGATTCGGTTCTGCGGCTCACGGCCTGGAAGGGGGCGATACCCGCCGCACCAACCCGGTTTCTATCGAAGGCTACTTGCGCGGGGAGCCGCCGCTGGTGGAAGTGATCGATCCAGGGGAGCGCATGTTTGAAAGCCTGATGCTGGGCCTGCGCACGCGGGAAGGGCTGAACCTCAGGGCCTTTGAAACCATGCATGGGCAAAGCTTTGAGAATATTTATGGTGAGACGGCGAAGAGTTCATTGCAAGCGGGACGGGTAGAATATACTGAGGGTGGATTTTTCAGGCTGACTCGGGAGGGGATGGATCTGATGAACACCGTATTGCTTGACTTTATGTAGAGAAATTAATTATCATGAATGCAGGAATTCCGCAGTCTGCTTCGTTTTATGTTTACTATCGCAGGGGAGGTTTCCGGATGAAACAATTATCAAAGGCACTCTGCCTGATGCTGGCGGTACTTTTGCTGGCAGGCGCGGCCCTGCCGCTCAAGGGTGTCGCCATGCCGGTAGAAGGTGAATATGCTTATGTGGTCAACACCTCGTTTTTAAATCTGCGGTCCGGGCCCGGCCTTGGATACGATGTGCTGGGACAGGCCTTGCGCGGCGAGCAGGTTCAGATCCTCTCCTATGAGGGCGGCTCCACCTGGGTCAGCGCCAGATTGTCAAGCGGGAGTGTCGGTTTTATGGATTCAACCTATTTATCTGCGACGCCGGGAGACAGCGCCCCCAGCTTGCCGGGGCCATCGGTCGTCCCGATGCTTTCACCTCCCATCAATATGCGCGCTGTGGTAAAGAACCCGGTTGCCACACAGTTTTTGAATCTGCGTCAGTATGCCTCATATTCAGCCCCTGTTCTTGGTATTTTCTATAACGGCACCCAGATGACGGTGCTCAACGAGACGGACGGGTGGTATTATGTGCAGATGGATACGGGCCTGCGCGGTTACTTCCGCAGGGAGTTTATCAGCTTTGATCTGGACGGTTCCGGCTCAGGGCATCCCAGCATCATTGATACGGCCGTGATAACATCATCCGGCGGGCGCGTGAATGTGCGCCAGGGCCCAGGTTATCATTATACGGTGATCGCTTCCTATTATCCGGGCAAGGTGGTGTCTGTTTACGCGAAGCCGGGCCTCTTCTGGCAAGTGTCCGTGGACGGCCTGATCGGCTATATCGACCGCAATTTCCTGCGCTCTTCCGGGGGCGGAGGGGGCGGCGGAGGATCCACAAGCGGCAACGCAACCATCAAGGGCAGCGGAAAGCTGAACCTTCGGGCCGAGCCCAATACCAGTGCCCGCATTATCAGCCAGTATTCACCCGGAACTTCCGTGCGTGTGACAGCCCAGGGCCTGGATTGGTGCGCCGTCACCATCCCCTCGACCGGGGCCAAAGGCTACTTTATGACCAGGTATCTGCGCCTGTCCGGCCTGCCGGAGATCCCCACCAAAATTGTTAAAAATAACGGCAGCTACGTCAACCTGCGCGGAAGCGCCAGCCAGACGGCCAGCGTGATCACCAGAGTGCCTCATAACAGTGTGGTCACCATCTTGAGCCCCGGCGGCAACTGGGCCAGAGTGAAGTTCGGGTCGGTTAACGGCTATATGATGACCGCCTTCCTCAAATAGCGCTTTAATCAGTATCCTTTTAGGGCC
>CAZYKQ010000010.1:0-10305 GCA_964648235.1 uncultured Christensenella sp. | reverse complement strand
CATCAAACATCCTCCGTCCATCTGTGTATTTTCCTGTTCATTCAGGATCACTTGCTTAAGAAAAGGAATCTGGTTAATATGTGTGCTGAGCGCTTTTGCGCAACACCATATGAAACGGAACAGGTATGGAGAAAGCATCAGCACCCCCAAACATCATCCAACGGCTAATCGATGGCATATCCGCGATATTCATGCCTCTGGCCGGTCTTTTAAGCGCTGCCGGCATCATGAAGGGCATCATAGCAATTTTTGTTACGGTTGGCATACTGGCAGAGGAAAGTCAGACTTATCTGGTGCTGGAGGCCGTCTCAGACAGTTTGTTTTATTTTCTGCCTTTCCTTCTGGCGGTCACATCGGCCGGGAAGTTCAAGGCCAACCCCTATATGGCCATGGTGATTGCGGGGGTGCTGCTCTATCCCGCCCTGACTGCGGTGATGGAAAAAGGGGTGACGGTCCGATTCTTTGGCATGCCGCTCAAGGGGGTCGTCTACCGCTCCGGCGTGCTGCCGATCATCATGGGCGTCGGCTTGCTGGCCTGGCTGGAGCGCTTTTTTAACAGGCTGCTTCCGCAGATGGTCAAGGGGTTCCTAACGCCCTTTTTATGTGTCCCGCTTGCGGCGCTGGCCACGCTGGCTGTTTTCGGGCCCTTAGGCGCCCTTGTCGGGGACGCGCTTGCCGCAGGGTATCAGCGTGTTTACGGGCTGAGCCCTGTCGCGGCGGGCCTTTTGCTGGGCGGAGCCATCCAGCCGATGCTGCTGTTTGGCTTTCATTGGAGCTTTCTGTTATTGGGGATGAACAATGTGCTGGTGACGGGGCAGGATACCATTCTGGCCCTGATCGGCCCTGCCGTCTTTGCCCAGGCGGGCGCGGCGCTGGCTGTGATGTTAAAAAGCCGTGACAAGATTTTTCGTTCGCTTTGCGCCTCCGCGGTGCTCTCGGCGCTTTTCGGCGTGACGGAGCCGGCGATGTTCAACATCAATCTGCCTCGTAAAAAACCGTTGATTGCGGTCGTTGCGGCGGGTGCGATCGGCGGCGCTGCGGCAGGACTGTCAGGCGTGCAGGCGCATGCCTTCGCTTTTCCGAGCCTGGCTACCCTGCCCGTCTTCTTTGGGCACGGTTTTGGGCTTTATCTTATCAGTTGCCTTGCAGGCTTTGTGATTGCCTTTGCCTTGACGATGGTGATGCGCTTTTCGGCAGAACATGAGAACAAGGAGTAATGAATGAGATTTAACCATGTGATATTCGACCTTGACGGAACCCTGGCAGATACGGAGAAGACGATCCTTACAGCCTGGCAGCAAACCATGCGTGATATGGGGCGAGACTGCACACAGGATGAACTGCGTTTTGTGGTGGGTATCCCCGCATCAGCCGCTATGGAACGTTTGCAGATACAGAATGCTGAGCATTTTTACGAACGTCTTGGGATCAATTACCGCGCGGCGGCGGGCGAGACCGTCCTGTTTGAAGGCGTTTGGGATATGCTGCAGACCCTTTTGCGCCAGGGACGGACATTGGGCATCGTGACATCCAGAAAACGGGCCGGATACAACGCATACTTCAAACCGCTGGGGCTGAGCGAGATCTGCGCTCTGGTGCTGTGCGCCGATGATACCGACAGCCATAAACCCGACCCCGGCCCCCTGCTCAGCTACAAGGAGAGGATCGGGGCCGGGAAGGAAGAGTGCATCTATATCGGCGACATGCCGACAGACATACAGTGCGCCAACGCGGCCGGCATGGCCTCCGGCCTGGTCAGCTGGAATGATACGGGGGTCGTCTGCCCGGATGCGGCATATACCTTCAATCATCCGCAGGAGGTTTGCAGCCTGGCATAAACGCGCATGAATGGTTCTGCCGGCCGTGCAGCCCTTCATGCCATCGTGTCGTTGAGATAAAGAAAAGAGACTGAACTTGATGGCTCAGTCTCTTTTCAGATAAGGAAAATCAATCGTAAAGCGGATGCCTCGCGCACAGTTCGGCTGCCATTGCGCGGACATCCGGCAGGGCCGCTTCGCCGCTGTGAAGGATATTCGCGATGCCCTCCGCGATACGCCGCATATCTGATTCGTTCATGCCGCGGGTAGTGACAGCGGGGGTGCCGATCCGGATGCCGCTGGTGACGGCGGAGGTCCGCTTGTCGCGCGGCACCATGTTTTTGTTCACGGTGATGTTGGCCTGACCCAGCAGATCCTCCATCCTGGCGCCTGTCATCTCCAGATCGGCGAAATCCAATAACAGGAGATGATTGTCCGTGCCGCCCGATACCATGGGGACGCCCAGGCGGGTGAAGCTTTCTTCCAGTGTCTTGGCGTTCTTGATGACCTGCTGCTGGTAAGTATGGAAGCCCGGCGTCATCGCCTCATGAAAGCAGATGGCTTTGGCCGCGATCATGTGCATCAGAGGACCGCCCTGAATACCGGGGAAGATGGCCTTGTCGATGGCCTTGGCATGTTCCGCTTTGCACAGGATCAGCCCGCCGCGCGGCCCGCGCAGGGTCTTGTGGGTGGTTGAGGTGACGACGTCGGCATAGGGGATAGGCGAGGGGTGCAAGCCCGCCGCGACCAGCCCGGCGATGTGGGCCATGTCCACCATCAGGTAGGCGCCCACCAGGTCCGCGATTTCACGGAAGCGCTTAAAATCGATCGAACGCGGGTAGGCGGAAGCGCCGGCGACGATCATGCGGGGCTTATGCTCAAGCGCCAGGGCTTCCAGCGCCTGATAATCGATGGTTTCACTGCCTTTCTCAAGGCCATAGCTGACAAAGCGGAAGTATTTGCCGGATATGTTGAAGGGGCTGCCGTGTGTCAGGTGCCCTCCGTGGCTGAGGCTCATGCCCAGTACAGTCTCGCCCGGCTTTAACAGGGCATAATAGGCGGCCATGTTGGCCTGGGAGCCGGAGTGAGGCTGAACGTTGGCATGCTCCGCACCATATAGCTTTTTGGCACGCTCACGCGCCAGGTCTTCCGTGATGTCGACATACTCACAGCCGCCGTAATAGCGTTTGGAAGGATAGCCCTCAGCGTATTTGTTGGTCAGGGGGCTGCCCATCGCCGCCATAACGGCAGGCGACACGAAGTTTTCAGAGGCAATCAGCTCAATATGGTCTTCCTGCCGTCCGCACTCCAGGCGGATGGCCTCCATCACCTCAGGGTCCTGATTGAGACATTCGGGCAGTGTCCACATAAAAAAGCGCCTCCTTATATCGATGTACATAAATACCGCATGCCGTATCAGGCACTCCCGCAGCACATCTCATTAAGCGCTTACTGCTGCTTCCTTCCGGACCTGACAGGGTTCACACCATGAAATCGCACAGGACCCAACACCACATGCGGCATCCATATAATAACGGATTGTGTTCATGTTTGCAAGCAAATTGCCGTGTTGACAAGGCTTCATAAAATAAGTATATTATAAATATCTTATTTACTTGATTGGCTGAGTGCCAAGCGGAGGATCTGATGGAGCGCAACGCCAAGCGAATTGCTGAACTTTTAAAGGTGCTGGCCAATGAGAACAGGCTGGTTATTCTTTGCCGGCTGATGCGCGGGCCGCAGAACGTGGGAAGCCTGTCTGCGCATGTGGCACAGATCAGCCAGTCGGCGCTTTCCCAGCACCTGGCGATCATGAAGGCGCACGGCATTCTGGATGATACAAAAACGGGACAAACTGTCACCTATCACATAGCCGATCACCGTGTAGAGGCGGTCATGGATTTGCTTAAACGATCCTATTGCCCCGGCGGATCCATTGATGGCGAAACGGATGAGCAGGAACAGATCATCCGGGCCTGATTGGGTATTATACTTTATACGGCTGTCTGGCCGCGATGCTGACTAAAGGAGAGTGTACGTGCAATACTTGTTGCTGTTTCTGGAAGGTGTAATCACTTTTATATCCCCTTGTCTTCTTCCGATGCTGCCGATCTATCTGTCGTTTTTTGCGGCGGGCGATACGGACAGGAAAAGGGCCTTACGCAACGCCCTGGGCTTTGTGCTGGGCTTTACGATCGTATTTGTCATCATGGGCGCATTTATGGGTGTGATGGGTAAGCTGGTGCGTGAATACCAGACTGTTTTGAACATCTTGACCGGTGTGATCGTCATTGTTTTCGGTCTGAATTTCCTGGGCGTATTGAAGATTGGCTTTCTAAACCGTACAGCCCAGAAAGATGCCAATGTGAAGGATCTGACTTTCCTGTCCTCCATGCTGTTTGGCATTGTATTTTCCATCGGCTGGACACCTTGCGTTGGCGCTTTCCTGGGATCGGCTCTGTTGATGGCCTCGCAGGGAGGGTCCCTTGTTCAGGGCATTGTCATGCTGCTGGCTTACTCTTTGGGCCTGGGCATTCCCTTTGTGGCAAGCGCTCTTCTGATCGACCGCCTCAAGGGCACCTTTGACTTTATCAAAAAGCACTACCGCATTATTAATATAGTGTCGGGCCTGATTCTTGTGGTCGTTGGCATTCTGATGGCAACGGGCTATATGGGCTACTGGCTGTCCCTGTTAAGCTTTTAAGGAGGAAATGAAATGAATAAGAAAATGAAAACAATCCTTGCCCTGGTGGGTTTCGCGCTCTTCATTGCCCTGGCAGTCTTTGCCTACAATCAGCTGAGCAACCGCATGCAGCCCGAAGATAACCTTATCGTTTTTGGCGGAATCGCCGGCGCCCGCGCAGAGGAAGCGGTTGTGACGCCCGAGCCCACGGCAACACCGGAGCCTGCTCCGACCCAGAAGCCGGAGCGCGAGCTGGTCAAGGCCCCTGATTTCACGGTGCTTGATATGGACGGCCGGGAGGTCAAGCTGTCTGACTTCATCGGCAAGCCTGTCGTGGTCAACTTCTGGGCCAGCTGGTGCCCGCCGTGCAAGATTGAGATGCCTGATTTTAACACCGTGTACCAGGAAATGGGCGATGATGTGGTGTTCATGATGATTGACCTGGTGGACGGCATGCGCGAGACCCGGGAAAAGGGCGCGCAGTACGTACAGGATCAGGGCTTTGTATTTCCCGTTTACTTTGATGTAGATCAAGGCGCGGCAGCCACCTATGGCATCCGGTCCATTCCCACGACCTATTTTATCAACGTGGAAGGGTACCTGGTTGCCGGCGCCCAGTCTGCCATCAGCGAAGCCTCCTTGCGTAAGGGCATCGGGCTGATCAAGGAGTAATCCCTACCATAAATTGCGGCGGCAATCAAATGCTCCCCTCATCCGCAGGCCTGGGATAACAAAACAGGCTGGCCGGGAGGGGAGCATTTAATTGCAAGGCAGCAGCCTTTTGAGGCGCCGGCGCGCCGGGTATTATCGCGCGATGCCGCGCCATTTATACTGCTTCCAAACACTATCTCATCCATGGATGGGTGGGAGGGAAAAATAATGCAAAGTGCAAAATACAAAAGTGATATCATGTTTTCTTTCGCGTATTTTGCGCTTTTCGCGGTTGGGGTTTCCCTTGCAGCGATACGCAAGCCGATGGACGGAGAGGATACGAACCGCGAAAGGCGCGAAAGGCGCGAAAGTCTCCGTGAGGAACCGCAGCCCCCTTCTTCAATACCTCACAAGTCGGTCTGATATGTCATGAGGCTATTGCTTAGTATCTTCCCCATACAAGGAGTTAGTGTTTTGAATTAGTATTAGATATTGTCCCAAGCCTTCCAGGCTTCTGCTGCCGCATTCTCCTCAAATCAACATCTAATACAGTTGGGTACCTTAATGTTTATCTTTCGTATGGGTGCCTTTTTTTAATGCTTTCATCCATCCGCCGAAGCGTTTTGAAAGCCGGGTCAGCCCTGCTTGTATCGGTTGACAAATAAGGTCGGCGGCATGCTGTTCCGTTTTTTTGACGCTCTCCATCAGCCTGCCGATGATCAGCTGCCCTCGTTTCACACGGGAGAGGGAGTTGTAGGCGCTTTGATAGTACAGCCGGGTGGCAGTCACATGGTGGTCATCTGCTTCGCGCTTGCCGTAGATCACGGCCGAAACCGCATCAGCAAGCTGTTGCAGCCCTTGATCATCAGGGGCGGCGCGCAGGGCATAGGCCCGCAGTGTTTCGTGAGGCAGCATCGGCTTCCCCTGACGCGCCATCGCCTGACACAGAGCAGTCCAATAGATCATCAGTTTCCGGGTTGGATCCCTTTGCTGCTCCGCGCGGCGTACAGGCTCAAGCGAACGGGCGCGCCATATGCCCAGGGCGGTCAGCGCCGCGATGACCAGCAGCAGGATCCACCACGGGCGTCCGGAGACCTCCCGCTCGGGGTCGGGCTCTTCCTGTTCATCCTCGGACGGCGGGTCAGGCTCGGGCGTGGGGCTGGGTTCGGGCTCATCCTGGCCCGTTTGTGTCTGTCCGCCGTCATTATCCGGGGTTTGTTCCTCCTGCTCTTGCTGTTGGGGTTGCTGACCCGGCGGAGGATCGTCCTGTCCGTTGCCCTGAGGGTTCCCCTCGGGCTGGGGCGGCAGGTTGCCGGTGGTAGCCGTTGCGTCAAAGGTGACCCAGCCCAGCGCCGGGATGTAGATTTCTGTCCAGGCATGGGCCTGCTGGCCCGTAATCAGAACGGGGGTGCCTTCCTCTGCCGGCGTGACGACAAAGCCCTCGATGTAGCGGGCCGGCAGGCCGACAGAGCGGCTCAATACGGTCATGGCGCTGGCAAAATAGGTGCAGTAGCCTTTTCCTGTCTGGATAAAGTGGGCCACGAAATCCAGATCTTCCGGCGCGTCCGGTACATCCAGGGTGTAGGTGAAGCTGGTTTTCAAATAATCGCGGATCAACATGGCCGTTCGATAGGGGTTGCTTTCCCCGCCCACGATATCGCGGGCAAGGGTGGCTACCTGTCCCTCAGGCAGGAGGTGGCGGGGCAGCTGGACATAATCACGCTTGAGTTCCTCATAGCGCTCGTCATAGGCTTCGGCAAGCCTGGCCGCCAGGCTGTCTGTCTGCTGCGTGCCCGCGACATAGCTTTCAAAACTGAGTGTATAGGCGTCGCCCGGCTGCAGGTTTCGGGTGATAAACATTTCGCTGGAGGCGTTCAGATAGGGGACCATGCCCTCCTGCGTGCTGAGCGTGCGAAGGCGCTGGGGTACAAAAAGCGTGGAGGGCATGGGGCTGAGCATGCTGACGGAGACTGTGTCAGGCTGCGCGCGCAGGTTCTGCGCGGGCAGCGCCGCGTCCAGCAAAGCGTCGCGCAGCGCCGCAAAGCGCATGGTGGTATAACCGTAACGCTCGTTGGACAGGGTGTCATACCAGGCGCGGCCGTTGTACATGTTGAGGATGCCGCCGCGCAGATAGACGCGCAGATCCGACTGTACCTCCATCACCGGCGTGTTGGATATGGCGGGCTTGCCGCCCAGGCCCTTATCGCCCATGGGCTGGTAGCCCTCGGCCGCCAGGGTGAAGTTTTCGCGTGAGTCGGTAAAAAAGAAGTGATCGTTAATCAGCTGGCGCAGATCGTCCGCCTTTTCCTCCAGTTCCGGGATGGTGCTGCGATAGGGCGGCGTGAGCGCCAGGGCGGCCAAGGCGATCAGCAGGGCGATGGGGATGGCCTTGAGAAAAGCCCGGCGGGCGGGCATGCTCTGATGAACGCCGGGCGGCTGCGCCTGCGCCGCGTAGGCGTACAGCAGGGGTACGGCGGCCATCGCGGGAATATAGGCTGCGACCGACTGACGGGCGCCCGCAAACCAAACCATCAACACATTGACAAGCAGAAGCGGGGCCGAAAAACTGGGTTCACCCTGCATTAACAAGCGAATATAAGGCATCATCAGCGCGATGGCCAGCGGAATCAGCAGATCGGAATACAGCAGCACGATGTGCTGAGCCGGGTGAAAGGAGGCCGAGGCTTCGATGAGCGCGCTGACGGCAAAGGGGATGGGGGATGAGATAATATACAATATACCGGATGCCGCGATCGCAAGCCGAAGCGTCGCGCGCAGCCAGCGGCGGCGGAGCGCCGCGATGGATGAAAACAAAAGCGCAAGCAGGCAGATGATCAGCAGGGCATAGCCGCCTTCCCGATCCAGCATAAAAACTTGCAGCATCGGGGCCGCCAGGGCCCAGGTGCACAGGGCCAGCATGCCCGCGTCCACCAGGCGATGCTTGAGGATCTCAGGCAGGCGTGACATAGCACACCTCCACCAGATGCCGCTGAAGCTGGGCAACGTATTGTTCATACTTTGGATTATCGGGATGGAAGGTAACCAAATAAAAGCGGACGCTGGGGCCGGAGCGGCGGATATGCTTCACGCCTTCCACGATATCGGCATCCAGACGGCTGGTGATCACAATGCTGGCGCCCGTGCGGCGCATACGGCGAAGCTCAACGTTGAGCACCTTGTCAAAGGGCTCCCCGCCCCGGAAAATCTGATAGGCAAGCTCTTCCTGCAGCAGGCCCAGGGAACCTTCCCTGTCCGCCTTGAACTCATTTACGCGCGCGCCGTACAGGGGCAGGCGGACAGGGTTGCCGCCCTCCATTTGCATTTTGGAAACGGCCAGCGCCGTCTCGGTCAGCGTGTCCTTCAGGCGGTTCAGCCCGTCCGGAACCCCTTCAAAGCCCACCGGATCACAGCAATCCATCAGCACCAGCGTGTCCGGCGGAGCGGGCAGCTCAAACCGGCGCACGAGCAGCTCCCTTTTTCGGGAGGAAAGCTTCCAGTGGATGCGCTTCATGGGATCGCCTTGCCGGAAAGCGCGCACATCATCGGGCGCCGTGATGTCTTCCGTTGTCTGGTTGGGCAAAGCCTTTCCGTCGTCGCGCTGGGCGCTTTGCAGCTTGTCCACGTCAAAGGGGCGCGGCAGGACCAGCACTTGCGGAGGCTTTTGCCGGATGCGCTTTTTAAGGCGGAACAGGTGGAATATATCCCTGAGATACATGGTTTTTATACCCGCCGTGGCGATGCCCACATGCGGCAAAAAGATGGGGAAACCCGCTGTTTTTCGGCGGGAGAAGCCGGGCTCAAAACTGAGCGCATGCTCTCCTTCGGGAAGATCCAGGATCATCTGCGGCGGGGCGATGGGCAGGAGGCTGCGGTTTAAAAGGCTGATATTCAGGCGGGTCTTTTCACCGCGCTCCAATTTGTCCTCGTCGACGGATTGCTCCACCGACAGCGTGCGGACAGCTAACAGAAGGCTGATCAGGCTATATACAAGCATCAGCGCCAAAGACCACGCGGCCAGATAAAAGACGCGCCCGCCCAGGGAAAGCGCGCACAGCGCGGAAGTGAACAGGGCGCACAGGGCGATAAAAAAACGCGAGGTCATGCCTGCTTGCCGGGCACCGCCAAGGTATCAAGCAGCTGGCGCAGGATGCCTTCGGCCGTCATGCCGCGCATACGGGCTTCCGGCGCAAGGATCAGCCTGTGGCTGAGCACGGGCAATGCCATGCGGCGCACATCATCCGGCAAAATATAATCACGCCCGGAGAGGACGGCGCAGGCCTGGGCGGCCCGTATCAGGGCGATGGAGCCGCGGGGAGAAACACCCAGATGCAGGGCGGTGTTCTGGCGGGTGGCGGCGGCAATGGTGGCGACATAGACGCGCACTTCACGGCTGCAATAAACGCTGCCGACCATGTCCTGCATGTGAATCACCTCCTGGGCTGTGCACACAGGGCTGAGCGATTTCATCGGTGATTCCTGGCCGGAATAGCGATCCAGCACATCCAGCTCCTCCTCGATAGTAGGGTATCCGATGGAAATGCGCAGAAAAAAACGGTCCATCTGCGCCTCCGGCAGCGGATAGGTACCGACAAAATCGATGGGGTTCTGGGTGGCAAGCACCATGAAGGGGCGGGGCAACTGGCGGGTGACGCCGTCGACGGTTGACTGCCCTTCCTCCATGACTTCAAGCAGGCTTGACTGCGTCTTGGGGGAGGTGCGGTTAATTTCATCCGCCAGCAGAATTTGCGTATCCACGGCGCCCGGCTTAAACTCCATTTCGCCGGTGGACATATTGACCATGGTAAAGCCCGTCACGTCCGAGGGCATGATATCAGGTGTAAACTGTATGCGTTTGAACGAACAGTTGAGCGAACGGGCCAGCGCCCCGGCCAGCGTTGTCTTGCCAACGCCCGGCACATCCTCAATCAGTACATGGCCCCGGCACAGCAGGGCGATCAGGGCCAGCTCGATGGCCTCATCCTTGCCGACAATCACCTGCCGTACATTCTGCAGCAGGGCATAGATCAGGCTGCGTGGATCTGTGGTCATAGCGTTCCTTCCTGCACGGACAACATCGACGGCCATGCCAAATCATTATACCGAGGCATTTGCTATTTTGCAATCTTTCTGTAATGAGTTGGAAATAAATGAGGG
>CAZYKQ010000009.1:0-34705 GCA_964648235.1 uncultured Christensenella sp. | reverse complement strand
CTCATGCGCTCACCTCATAAGCACCAATCATTTTAATCATCTCATAAATCCACGCAGTCGTATGCCTCGCTTCACGCAACATATCCCGCTTTTCCTTGCCTGTCAGCAGCGAAGCGATTCTGAAAATCCTGTCATCAGTCACATTGTCTTTCCCCAGGGCTTTCAGCGCTTGAATGATTAGTGCCGTTTTATCCGACATGCCTGTCAGTTCTTTGTGCGCTGTACGTTTGAAATTCATCGTAATATTCCCAAACCGGTACTTCTTGTAAGGACCGTCACTCATATAGCTCCATGTACCCGGCACTTGGGTAGACAGACCCAGCATATTCAATGCGGCATCTCCGCTGGGCACGATCCGCCAGCCATGATTACGCGCAATCGCCTCAGCCACCTTATCCGGAGAAGCCGCTATGGGCTCGTTCAGGAAACTGCTGTACCTCGGGTATTCATAGACCCCGCGCAGTATGCGGCGGATTTTACCGTCGTTTTCCAAACGCTGCAACGCGCGATTCGCTGTTTGTGCAGAAGCAATGTCTGTAAAATCAGATGTCACAAACACCGTTCCCTGCGGAGCAGTTTCAATTCTTTTCTCAATGTCCCTTAAAAACATCTCTCGTTCCACACAATCACCTCGTCGGAAATAGTGTACTCTTTTCCCGACGAGATTGCAAGTAACTCAGATCATCTTGTCTGGAAAAATGAATTCTTTTCCCGACGAAAATGATTTCTGCTATCACTGAGCTTTCGTATTCTGGCGCACATATGCATCTTCGAAATAAAGTGAGCGGATATTATCTCCTTAAACGCCTCCCTTATCTATTTTGATAGAAAAAATAAAAACCCGATGCTTATTGCTATCAGGTCTTTATTTTCCGAGTACAAGTCGCTCCAATGATGAGGTGGCTAGCCATTTGGGCAAGATTCTATATACCTTAATTTGCTAAGAGTTTGCTAAGAGGACATCGTGAACCGGGCAAAATGGAACGATACAGGGCAGTACAGAATAACAAACGAACCTATGATAACCCTTGTACCATATAGAAATTTTAGCCTTCTACGGTACTGTACGGACAATATGAGAAGTTAATTTTATAAACTCCTAAGCGAAAGGCCGTGCGTTCGAATCGCGCCGGGGACGCCAGAAAAGCCATGAAGCCGTAAGGTTTCATGGCTTCTATTATTGTTCTACATATGAAAGCCTCTCTATGTCTTCCAGAAGATAGGGAATGATGCCTGCATGACGTATTCCGTTTTCATCTGTGTGTGTCTTGCTATTACCGATCATGACACCGGGTTTGCCAAACACATCCCCACTTTTCAGAAGAGGAAGGATCTTCTGCTGACGCCTGGTTTCATCATAAATGCTGAAAGCAGAATGACTATAGACCTCTGGCTTTTATTATTCACCGAAAAATCAATCGCGCACCATATATCAAAAATGGTCAATTAACCGTCAAATATCATCAAGTATTCTGCCCGCCTTGATGATATCCTAAGAACATATGAAAGGCTCGGCCAATGCCTGTATCCTCATGATCAGGGTAAACTGCAGCCTAAAATACAGGAGGTAAAAGGATGAAACGGAAACTTGCTTGGTTACTGACCGCGATCATGCTGCTCAGCTTGTCCATGGTTCCCTTGGCACAGGCGGGCGCAGAGAAGACGACCATTGTTTTCTCCACCGGCGCGCCGGACGACGCGTGGCGCACCGCTCTGGAGTTCTTCATGAACACCGCCAACGAGAAACTGAAGGACAAGAACATTGAAGTGGTTGCCGAGTACTACCCCTCTGAAGAGGAAATGTGGAAAGTACTGCCCGCCCAGATTGTTTCCGGGGCCGCGCCTGATATCGTCGGCCTCAATAACGAAGGTGTACTGGAGCTGATTGTGAACAACACCTTTACCCCCCTTGATGATCTGATCGCGGCCCAGGGCTTTGACACAAGCCGTTTGGAAAAGGCCAACTTCGATGGCTGGAAGTACGAAGGAAAACAGTATGCTTTGCCTTTGACAACCACCATCAGCGCATTTGCCGTGAATATGACCATGCTGAGGGAAGCTGGCATTGACAAGGCCCCCGAAACAATGGAAGAAGTCATCGCCGCCGCTGTCGCCACAACCAACCGGGACGAGGGCATCTACGGCCTTTGCGTCAACCTGCACGAGTTCCATATCTCCCAGTACCTGCACGCTTTTGAAGGCGGCTGGAGCTTTGGCGACAATCTGGATAACCCCAACAACAAGACCGGCTTGGAATTCATTGTTTCCCTGTTTAACGAGCATGGAGTGGCTGCGACGCCCGCTCAGATGGGGGTAAACGGAGATACCGATGCTTTTGCTTCGGGCAAGGTCGCCATGACCACTGCGGGTCCCTGGTATGTGCCTACCCTGCGTGACAAGGAAGTGGATTTCGAATGGACCCTGGTTCCGATTCCTGCCGGTACGGTGCAGAGATCCACATTGTACGGCTGGGCGCTTTGCATGCTGGATTCCAGCAAAAACAAGGAAGCCTGCATGGAAGTGATCGCAGCGATGCTCAGCGATGAAAGCTATGACTATCTGGTGAACCAGCGCGGCGATATCCCCGCTCTGGCTGAGATGGTGCCGGCTTATGAAGCGCTTTACCCCGAGATGGCCGTTGTGCTGGCCACCTCCGACGACGCCACCGCTTTTGAATACCCCGTAGCCGCCAACCGTTTCAAGAGTGACCTGGTTACCGGCCTTGAGTCCGTCATCTTCCAGGGCGACATCACGGTGGACGATCTGCTGGCCAAGATGGCCGCGGATGGCTATAAGAAGTAATCCCTCTTTAGAAACCGTCATCTTAATACGTATATCATTTTCCGGCGCGGCGACCCTCGGGCGGAAGCCGCGCCGGTTTCTACAGAAGCTTTCAGATTCTCAAAGACATTACGGGTCAGCAAAAGGAGGGAAAGGGCCATGCACAGGAAAACAAGCGGAATAAAAGGGATCAGTATGAAGCATCGGGATTATATCGCCGGTTACCTGATGGTCGCGCCGATCCTGATACTGATGATGGTATGGTTCTACTATCCCGCCATCCGGTCTTTGACTTACAGCCTTCAGGACATCAACTTCCTGGCGATGGACAAGGCTGAGTTCGTCGGACTGGCAAACTACCGCAAGCTCTTTGCGGATGGTGAGTTCGTGAAAGCGGCCAGAAACACCGTCATCATCACCTTGGTCTGTGTACCCGCCCTGGTGATTCTGGGTTTTATATTTGCTTACAACATTGAGGCGACAGGGCGCGGCAAGGGCGTTTACCGGACGCTCTATTACATCCCCAGCATCACCTCTGCGGTGGCACTCACCATGTCCATCATGTACCTGTTTGTCGAGCGGGGCGCCATCCCCGTTTTGATGAATCGCCTGCTGGGCATCCCCAATGTAACCTGGCCTGCCGATACACGCACGGCACTGGCCTTTGTCTGCATCCTTGTCATATGGAAGAACCTTGGCTTTTTTACGGTCCTGTTCATTACCGGGCTGAAATCGATCTCCCCCGAGCTTCTGGAAGCGGCGGAGGTGGACGGAGCCAATGGCTTTCAGCGCATGAAAAGCATCATCATCCCCCAGCTATGGCCCACCACCGTGCTGGTCATCAGCCTCAGCATCATCTGGTGTTTCCAATGCTTTGACGAACCCTTTACACTGGCGCGCTCCGGCGCTGTGCTGGGATCGCCCGCGGGGACAACCAGCACCCTGGTCACCTTCTTCTACTCCCAGAACTTCCGGTTCTTTCAGCCGGGTTATGGCAGCGCCGCGGCCTTCGTGATCTTCTCGGTATTGATGCTTGTGTCCATTGGGCAGCGGATGGCAACCAGCCGTATTGGGGAGGAATCCTGATATGACAAGTGTTTTGATGAACAGAAAGCAGACCGGCCGCATAACCGCCCTCATCCGGTACACGCTGCTGACAGCCTTGCTTGGAATTTACCTGATGCCGTTTTTATACGCCTTGTATACTTCCGTGCTAGCCAAGCCGGATATCGGCAAGGTTACGCTGCCCACCCAATGGGTAACGGAAAACTACCTTCATGTCGTCAACGCCGGTCTAGCCGGATGGTATAAAAACACTGCCGTCATGACGGGAGGCATCATCCTGGGCAATCTGCTGGTGAACACCTTGGCAGGCTATGCCCTGGCCAAGATTAACTTTCCAGGCAACAAACTTGTGTTTTTCATCATAATCGGTACAATGATGATCCCCGGTCAGATCACCATGGTGCCCATCTACAGCATGTGCGTGCAGCTGGGCTGGATCAATACCTACTGGGCTTTGATCATTCCCTTTATGACCAGCGGGATGCTGACCTTTTTTATGCGGCAGTTCTTCCTGAGCATCCCTGTAGAAATCGAGGAAGCCGCGCGAATCGACGGGCTGGGACGCTTCGGCATTTTCCTGCGGGTTATTCTGCCCAACTCCCGCACAGCGATTGTCACGCTCATCATCTTTGCATTTAAAGACAGCTGGAATGCTTTTATGTGGCCGGTAACCCTGACCAATCGCATAAACATGCAGGTCATCACGGTAGGCCTGAACTCCTTAAAGGGACAGTATTACGAATGGGTGAACATCAGCATGGCAGGTGTTGTATGCGCCACGCTGCCTGTTATCATCGTTTTTGTTCTGCTTCAAAAACAATTTACGCAAAGCATCGCTTTGGTTGGCATTAAAGGATAAACGCAACAGAGGAGGATTTTTCCCATGCATGAAGACAAGAAGGCCCTGGTCGCTCAACAAATCGCGCAGCTGGCTGACGCAGTCAAGGGCCGTGACATCACAAACATCTATTTTGTTGCCTGCGGCGGATCTCTGGCGACACTCTATCCCGGAAAGTATATTCTGGAGCGCGAGAGCACGAAGGTATCCACCGGCAGCTATAACGCCAATGAATTTTTCCATGATCCGCCAGCCCGCCTGGGCCCCGGCAGCCTGGTTGTATTAAATTCTCAAAGCGGCGGCACCAAAGAGACAGTCAGCGCGGCCAGATTGGCCAGGGAGCGCGGTGCCCTGACCGCTGCCTTTACAACCACGCCCGGCTCCGCGCTGGAGGAGGCTGTCGATCACGTCATCTACTATTATGACGATCCGGTTAATCCCTATCCCATGGTGCTGAGCATCTACCCCGAGGTATACATGATGGTTTACGCCATTCTGGATGTCCTGGAGGGCAGTGACAAGTCCGGTGATATTACGGACGCCATGCACAAACTGGAAGAGTTGTGCAAAAAGAACGCGAGAGACCATCAGGTCGCCGCCAGAGAGTTTGCCGTGGCCCGCCGCAGCGAACCCTTGATTTACACCATCGCAGCCGGCCTGGATTGTTCCATCTCCTATGTGATGACCAATTGCGCCCTCATGGAATGTCTGTGGATTGATTCCTCTCCCCTGCACGCGGGCGAATTCTTCCACGGCGCCTTTGAAGCCGTGGACAAGAATACGCCGGCCATCGCCTACCTCGGCCTGGGGCGCACCCGCCCCGTGGAAGTGCGCGCCGTGGAGTTTCTCCAGCGGTTCAGTGACAAGCTGACCACCCTGGATGCCGAAGGGTTTGACTATGGCGATGTCGCGGAATGGACCATCCCATGGATCGCCCCCCTGCTCTTGAACTATGTTGGAAGCACCTATGTCAACCAGCTTTCCAGCCACAAAGGACAGCCAATGTCCTCCCGACGCTACATGGGAGTTGAAAAATACTGATGAAGATCATCGGCATCGGAGACAATGTCTTTGATAACTACCTGCGGGAAAAGAAGCTGTATCCCGGCGGCAATTCCGTTAATGTGCCGGTCCTCGCCATGAGGGCCGGCGCCTCAGCCGCCGCTTACATCGGCATCCTTGGGGATGACGCCCCTGGCAGGCATTTCCTCCGGGCCTTGCGGGATGAGGGGGTGGATACATCCAGGGTCCGGGTGATGCATGGCACAACAGCCCAAAATCATATTCATAACGACGATAGCGGCGATCGCCATTTCGTAGGCAACAACGGGCAGGAGGTGGCCGAAGCCATGGTCGGCCTGCAGCTGGTCCCCGGGGATCACGCTTTCATCCAAGGATATGACCTGGCCCACACCAGCGTGCACAGCTTCATTGAGTCCCAGCTGCCGGGGATTGCCCGGCGCGCGCCCCTGTCCATGGATTTTTCCGATGGTTATAACTACCGCAACATCCCTCAGCTGTGCCCGCTGCTGCGCTTCGCCTTCTTTTCAGGCGGGGATAAATCCCACAGCGAAGTGCGGGAGCTTGCCGCCTTCGCGCTTGAAAGCGGTGCCAGAACGGTGGTGGTCACCTCCGGCATGCTCGGCTCCTTTGTCATGGAAAAGGATAAGGAACACCGGCAAGGTATTGTTCCAGCCAGGGTGGTGGATGCCTTGGGCGCCGGCGACGCATACATCGCCGCCTTCTTGCTGGCCTATCACCGAACGGGGGGAGACATCGCTGAATCAGCGGGCCAGGCCAGCGCTTTTGCCGCCAAGAACTGCGAGCATTACGGCGCTTTCGGCCACGCGCTGGATCTGGGCTGAATCCCCCGGTGTGACAAGTCAAAAAGGCAAGCCGCGGACCAGCCACCGGCTTGTCTTATTGTGCTATTTCAGGGTTTTAATACATTCAAAGCGCCGGCGGATTTTGGCTCAAAAATAAAAAAGCAAAAGGCAATGTTAAGAAGAGCTGCGTTGTTATTTCGTCGACAGGCTATGGGGCCGGGATGCCCGGCACAACGAGGCCTTAAGGGTTTGACCGGACAGGACGCGAAGCATCTGATTTGATTTCACCCCTTTGTGATACAACTACCGTCAAGGAGAATGGTCTTGCTTAAGCGGATTCGGCATCATTTTTTTAAAAACAGTATTCTGCTCAGGATGCTGATATTTTTACTTACCAGCGTCATTGCCCCCATGATGGCGTTGAATTTCATTTATCTGAATCTGACCTACCGGGATATGCAGCGGCAGGCCATCCATTCCTTTACCTCCCTGAACCGGCAGGCAGTGGTCAACCTGGATGCCATGGTGGACGGGGTCGGCCTTTACAGCGTCTATCCTTACTATAATGATCTGTTTTCGACTCTGCTTGCCAAGGATTACACCAGCGCCGAGGGGCGAAAAGAAGTCACAAGCGATTTTCGCGGCTATCAATCCGCGGTACATACACAGATCATGCGATACAACAGCTATGTGTATGGGTCGCTGCTGTACAACGCCAAATCGAACCTGGGATTTGTCGGCGGTTATGATATGGATTCGCTTCGAGACCCCATCATGCGGGAGATGGATTTGGCCAGGGACACGGATATGTCCGGCAGTGTCGTGCGCCTGGTGCAGAAAACCCTGCCCCATCACGACGAAACAGATTACTATATTTTGATCGGACGGCATTTGTTCAGCACCAGCACACGGGAATACCTTGGGTTTTTCAGCCTGGTAGTGCCGCAGGATGTGCTGAAAATGAGCTTCAGCCAGGAAGGGGAGTTAGAGGGTATCCGGCAATACCTGGTGGACGATCGGGGGATCATCCTGTATTCCCCCTCCCCCCACGAAGTGGGGAAGCCTGCTATCCTTCTGCCTATCGATCAGCACGAAGCGTTGGAAGGGCAAGCCACGCAAGAGCACCAAAACGTGACGATGAGCGGCAGCAGAGCGATACTGACCCGCGACGCCCTTCACAACACTTCCTGGGAAGTGGTCGGAGTCATTGATGAAGGCAGCCTGTTTGCTTCCCTTCAAACCCGCCAGCGTATCTGGACGGCCATGTTTGTGGCCATCACAACCGTTTCTGTCCTGGTAGTATCGCTTGTGGCTTTTTCCGTATCCCGTCCGATCCGTACCCTGAACAACACCATGGGTGAAATTGTTAAAAGCCATGATTTCGCCACCCGTGTCCAATCTCAGGGGCATGATGAGATCAGTGAGCTGGCCCAAAGTTTCAACCTTCTATTGGAAGAAATACAGCGCCTCCTGGACCAGGTTATGCAGCGGGAGAATGAAAAACGCCTGATGGAATATAAAGCCTTGCAGGCTCAGGTCAACCCGCATTTTCTGGGGAACACCCTCAACACCATCAAGTGGATGGCCAATATGCAGTGCGCCGACAACATCAGCGAGGCGGTGGACTCTCTGATTCACTTGATGAATTATGCGCTGGATGGCGAGCGGCGCTCAGTCTGCGTATCACAGGAGCTGGAATTTACCCGGCGTTACATCCAACTGATGGAACTGCGCTATTTCGGCGCCTTCGACCTGGAATGGGATATCGACGAAGCCGCCCTCGACTGCGAGGCTATCCGTTTTATGCTGCAGCCGCTGGTGGATAACGCCATCTTCCACGGCCTTCAGGACAATACCCGCCGTAATCTGCTGCGCATCAGCGTACAAAGGCTTGGCGGCCTGCTGGAGTTTCATGTATGGGATAACGGCGTGGGCATGGATACGGAGCTGATCAGCCAGATTCTGTCAGGGAGTCGCAAAAAGGAAAGGGGCTTTAACTCGATTGGCATTTACAACGTGGCGCAGAGAATAAAGATGCACTTTGGCGATGCCTATGGCCTTGAGATTGACAGCCGGCCCGGAAACCACACGGATGTGAAACTGGTGCTTCCGGCGATGCCGATCGTTTCGGAGGAAAAGCTATGATCCGTGTTTTACTGGTTGATGACGAAAGTTTCTTTATTTCAAGCCTTCAGCTCTATATCGATTGGGCCGCCCTTGACTGCGAGGTGGTAGGCATCGCGTCGGATGGGCTTGCTGCTTTGAAGATGGCGGAAACATTGGACCCTGATCTGATCTTTCTGGATATACAAATGCCGCGCATGGACGGAATTGAAGTGCTGCGCCGCCTGAAGGAGCGCGCGAGCACGGCGCGCGTCATCATGCTGACGGGCTTTAACCAGTTTGAATATGCTATTGCCGCCCTGCGCCTGGGGGCGGTGGATTATATTTATAAAGCGGAAATGGTTCCCGAAACCTTCCGGGAGGTTGTCCGCACACAGGGAAAGCAGGCGCGGGCTGTCAGCCATCAGGCCTCTCTTCCCCCGGATCCGGGAGAAAGCGCCGAGGAATTCATCCGCCAAAGCATCAACGGGCTGGAGATCCCGGATAGCCAGGCAAGGGAATCCCTTTGCGCAAAACCCCGGAATCTCTATCTGATCACCCTGACGATCGCTGATTATCAGGCCGTTAAACGCCGCTACGGCGATAAGAGGCAGCTGTTGTACAACGGCATCCTCAATACCCTTCAGGAAATCAGAAGATCAGAACAGGAGCTGGACGTGTTGTTGTATGATAAGCACACCTTCTGTTTACTCAAATCCTTCAGCGAAGAGAGCTCGGCACAGGTTATACAAAGGGAGCTTGACTACCTGGTGCGCAAGTGCATCGCCCAGCTGTACCGCTTTTTCAATTTGCGTTTGTATGCGGGCATCAGCAGCGGGCACAGCGGCTACGCAGGGCTGTCCAAGGCCTATGAGGAGGCATATTCTTCCGGACTTCTGGAATTTTCCTTGCAAAACAACGTAGGCCATCACTACGGGCAACGAAGCACGATTGAGATAATCGAATACCTTCCGATGGATGAAACGCTGTATGCCTTCCGTCAGGGGTTGGCTGCCAAAGACAAAAATGCCTGCCTGGACGCCTTGAAAAAGTGCTTATTCTGGGACGACAGAACCAAAGCCCTCACCCCCGCCGCCGCGAAAGGGGCCATGAGCAACATCGTTTATATGGTGCTCAACGATGATGCCCAGCGGGAAAATCATATCCGCCGCATTGAAGAATCCGCCAATGTCAGGGATCTGATTGACGTCATGGAAGGGATCATCCCGATCCTGATGGAATACTGGCAAATGTCGGACTCTGGCAGTTGCAGCCAGATGGTGAAGTCCGCCATGATGCAAATCTATCAGCACTACGCCGACCCCGCCCTGTCCCTGGACAGCGTGGCCGCCCGCATCGGCGCCAGCGCCAGTTATCTCAGCCGTCTGTTTAAAAGAGAAGTGAACCTGAGCTTCACGCAATACCTCAACCACAGGCGGGTCAGCATCGCTCTTGATCTGCTGCGACAGGATTCCAGCAAAATGATTTATCAAATCGCCGATGATGTCGGCTATCGGAGTGTCGAGCACTTCAATCGGGTATTCAAGCAGATGACCGGAAAATCTCCCAAAGACTGCAGAAAGCAAGCGGACGATTGATTCATTGCGCGTGCGTTTCTTTAATGTACTTCTAGCGTTCTTATCGTGCAGGTATGATCTGGTCAGCCAAAGGTGATGCAGGCCGGCGAAGGAACAAACAGCTTGCCGCTCATCTCTTCCAATCCTCCGTCTCTCTCGTTCAGCCGCCAAGCCGTGACATCGCCAGAGTATTGATTGGCGACGATCAAATATCCGCCCCGGGGCGAAATCGCAAAATGCCGCGGCCAATGACCGCCGCAAGGGTAATGGCGCGCCTGGCCCATCCTACCGCTTGCCCGGTCAATGGGGAACACAATGATGGTATCGTGCCCGCGGTTGGCCGCATAGAGAAACTCTCCCTTGGCTGACAGCTGAATGTGTGAAGCCCAGGAACTCCCTTTAAAACCTTCCGGAAGGGTGCTTTTCTCCTCTATCCGTTCAGCTTTCGCCCGCCGCCGGTAATATGCTGCTTTACTACTCAATTCTCCCGTGATGTATAGCCGCTCCCCATCCCGGCTGCAGGCAAAGTGCCGCGGGCCGAAGCCTGCCGGCAGCGGAATATCCATCTCTTTTTCCGGATGCAGGCTGCCGTCCTGATCATTGTAACGATAGGCAAACACCCGGTCAGCGCCCAGGTCGCAGCACAGCAAATACCGTCCGTCGGGCAGAAAGGACACAAAATGCGCATGAGGTCCCTCCTGCCTTCCGGGATAGGGCCCGATACCGCTTTGCCGGATGAAAGCTGTTTGCCCCGCAAAGCGCCCCTGTGCATCCACTTCCACTCCAAAGACAGAGCCGCTTGAATAGTTTGCGGCATAGGCATGTCGGCCATTGGGGCTGAGCGTGATATGGCAGGTATCGCTTCCATCTGTTCTGAACCGATCCACAAACATCAGTTTTCCACCCTTCTCAATACGGTATGAAACCAGCGCTCCCTGCCCCTCCCTTTCACTGACAGAATACAGGAAATCTCCGTGCCTGGTCAGAAAAGAAGGGTTCACATCGCTTCCCGCGCTTCCTGCCAGCCTGATGCCCCCGGTCACAGGATCCATCGCCACGGTATGGATCCCCCGGCTTGCTGAGCCCTGGGTATAACTGCCCACAAAAAAATAGTCTTCTCTCATGAATAGCCCGGGCCGTCCACCCGGTCCTTTCGATTTGTTCCCTATTGCCATGGTAGCATAAAGCCAGCCCCAGGAGAACCGGCAAACGGCTTTATTTCTTCAGGCAGGCATGATAGGATGGCTTCATTACCGCAATGAACGGAGCGTGCATTCATGAGCATCATTCGAAAAGCAGTCCCGGAAGATATCGATACAATTGCCGGAATTTTTGATCGAATCCTCGATGAAGAGGAGAAGGGGACCTGCGCCATCGGCTGGAAGCGGGGCATCTATCCTACCAGAAGTACAGCCCTATCCGCGCTTGAAAAGGGCGAGCTGTTTGTCCTGGAGAATGAAGGCGCGGTCGTCGCCGCCATGCGCCTCAACCATGAACAGGAGCCTGAATACGCGAACTGCCGCTGGGAATATCCGGCGGACGAAAGCCAGATCATGGTAGCGCATACTTTGGTTGTAGATCCTGCTGCAAAGGGGCGGGGCTGGGGCCGGCAGATGGTCGCCTTTTATGAAAAATATGCCCGGGAGCATGGATGCCCATATCTGCGCATGGATACCAATGCCATCAATGCCCGTGCCAGGGCGCTTTATCAGAGCCTTGGCTACAAGGAGGTCGGGATTACCCCCTGCGTATTCCACGGCATCGGGGATGTGAACCTGGTGTGCATGGAGAAGAAGCTGGATTAAGCAAAGCTTTCTCCCTTCCTTCCGGGCTGCCTGTTTATCTTCATCGTCTGACTCGCTCGCATGTCAGGTCAGAGCAGCAGCTGTACTAATTACAGCGTTCAAAGCGGCGCTTTGCCAAGGACCTGAATTTGTTTGCGTACAGAACGGATCGTCACGGAACTGTGCAATGTATATATGCACAGACCACGCCTTCAAAGAAATAAGCTTCTGCCTGTTTCTTCAACGTTTTTTGTTCTTGCGTCCACCAAAATCCGGACATTTGTTGATTGACTTTTATGCACCCTTCCGATATAGTGTAGATACACTGAATAAGTTAATACCCCAGCTTTTTTGTGGGGTTTAACAAGAATAAAGGGAGGATCAATCATGAGGAAAATCGTATCTCTGTTGCTTGGGCTCACCCTGCTGCTGAGTGTCTTCAGCGTCTTGTCTGAGGGCGTTGATCTCAACAGCTATACCCTGGACGAAATCATTGCCAAGGCCAAAGAAGAGGGCCATGTGGAATCTGTCGGCATGCCTGATTCCTGGGCGAACTGGGGCGACTCCTGGAAAGGCCTGACCGAAACCTATGGCATCACCCATACGGACGAAGACATGAGCAGTGCCGAAGAGTTGAGCATGTTCCAAAACGACAGCACCCGCGATATCGGTGACGTTGGTTTGGGTTTCATTACGCAGGCTCTTGAAAATGATCTGGTGCAAGGCTACAAAACCAGCAACTGGGACAGCGTTCCCGAATGGGCCAAGGGTGAAGACGGCAAATGGATGATCGCCTACACCGGCGCCACCAGCTTCATCTACAACAACGATCTGGCCAAAGATCCCATGCCCACCAGCTGGGAAGACGTCCGCAAGGGCAGCTACAAGCTGACCATCGGCGACGTCGTCGGCGGCGCGACCGGCCAGGGCGTTGTCGTGGCCACAGCTTATGCCTTCGGCGGCGATCTGGACAACCTGGAGCCCGCGTTTGAGTTCTGGACTGAGATGGCCAAGGCAGGCCGCATCGACAGCGGCGACATTCTGTTGGCCCGTATTCAGGCCGGCGAAGTAGAGTGCGGCGTATCCTGGAGCTACAACGTGCTGAACTACCGTGACCAAACCCCCAACTACAACCTGACCGTCGGTATCCCCACCGATGGCGCCATCCTGGTCGGCTATGCCAGCGTCATCAGCAAGAACTCCGACACCCCCTTCGCTGCCGCCCTGGCCCGCGAGTTCATCTTCTCCGACGAGGGGCAGATCAACCTGGCCAAGTCCGGCGCCGTGCCCACCCGCGCCGTGGCCATCCCCGAGGAAGTCATCGCGGCAACCTTTGACCCCAGCACCTACGCCAACGCGGTCGGCATCTCTGATGCCGCCCATTACGGTGAAGTCTGCGCAACCATCTCCGACTGGTGGGCTGAGAACATCATCCCGCTGCTGGGCAGCTGATAAAACTATCTTGTAAATGACCTGTGGGGCGTGCTCCAAAAAAGTACGCCCCCATTTTTTAGGATGGAGAAAGGTCTATGGAGCAAAAACACAGGCCCAGGTTACATTCCGGCAGGAATACACGCTATTACTATCTTCTCGCCCTGATCCCCTTTTTATTTCTGGTGTTCATGTACGAGCTTTTGCCGCTGATCATGCTGGTCATTGACAGCTTTCAGCCCGAAAAAGCCAAGGACATCACCTTTACCTTTGAAAATTATCAAAAAATCTTCTCTACCCTCAGCTATAAAACGGCCATCATGAACAGCCTGAAAATCACGTCGATATCAACCGCCTTCGGCATTGTGATCGCGTTTCTCGGTGCCCGGGCTGCCTATAATTCACGCGGCAAGTTCAGGAATGTCTACCTGACCGTGCTGAACATGACATCGAACTTCGCCGGGGTTCCCCTTGCCTTCGCCTACATGATCATCCTGGGCAACGCCGGTGTCGTCAAGCAGATCGCCAACCTCTACGGCATCGAATTTTTACAGAATTTTGATCTGTACTCCACCAAGGGTCTGACCATGATCTATGTCTATTTCCAGATTCCGCTGTCTACGCTGCTGCTGATCCCGGCCTTCAACGGCATCCGCAAGGAGTGGGGCGAGGCCAACATGCTGCTGGGCGGGACCAGCGCGCATTTCTGGCAGCGTGTGGGCGTACCCGTGCTGCTGCCCAGCCTGCTATCCACCATCAGCGTATTGTTTGCCAACGCCCTGAGCGCCTACGCCACCGCCTACGCGCTGGTGATGAACAACATCTCGCTGCTGCCGCTCAACATCTCCGCTTCCTTCGTGGGCGACATCAAAACCAAGCCCAAGCTGGGCGCCGCGCTGTCGGTGGTGATGATGCTCATCATGAGCATCGTGATCATGGTT
The DNA here is from genome assembly GCA_964648235.1 of uncultured Christensenella sp. Lineage (GTDB taxonomy): Bacteria > Bacillota > Clostridia > Christensenellales > Aristaeellaceae > UBA1038. Next base: position 20,359 of record CAZYKQ010000009.1, on the reverse strand, counting down.
AACAACTACATCACCAAAAAGACAACAAAGTGGGAAGGGAGGTAGGCGGCGATGCAAAAAAGAACGCGGCTCAGTGCCAACCTCGTCATGGGGCTTGTGATCCTGTGGCTGATGATCCCCCTGATCGCGACGGCGATCTATTCCCTGTTTGACAACTGGACGGGCATCATCCCCTACGGCTTCACGCTGAATAACTACAAAAAGATCTTCACGGATACCGCCTTCCTGACTGCCATGTACCAGACGCTGCTGGTCTGCGTGGTCCCCATCCTGATCACCATCGTGGTAATGCTGCTGGCGCTCTTCGTGGTGACGGTCTACTTTCCCAAACTCGAAAAATATGTGCAGCTTCTGTGCATGATCCCCTACACCATCCAGGGGGTCATCCTGTCCGTTTCCATATTGATCCTCTACGCCCGCAATGACTCCGTGCTCAGCGAGCGCATGGTCATGCTGATGGGGGCCTACTGCATCATCATCCTGCCGCATATCTATAACGGCATCCGAAACGGTATGCGCGCCATCAACATGAAGATGCTGCTGGAAGCCGCGGAAATGCTGGGCGAAAGCAAGCTGAAGGCCTTTTTCAAGGTCATCGTGCCCAACATCATGACGGGCATCACCGTATCAAGCCTGCTTGCGGTCGGCCTGCTCTTTGGCGATTACGTCATCATCCGCAATCTGTCCAGTACAAACGTCAACAACATGCAGAAATTTCTCTATCAGGCCATGAAGCGCTCCAGCACGGAAGCCTCCGCGGTATTCATGGTGATCATTATGATCACCTTCGCCATCACCGCTGTTGTATTGGCCCTGCAGAGCAGAGGAATGCTGGAGAAAATGAGAAACGAGGGGAAATAAGGCATGGCTTACATTCGCTTTGATAAAATCAATAAAATGTTCGGCACCAACCACGTGCTCAAGGATATTGAACTGGATGTGGAAAAAGGCCAGTTCGTCACCCTGCTGGGCCCTTCGGGCTGCGGCAAATCCACCCTGCTGCGCTGCCTTTCGGGGCTGGAGCAGGTGACCAGCGGCCGCGTCTACCTTGACGGGGAGGACATCACGGAGGTTGTCCCCCGCCATCGCGGCATCGGCATGGTGTTCCAGCAGTATTCTCTGTTCCCCAACCTGAGCGTGCGCCAGAACGTAGCTTACGGCCTGAAGCTGAAGAAGATGCCCAAGCCCGAGATCGACAATAAGGTCGTCGAAATGCTGGGCATCGTCGGGTTGAGCGACAAGATCGACCAGTACCCCTCCCAGCTGTCGGGCGGCCAGCAGCAGCGCGTTGCCTTGGCCAGGGCCATGGTCACGGCGCCCAAAGTTTTGCTGCTGGATGAGCCGCTCAGCGCCATCGACGCCCTGCTGCGCAAAAGCCTGCAGATCGAGATCCGCCGCATACAGCAGCAGCTGGGCATCACCACCATCTACGTCACCCATGACCAGGATGAGGCCATGATCATGTCGGATGTGATCAACCTGTTCCATGACGGCAAGATCGAGCAGTCCGGAACACCCGAACAGATCTACACCCGCCCGGCCACCAAGTTTGCGGCAACCTTCATCGGAAACTATAATATCCTCGATGCCAAGCACTTCAACAGGGTCTTTGGCACCGCCATTTCCCAGCAGGATGTGGCCGTACGGCCTGAGATCGTGACCCTCAGCAGGCAGGCCCTTGCCAAACAGGAAGGTATGCTCTCAGCGGAAGGAACGATTAAGGGCCACATTTCTCACGGCAATTTGATTCGTTTCAGCGTTGACGCGGACGGGCTTCTCATCAACGCGGACATTCTGTTTGAGGATAAAATGGAGTTCTCACAGGGCGACAAGGTCTTTGTTTCTGTCAAGAATGACCTTGTGATCGGCCTGTAACCGCAACAGTATGAAAAAAATTGCGCACAGGGGCTTGAGCGGTCTGCATCCTGAAAATACCATGGAAGCGTTTGCCGCGGCTTTGCCTTTCCATCCGGACGCGATCGAGCTGGATGTTCAACTGACCCGGGATGGTCAGGTAGTGATCTTTCACGATGAAACGCTGAGCCGCCTGGGAAAGCGGGAAGGCTGGCTTAAGGATTGCACCTATGCCGAGCTTCAGCAGCTGCCCATAGCGATCCCCCTGCTGGAAGATTATTTCCAATTGATTCAAGGGATTAAAATAGAAACCTTCGTGGAAATGAAGAATAGCTTTGTCCTATACCCCGAACTGGAGCAAAAAACCATCGATGTTGTGGAACGCTTTCAGCGGATGAATGATTGCGTCTTCTATTCCGCCAATCACTATTCGGTCATGCAATGCCGGGCACTGCGGCCGGAAATCCGGCTGTGCTTCCCTTTTGACAACTGGATATTTGATTATGGCGCCTACTGTAAAAAGCGCGGTGTCACCATGGCCATTCCCTATCATCTGGCGCTGACGAAAGAGATCGTTTCGGATTTTCACGCCCATGGTGTTATGGTCTATCCCTGGACCGTAGATGACCCCGAGGAGATGCGCCGCATGTCCGCTTTGGGCGTAAACGGGCTTTTGACCAATCGGGTCGACACCATGGATGCCTTGTTCGGCTCTTAATTTATTGCTGTTTTCAGGGATGGGCCGCCGATTGAACACCTGTTATTGTTCCTGTAGTGAACTTTAAGATATAATCTGTTCATTCCCCGCCTTAACGGTAGTGAATGTCAGGAGACGCAATGCCCGAGAAACAGAAAGTTTACAGGCGGCACATGCGCGCTTTTCGCGTTATCAAACCGCTGGTCACGCCCTTTTTCAGGTGGCGTTTCAACATCCGCGCGCTGCCGGCGCCCTCCATTGAAGGGCCTTGTCTTGTGGTCGCCAACCACAACTCAGACCTGGACGCGACGCTGATTCATCTAAGTTTTAACAGCCTGCTGTATTTTGTTGCCAGCGAGCATATCTTCCGCTTTGGCCTCTTATCCCGGCTGCTCGTCCGTTACTTTGACCCGATTTCGAGGCTGAAAGGCAGCACGGATATGAGCACCGTGATGAAGATCATCCGGCGTCTCAGGGACGGAAAAAAGATATGCATCTTCGCCGAGGGCAACCGCTCCTTCAACGGGCTGACCTGCCCGATCCCCTCCTCTACAGGAAAGCTTGCCAGATACTGCGGCGTTCCGCTGATCACGTATAAATTTGAAGGCGGCTACCTCACCACACCGCGCTGGGCTGATACCATGCGGCGGGGTCGGATGAAAGGCTATCCGGTCAATGTCTATTCGCCCCAGCAGCTCAAAGCCATGAGCGACGATGAAGTCAACGCCGCCATCACCTTAGATCTGTATGAGGATGCCTACGCCCGTCAAGCCAAGGAAAAGGTGCGATTCAAGGGAAAACGTCTTGCCAAAGGGCTGGAGCAGGCCTTATATTTATGCCCGCAATGCGGGCGTTTCGGTGAATTGCACAGTCATGGGAATGTGTTCAGCTGTACCTGCGGCCTGCGCGCCGAGTATGATGAGTATGGCTTCCTCCACGGCTCGCCCTATAGAACAGTGACCGAGTGGGATGCCTGGCAGCATGACAAGCTCGCGTTGATCGCGTCCGAACTCGGAGAATCTCCTGCCTTCACTGATCAAAAAGCGCGGCTGCTGCGTGTCCGTTCCGATCATACAAGCGAGCTGCTCCAGGAGGGTTCTCTCTCCATGTACCGCGACCGCATTGAATTGGGCGATCGTGTCTTTCTTATCCGGGATATAGGGGATATGGCCATCTACGGCAAGGCAAACATTGCTTTCTATGTCAATCCTGAGCACTTTGAAATTAAGGCGGATTCGCCTTTTTGCGGCCGCAAATACCTGGATCTGTATAATATGTTGAAGGATGTTGAAAAGCATGGAAAAACTGACAGTCAATAAAAATGAACGGCGTGCCCGGCATGCCTGGTACCTGTATGATTTCGGCAACTCTGCCTATGCCGCAGTCATTTTGCTGGCGGTATTTTCGCCCTACTTCAAGGATGTCGTCGTCGGAAGCGGTGCCGAGGGCACCAGGCTGTGGGGCATCGCGGTGGGCATTGCCTCGGTGTTGGTGGCGCTCATGAGCCCCGTATTCGGCACCATCGCTGATTTTACAAAGTCAAAAAAGAAGCTTCTGCTTGTTTTCACCGCCCTCTCTGTCGTATCAACAGCCTTGCTGTTTTTTGTCGGCGCCGGAGATGTATTCACAGGCATGCTTTTCTTCATACTGGCCGAGGTCGGGTACCGGGGCGCACAGGTCTTTTACGACGCGCTGCTGACCGATGTATCAACGCCGGACACCGTGGGCAGTATATCCGGCAAGGGTTGGGGCCTGGGTATGCTGGGCGGGATCGCCGCGCTGCTGGTCGTCCTTGCGCCCATGCAGCTGATCGGCAACAGCTTTATTCCTTATACCTTTTTAATCACCGCTTTCATCTACCTGGTTTTCTCACTGCCCACCTTTTTGTTTGTGAAGGAAAAAAATATTCCTGAACGGATCCCGGCAGGGATGAACGTCATTACGCTGGCTTTTCACAAGTTGGCTGAAACCTTTCACTCCGTGCGCAAATACAAGGAATTTATCAAATATGCCATTTCTTTTCTGATCTATAACGACGGCATCATGATGCTGATGGATTTTGCCGCCATCATAGGCGGCACGCTGTTTGGCATGAAGCAGATCGAGCTGATCATCTTCGTGATCCTCATTCATATCTCCGGTGCCCTCGGCGCGCTTCTTTTTGGCAAAATAGCGGATACCCGCGGCAGCAAACAGGCTATTCTGCTTTCGCTGGTCATCCTGATTGTATCCGTTGCTGGTCTCTTGCTCATCAGTCAGGTGCTTTGGTTTTATATCATCGGCTTTGTTGCGGGCTTTTCGCTGTCGGGCGCGCAGGCTGTCAGCCGCTCGATGGTCAGCCAGCTTGTGCCGCGCGAACAGACCGCCGAATTCTATGGTTTCCTCTCCGTTGCAGGCCGCACATCCACCTTTGTAGGGCCTCTGGTGTTCAGCACGATCTCTTTTCGCATGCACAATCACTATGTCAACCGGGGTCTGGATGACCTTCAGGCGGAAAGGTTTGGCCTGCTTTGGGCGATCTGCGCGATCATCTCCTTTTTAGTCATCGGCGCTTTGCTGTTGCTGCTTGTGCGCGAGGCGGTAAAAAAGGATCAGCCCCGCAGCCCGCGGTAAGGGCAGTTTTTCTGATTACAGCGCGCGCAATCATGCTGTGGCATAACGTCGGCCGGCTGCGCGCTCAAGGCCATGCGATACATCAGGGATTTGGCCGGTGTGAACAAACCCGAGGGAAGCGCGCGTACCGCAGGCAACGATGAACGCATCGGCTCAAACAGAGCGGTTTGCGTGTTCAGCGGGTAGTCAAAGGGCGCTTCCATGCGCCTGGCCGCATAGAGCCCTTCCTCCGCCAGTGTGTCTGACAGCAGCATACCAGTACGCAGGTCTGAACGAAACACCGCCTGATCGGCCATGCTGTTGATCAGGCTGCCCAGTACATAGTCTCCGCGCGAAAAAGCCGCCTCCACCTCGTGCTCCGCCTTCCCGCCGAGGGTAAAAAACACGGTTGCGGCTTGCCTGTTTTCAACGAATACGCAGCAACGGATATCCGCTGCCCCTTTAAAGAGCACCAGGGCTTCTTCCCAGGCTGCTTCATAGGCCACATGGGCCGGCAATTCTTCACGGACTCCAAGCCAATCGTATATTTCCTCCTTGTCAGGGCGCAGGATAAAATCGCTGCCCCCGAACATACTTATGCTTCCAGCCATCGCGCCACCTGTTCCGCCGCAAAAATAGCGTCCGTGTCAAGCATGTCCGCGCCTGCACGGGACAACTGTTCCCCGCCCATCGCGGCACCGCCCACGACAATGCGGAAGCTTTCCCGCAGTCCGGATGAGCGCGCCATTGCGTCCAATGCCAGGATCTGTTCTCCGCTCGCGTCCCCAAAAGAGGAGCACAGCACGACGCTCACGCCGTGCTCCCGCACGGCCTGCAGAAATGTCCCAGGCGCTGTATCCACACCCAGGTCAAGGCAGGAAATGCCCCAGGCGCTCAGCATCATCCGCATATGGGCTTTACCAACCATACTGCCATCCCCCGCCACCGCGCCGATTGCCACCTGAGGCGCGGCATGGTCAAGGCCATAAGAGGCTGCCGCAACCTGAGCCGCGGCGGTCATCTGACAAAAGGGGATCATCCCCTGCCGGTACAGTTCCGTCAGACCGGCAACCGCGGCGCGCGCCATGGCTGCCTCCCGCGGGCCCGGATGAGCAGGGAGAGCCATCGCCCTGTCACCCTTCAATAAACCACAAACATAGGGCTTGCTTTGCGCTCGCAAAGGCTGCGGCAGCAGTTGTATGATGCTTTGCGTCAGCGTTTCAATCATTGGATCGGAATCATCCTCTTTTCATTGGCTTAACCGGAGATTTCCCTGGTTTAGCAGCTCGTCAGGCATACAGTCATAAAACATTTTTTCCTTCCTCTGACCGCGTGCTTTTTATAAATAAAGCGCTGACTGCTTCTTCTTTCTGTTTGTCCCTGAGCTGTGGAGATTAGATAAACGGATTGATTATATGGACATAATTTTGCCTTGTCAAGCATCATCGTGAAAGAAACGCTTTTTTCATTCCAACCCCTCCAATGGAGCACCGTGTCTGGAGCACGCTTGACAGGTTTCTGTTGACAATGAAGCGATATGCGGCTATAATGTGGCAATCAAAAGTGTTTATGAAGGCATGTCGCCACAGAACGGAGGCTGTTTGCTTGCAAGAAGAGAGGCTGCTGAGCGTCGGCATTGATATCGGTACCTCCACGACGCAATGCGTCTTCAGCGCGCTGACACTGACGAACACCGCTTCTCCTTTTTCGGTGCCGCGGGTGGCCATCAGCAAAAAAGAAGTGCTCTATCGCGCCCCCATCCGTCTGACGCCTCTGGTCGATCATGATACCATCGACGCGGCAGCCCTTGAATCACTGATCAAAGAGGATTACCGCAACGCAGGTATTCGCCCTTCGGATATCCGCCTGGGGGCCGTGATCATTACCGGCGAAACGGCCCGCAAGCAAAATGCCCGCGCAGTCGCTCAAGCGCTTTCCGGCATGGCAGGCGATTTTGTTGTTGCCACCGCCGGCCCTTCTCTTGAAAGCATATTGGCCGGCAAGGGCTCGGGAGCAGCTGAAATGAGCCGAAGCGGCGGTAAGCCCGTGCTCAATCTGGACGTCGGCGGCGGCACAACCAACATGGCGCTGTTCGAGCGCGGGGATCCGACAGGCGACGGATGCCTGGATGTCGGAAGCCGTCTGATTCGCTTTGAAGATGATGACGAAACGGTGCTCTCCTTCACACGGGCTGCGGAGCTGACCGCAGCCGATGCCGGCATATCGCTGTCTGAGGGGATGCAGCTGACCAATGGAGAATGCGCGAGAATCGCTCGGCGCATGGCCGGGCTGCTTGAGGAAGCCGCGGGGCTGTCACCCCGTAGTGCCTTGCATGACAGCCTTGTGGCCGGACATGCTTTGCCCTTGCCCTGCCGGTTTGACCTGTGTACCTTTTCAGGCGGTGTGGCAGATTGTATCTATGAAAGCGGACGGAGTGATCTCCCCTTTCATGATCTGGGACGATTCCTTGGCCAAGCGCTGGCCGGTTCCCTGTTCTTTACACAGAATCGTGTGGTCCGTCCCCTGGAAACAAGGCATGCCACGGTGATTGGCGCCGGCGCCTACAGCGTTTCCGTCTCGGGGAGCACGATCAGTTACCGGGATATGGCCTTCCCTCTCCCCTCCCTGCCCGTTGGGAAGGTGCTCTTAAATCAATCGGAGCACCTTAATGGTTTGCAATCCGCCATCGAGGAACAGTATCGTCTGTTTGAGGGCGAGTGCGCCCTCTTTATGGAGGGCTTCCATTCCCCCTCCTTTGAGCAGATCGAGTTCATGGCGGAAAGGATCAGTCGGTCCATGGTTCCTTATGAACCGAAGGTATTGATCCTGCAGCAGGATATGGCCAAGGCTTTGGGCCAGGCGCTTGAGCGGCGTTGGGGTAAAGGCACCCCCTTTCTATGCATCGACGGCATCGCGCTTGACTGGGGAGACACGGTGGATATCGGCGCGCCCCTTTCAGACGGAAAGGTGATCCCGGTGATTGTTAAAACACTCGCGTTTTCACGCGATACAGGGAGGTGAAGGATATGCGCCTGAGTACGCGCTTGAACGGCGAGCATTATGCCTTCCGGGATATCAGGGAGGTCATGGGCAAGGCCAACGATGAAAAATCCGGTGACAAGCTTGCCGGCGTAGCGGCCAATACACCGCAGGAGCGCGTTGCTGCCCGCATCGTACTGTCCAACCTGCGGGTAAAGGACATCTGCGAAAATCCTGCCGTCCCTTATGAACAGGATGAAGTTACCCGCTTGATCCTTGACGGCCTCAACCAGCATATCTACCGGGAGCTTCAGGACATGACCATCGGCGCTTTGCGGGAGCTGATCTTAAAATCCAGGCCCTGGGAGCTTGAACGGCTGCGCAGAGGTTTGTCCAGCGAGGTCATCGCGGCAGTTTGCAAACTGATGAGCAACCTTGATCTGATCTATGCCGCAGCAAAGATACGCGTGGAAGCGACCTGCGTGACCACCATCGGCAAGCCGGGCACTTTGTCCGTACGCCTGCAACCCAACCATCCGACTGACGACGTGGAAGGTATCACTGCTTCCGTCCTGGAAGGGCTGTCCTTCGGCGCGGGCGACGCCGTCATCGGTCTCAACCCTGTGGACGCCTCTACAGCCAGCGTACAGGCCATCCTCAACCGCTTTGAGGAACTGAAACAAAAGTACCAGATCCCCACGCAGATTTGCGTACTGGCCCACATTACAACCCAGATGGAGGCCCTTCAAAAGGGTGCCCCTTGCGATCTGATGTTTCAAAGCATCGCCGGCAGTGAAAAGGGTAATGCCGCCTTTGGCATCTCAGCCGCGATGCTCCGGGAAGCTAAGGACCTGATGGCCAGAGAGGGCAATTCCCACGGGCCCAACCAGCTTTACTTTGAAACCGGGCAGGGCAGCGAGCTGTCAAGCGAAGCCCACAACGGCTGGGATCAGGTGACCATGGAGTCCCGTTGCTACGGCTTTGCAAAGCATTACTCGCCCTTTTTGGTCAACACTGTGGTCGGCTTTATCGGACCGGAATATCTCTATGATAACCGGCAGTTCATCCGAGCGGGGCTGGAGGATCACTTCATGGGCAAGCTGCACGGCCTGTCCATGGGATGTGATTGCTGCTACACCAACCACATGCGCGCCGACCAGTATGATAATGAAAACCTGATGGTTTTGCTGGCTGCCGCGGGGTGCAACTATTTTATGGGTGTGCCGCACGGAGACGATGTCATGCTCAATTATCAGTCCACAGGTTACCACGACTCGGCTGCCGTTCGCGAAACCCTGCGGCTTGAGCCCATCGCGCCATTTGCGCGATGGCTTGAAAAATGGGGCATCTGGCAAAACGGATACCTGGGCCCCAACGCGGGCGACGCTTCAGTGTTTTTGTAAAGCGATAGGAAGGAGCGAACAAGATGACCGAGCAGGAAATCCGGCAGATCGTCGATCAGGTGCTGATGCAGATGGGCAAATCCTCTGCCGGCGCACTTGAAGTTAACCCTTCTGATTTGCAGGTGTCAGAAGATGCGCTGCCCGATATCGCCAAGGAAGATTTACGCCGCCAGTACCTGGTAGATAACCCGCATGACCAGGCCGCCTTTCTTGCCATGAAGGAGAGGACGCCTGCCCGTGTCGGTGTGGGACATGCGGGAGCACGATATAAAACCGAAACCATGCTCCGCTTTCAGGCGGACCACGCTTCCGCCCAGGCTTCTGTTTTCGCCGATGTCCCTCAGGCGTTTTTGGATGCTTTGGCTTTGAAAGTTTATAAAACCTCCTGCAAGGACAGGGATGAGTTTTTGACCCGTCCCGATAAAGGCCGCGTATTTGACCCGGAGGTGCTCCGGGAGATTCACGCGGCCATTCCGCGGGATACGCGCGTCGTTGTGTATGTTGCGGACGGTCTGTCTTCCGCTGCCGTGCAGGCCAACGCGGCGGACATACTGCCCGTGATCCGCAAAGGCCTGGAGGCTGAAGGGATTACAACAAACGATCCTTTTTTCGTGCTCTACGGCCGTGTGGCTACGATGGAGCAAATTGGGGAAGGACTGGACGCGGAAGTAATCTGCGTGCTGCTGGGTGAGCGGCCGGGCCTTGTGACTGCTCATAGCATGAGCGCATACATTGCCTATCGCCCCAAAATCGGCATGGTGGAGAGCGGGCGTACCGTACTGGCCAATATCCATAGCGGCGGCACCCCGTCGGTTGAAGCGGGCGCGCACATTGTGGATCTGATCCGCAGAATGCTCGAATTGAAAGTGAGCGGCATCGAACTGCCGGTATAATGCAAGGAAAGAGGTACGGCATGCTGGGTGACAGGATTCCTTCAAAGGTGCTGTCCATGCGGGTCATTCCCAGCGTAGACGCTGGTTTAAAGGCCAGGCTTTCACTGGATGACACTGTGCGGTCCATCGGCCTGATCACCTGTGACAGCGACGATGTAGGGTATACCGCATTGGATGAGGCCACAAAAAAGGCTTATGTCTCCGTCTGTTACGCCCAGTCCATGTATGCAGGCGCTGCCAACGCCAATACTGCCCTGGCCGGGGAGTTCCTGGGCATCCTGGCGGGTCCCTCTCCATCTGAGGTAGAAAGCGGGCTGCGGGCAGCCCGGCATGTAATCGAGCTGGAAGCCTGCTTTTATTCGGCCAATGACAAGGACTCGGTCGTCTATTTCGCGCACTGCATCTCAAGGACGGGCAGCTATCTGTCAGGCGCCTGTGGTATCCCTCAGGGCTCGCCCCTGGCCTACCTGATCGCGCCACCGCTTGAAAGCCTTTACGCGTTGGACCAGGCGCTCAAATCAGCAAATGTCACAACCTGCGCCTTCTATGGGCCGCCCTCCCCCACCAACTTTGGCGGGGCGCTCTTGACAGGCAGTCAGGCCGACTGCGAGGCAGCCTGCGAGGCCTTTGCAAAAGCGGTCGTCGAGATTGCCCGCCACCCCATCGAAGCCCTGTTTACATAAGCCAAAAAGGAGTACAGCGCAATGGAAATTACTGCTCTTGGCATGATCGAAACCATTGGCCTTGTCTCTGCACTGGAGGCAGCGGACGCCGGATTGAAAGCCGCTCAGGTTCATTTGCTTGGAACGGATTATGTGCGGGGCGGCCTGGTGATGGTGCGCTTTGAAGGTGATGTAGCCGCCGTACAAGCCGCGGTGGACGCGGGAGCGGCGGCAGCCCAGCGTGTGGGCGCGGTATTCAGCGCCCATGTTATCCCAAGAGCGATGCCTGAAGTCTTTTGCATGCTGACGTCGGAAGTTTCAGCGGGACCGGCCAGGCGGGCGGGCGGAGGCTGTACCTCCTGTGGCGGCTGCGAGGGGGGGCAGCGCGAATTGCTGCAAAGTGTCAGCCCGGCTGATGATCCAAGTGATATGGAAACGCTCAGCAAATGGAAGGTTGTCACCCTGCGGCAGTATGCAAGACGGCTTCCGGGCTTCCCTCTGAATCCCAATGAGATACGCTATGCCAACAAGGCCTTGCTTTTGCAGACATTCAAAAGCTATTTCAATCATTAATCCATCCTCAAGAAGGGAGAAAAGAGTGTGGAACTCGATCGTGACCTTGCTTCCATCCAGGAGGTAAGAAATCTGGTGCGGCAGGCCCGCCATGCGCAGGAGGCTCTGGCCCAGCTTGATCAGCAGGGCGTAGATCACCTGGTGGATATGATGGCCAAAGCGGCGGCGCAAGCAGCGGCTCCTTTGGCCCGCATGGCTGTCAACGAAACAGGCTTTGGCGTGGAGAAGGACAAGGTATCAAAAAATCTCTTTGCCGCGCGTGCCGTGTATGAATCCATCAAGGACGAAAAAACCATCGGCGTCATCCGCGAGGTCCCGGAGAAAAAGATTTGGGAAGCGGCCGTGCCCATGGGGGTGATTGCCGGTCTGGTCCCCAGCACCAACCCGACCTCTACCACCATCTTTAAGGCTTTGATCGCAATCAAGGCCGGTAACGCGCTGATCATCTCCCCTCATCCCGCCGCGCTGGGCTGTATCGGCGAGACGGTAAACATTCTAAACCAGGCAATCCGCAAAGCAGACGGTCCCGAAGGTCTGATCAGCATGATGACTTTGCCTACCATTGTCGGTACGGCCGAGCTGATGAAACTGAGCAACATGATTATCGCCACCGGCGGGTCGGCCATGGTAAAAGCGGCTTACTCTTCCGGCACCCCGGCGCTTGGCGTTGGCCCCGGCAATGTACCGGCCTTTATTGAACGCACCTGCGATATCCCTGCCGCCGTCCGGCGCGTCATGGCAAGCAAAACCTTTGATAACGGCACCGTCTGCGCCTCCGAGCAGGCCATTGTAACAGAAAGCTGCATTCGCGATCAGGTGGTTGCGGAATTCAAGCGTCAAGGCGGATATTTTGTTTCCGGCGAGGAAGAAAAAAAGCTGGCCGCCATCATCATGCGGCCCGGCAGTGATACGGCTAATCCCCGGATCGTAGGCCGCAGCGCCCTGGCGATTGCCGAGATGGCCGGCATCCAGGTGCCGCAGACTACGCGCGTGCTTCTGTGTCATCAGGAGCACGTCGGGAGCGGCTATCCTTTCTCCATCGAGAAACTTTCGCCGATCCTTGCCTTTTACACGGAACCTGACTGGCAGCGCGCCTGCGAGCGATGCATGGAGCTGCTCCGCTTCGCGGGTCTGGGGCACAGCTGCGCTATTCACACAGAAAACCCGGAACTTGTGCGCGCATTTCTGCTAAAGAAGCCTGTTTCCCGGCTGATAGTCAACACAGGCTCCACACAGGGCGGCATCGGCGCAAGCACCGGAATCATGCCTTCGCTGACCCTGGGCTGCGGGGCCATCGGCGGCTCCGCCACCAGTGATAATGTGACGGTACACCATCTCTATCAAATCCGCAGAGCAGCCTGGGGTTTGATAGAGCCTGAGAACATTGAGAATGAAAGCGAGCACAGCGGCCCCTCTGTCGAAACGACGGCTTCGCTCAGCGCGCAGCAGCGGGATCAAATCGTGGACGCCGTCATCCGGCAGTTGCGCAAAGGGCTTCTGGACTAACTGATAAGACATAGGAGGATACACAATGAACCGTGACAAAATTGCTCTGGGTATGGTGGAAACAAAAGGTCTGGTCGGGTCCATCGAAGCGGCTGACGCGATGGTCAAGGCGGCCAATGTCACCCTGATCGGCAAGGTGCATGTCGGCGGCGGCCTCGTTACCGTGATGGTGCGCGGCGATGTAGGCGCGGTGAAGGCCGCGACGGATGCGGGCGCCGCGGCCGCCCAGCGCATCGGCGAATTGGTCAGCGTACACGTTATTCCCCGCCCGCACGACGAAATCGAAGGCATTCTGCCGACATTGAACGGCTGAATATATTGATGCATTAATAGGAGGATACAAACATGAATCGGGAAAAAATCGCTCTGGGTATGGTGGAAACAAAGGGTCTGGTCGGCTCCATCGAGGCAGCTGACGCGATGGTCAAGGCGGCCAATGTCACCCTGATCGGCAAGGTGCATGTCGGCGGCGGCCTCGTTACCGTGATGGTGCGCGGCGATGTAGGCGCGGTGAAGGCCGCGACGGATGCGGGCGCCGCAGCCGCCCAGCGCATCGGCGAATTGGTCAGCGTGCACGTCATTCCCCGGCCGCACGATGAGCTGGAAAGCATCCTGCCCCACCTGGATTAATACCATAAGGGAGGTTCCCTATGCGCTATATCACAGAAGGAGAGCTGAGGGATCAGTTTGCAGGCGGCTTACCGGCGCATTATGAGCTGCCCGCGGGATGTATGCTGACGCCTTCCGCCCGCCAGTACCTGATGGATCTGAAACTCTATCAGCAGGGATCCGGCCGTCAGAATCCGCAGGCAAACAGCGGCGCGTCCAAGCCGGAGCACATGACCCATCTCAATCGACGGGAGATGGTATCAAAAGCTCACCCCAGCATCGCCTTGCGGGGCAAACTGGATACCCTGGAGGCTGAGATTCTGATTCTGATGATTACCGGCCCGCAATCCTTCCGAGCGCCGCTGAACGATGCTTTGCAGCTGACCCGGCAGGTACTGGCCGCAGACGTAAAGGACTGTGCTCTGTCGGATTGGACCCTGGACGGCATGACAGCTCAGCAGGTGCACAGCCACTCTCATCATCCGGAACGCTTCGGATTGCCGGGGCATATTCTGCCTGCTTTCGAGCAAGGGCTTTTCCCTGCGCAGCTCAACCGTCTGCGCGCCCTGGCCAGAGAAACGGAATTGGCCGCAATCACAGCTTACCGGCAGTCAGACCGCATTCGTCATGAGGATTCATTGCTGGCGCTCAACCGGCTGTCCAGCTACTTTTACGTGCTCCAGCTGCGCGCGGTGCAGCAGAATCAGAGGGAACCATGAATCAGGATATCAATGCCATCGTACAAGCCGTGCTCCAACGCCTGGAAGCTCAGAGCAGTTTCGCTGCTCCCGGTGAGGATATACCGGCCGAGGTCTCCGCGCGGCATGTTCACCTGTCACAGGAAGATCTTCATATGCTGACGGGTTCGGATGATCTGGCCGTAAACCGGGCCATTTCACAACCCGGTCAATACCTGTCCGGGCTTCGCGTTAAGCTGATCGGCCCCAAGGGGAGCATCGGCAATGTAGCCGTGCTCGGCCCCATACGCGGCCGGACCCAGGCGGAAATCTCCGCCACCGACGCGCGGGAACTGGGCATTGACGCTCCCGTCCGGCTTTCTGGTGACCTGACCGACGCAGCCGGCATTCACATTCAGGTGGATGATAAGATCATCTTTCGCAAGGCAGCCATCGTCGCAAAGCGTCATCTGCACGCAACTGCGCAGGATGCCCAGCGCCTTGGCATATCCGATGGGCAGGAGCTGTCCATCCGCCTGCACGGTATCCGTCCTTTGATTCTGGAGGGCGTT
The DNA here is from genome assembly GCA_964648235.1 of uncultured Christensenella sp. Classification (GTDB taxonomy): domain Bacteria; phylum Bacillota; class Clostridia; order Christensenellales; family Aristaeellaceae; genus UBA1038. The sequence goes on along the minus strand of CAZYKQ010000009.1, from coordinate 5,342 downwards.
GTGGCGCGTGTCAGTCCACAGGCCGCTCTGGCCCTGCACATTGATACCGATGAGGGCAATGCGGCCGGCATCGCGAGAGGGGCCGTCTGCCGTATCATAGCGGCAAACCATGAGGCGCAGCCCTGTGCTAATCCTCTCCCTGCTCCGAAAATTATGGGAGCATCGACCATCCCCGACCGTCTGATCACCGAGCAGCATGTCAAGCAGCTCAAGCAAAGCGGCGCAACGGCCGTCAGGCTTCTGCCCGGACAGCTGATCACGCCGCTGGCGCGCGATACTTTCAAAGCCTGCGGCATCAAATTGGAGGAGTAATCCATGATCATTGCAAAAGTGGTAGGAAACCTATGGGCCACCCGCAAGGAAGAATCTTTGGTCGGCCGGAAGCTGATGATTGTTCAGCCTGCAAGGCTGGACGGTGAGGCCACAGGCGAATGCTTTGTGGCGGTGGATAATATCGCCGCCGGTATCGGGGAAATGGTGCTGGTTGCCCAAGGCTCCTCTGCCCGCAAGTCCCTGGGGCAGACAGATTCTCCGGTTGACGCGGCCATTGTGGCCATCATCGATATCAATGAGGTCCGTCCGATATGAGTGAGCTTGATCTTTTAAGGCAATGCGGCATTGTCGGGGGCGGCGGTGCCGGCTTCCCTCTGTGGAAGAAACTGTCCACGCACGCTGACATCCTGTTGATCAATGGCGCCGAGTGTGAGCCTGTGCTCAACAGTGACCGCTATCTGATGCAAACCTATCCGGAGGTGCTGATACGCGCATCGCTCAGGCTTGGCCGCCTGATCGGCGCGAAGGAGGTTTTAATCTGCCTGAAAAGTTCCTACCACAGCCAGATCAATGCCTTGCAAAGCGCCCTGTCAAAAAGGGATGAAGCCGGCATCCCGCTGCGCCTGCATCTGCTCCCGGCAGTCTACCCGGTCGGCGATGAGCAGGCTATGATATACAGCGCGACAGGCAGAATCGTTCCGCCGGGCAAGCTTCCCGGCCATGTGGGCTGCACAGTGGTCAGCGTTTCTACGGCGATCAACGCGCTTCTTGCCCTTGAGGGAGACAAGCCGGTGACCGATCGCTTTTTCACCGTAGCCGGCGAGATCAAACAGCCCGGTGTCTACAGGGCCCCTGTCGGCATGCCCCTGCGGCTCGTGCTGGAGGCGGCGGGCGGACCGACCATTTCTGACTACCGCCTGCAATTGGGCGGCCCGATGATGGGCGAGTTTGTTCAGAGCGGCAGCGATCCCGTCGTCACCAAGACGCTTGGCGGTATCCTGGTGCTGCCCCGCGGCCATGTGCTGGAGGAGTATGAGGAGTTGTCGCTCGCGCACGTACGTAACCGGGCGAAATCAGCCTGTATTCAGTGCCGCTACTGCACCGATCTGTGCCCGCGCTTCCTGCTGGGTCATCCGATCTATCCTCATCTGACCATGCGCGCCTGGGCAGAGGGCGATGAGCTTGAGCCTTCAGCCGTGCTGTGCATGGAATGCGGAATCTGTGAGCTCTACGCCTGCCCGATGGGCATCAATCCCCGCCGGATGCAGCAATTGCACAAGCAAGCCCTGCGCGAGCGGGGTGATAAGCTGCAGTTCGAGCTGGGGCCTATGCCTCCGATGGCTGAATATCAGCAGGCGCCCTCAGGGCGTGTCGCCGCCAAGGTTGACGTGTTGCGCTATGAGTTTGACACCCCTGAAACGTCCGTTAAGCTAACAACACAAGTCGCCTCTATTCCGCTGAAACAGCACATCGGCGTTCCTGCCGTGCCCTGCGTGGCGGCAGGAGACAGGGTACGGCGCGGTGACACGATCGCCAGAATGCCCGAGGGCGCGCTGGGAGCGGACATCCACGCCAGCATCGTCGGCCGCGTGGAAAGGGTAGGGGATGACAGGATCGTCATCCTCTGTGAAGATTACAAGGAGGGTACAGCCATATGATCTCACTTGGACTGCTGGAGACCAACAGCATCGCCCGGGGTGTAGAGGCCGGCGATTCCATGCTGAAGGCTGCCGATGTCACCTTGATCCGGGCCGGCACGGTCTGCCCCGGCAAATACACGGTGCTGATCTACGGCGAAGTCGCCGCTGTCGCCTCCGCGATGGATGTGGGAAGGCGATGCGCCGACCGCTTCCTGGTGGATGATCTGACCATCGCCAGCCTCCACCCTCAGGTCATTAAAGCCATCAGCGGCGGAAACGATCCGGGGCCCCTGAACGCCATGGGCGTGATGGAGTTTTATTCCGTCGCTTCCGCCGTCATCGCGGCCGATCTGGCCGCCAAAGCTGCGGATATTCGCCTGATGGATGTTCGCCTGGGCATGGGCATCGGCGGTAAATCCTTCGTCACCCTCTCCGGCGAGGTCGCGGCTGTACAGGCGGCTGTCGAGGCGGGTTGCCTGCCCGCCAAAACAAAGGGCTATCTTGTCTCCACCACTGTTATCCCCTCCCCCAGGAAAGAGATTTTCGATTCGATGTTGTGATCCATACCGGTATGAATAAGCTAAAGATTCTCCGGCAACGATCACCCTGATTTCCTGATCGCGGTCGGTCACTTCATAGCCCTTAAGATGTATCCGATCGATCAGTCCGAATTCCCGCAGGGTGACAGAGCCGCCCCATGACACCGCGGATCCCGGCGCAATCAGCAAGATGGCCTTATCGGCCGCCGCTTGCCTGTTTTCGCATGTGATTATAACGGCGCAGCCTGCCTCACTCAAATTCTCATGCCGTGTTTTTTCCGGATATGATATAATTGGAGAAAATCAAGCAGAAGAGAGGCCTGCGCATGGACATCAGAACAATCACCTCATTTTGTCCGGAAGATATCCTGCCTCTGTATGAAAGCGCCGGATGGACAGCTTATGTCAATAAACCTGATATGACCAAAGCCGCGCATGAAAATTCTCTTCTGATCCTCGGTGCCTATGAGGAGAAGCGGTTGATCGGTTTCATACGTGCCGTAGGCGATGGGTTTTCCATCGTTTTCATCCAGGATATCATTGTATTGCCTGAGCGCCAGCGGCAGGGCATCGGTACGCAGCTGCTCAAAGCCATGATAGCCAGATACGCCGATGTCTATCAAATGGAGCTGATGACGGATGACCGCCCGCAAACAGTTTGTTTTTATCAGTCATTGGGCTTCAAAAAGGCTCAGGAACTCGGCTGCTGCGCCTTTTTAAAAATGTAATTCATTCACATACTCTCTTACGGGATCATTTAGCTTTTCATCCCGCCTCCCCTATACTGAATCCTTACAAGCATGCTCTCTCCTGTAAGCGATAGGAGTCCAAACATGAAAAAGCCTTTCATCATTTTCCTGTTTCTCTGCCTGATCTCTTCCGCTCTGGCTGATCCCTTGGGCGGGCTGGACGGCTTGAGCCTTCAGGATCTGAAAGCTCTGCGGAAGGAAGCGGATGACCGAATCCGCCAATTAACCTTGCCGGATTCGGATGAATATGTTCTTGTCGGCGATGGGGAACGCTATTTCCGCCGGCCCCAGGACCACATTGGTGAGCGCGTCATGCTGGAGGGCCGGCTTTTTTCTGTCCGTCAATCGGCGGATTCAGAGGAATATTTTGTTTCGCTGGATCACCATCCGCAGCGTGTCTTTCTCTTGCGCTATGTTCCGCAGCCCGATGCGCTGAACCTGCTGCCCGGCGATCCTGTCAGCGCTTATGGCGTTTTCCGTGGCTTGCATCCCCAAGATGATGAAGATCCCCTTGCCCGGGGCGCCGGTGTGATAGACGCTGATCTGATCATCCTGCGCAGCCAGCCGGAGCCTGCATTAGCCGCCGACCCCTATGCCGCCACCTGGGAGGATCCCGCCCCGCCGGGTGTAAAAGCTGTCTATAAGGGCTCCTTTTGGTCCGGCTACGCAAGCTTTGAAATAAACATTCTGTCGATGGTCCGGGGCAACGCAGCCCTCAAAGCCGCCCAAAAAATGAGCAACTACAACATCACGCCGCCCCGAAATCAGGAGTGGTACATTGTCACCCTGTGGGTAAAAGCGCTTGAGGCTCCGGGGGATCGGGCAGAAATCAAAAGTGAGGATTTTCATTTTATCAGCCGGAGCGGAACGGAATACAGGCATCATTTTTTAATTAACGACATCCAGGGCCTGCGTACCCTCTATACAGGCAGTGAGCAGACGGCTCATATCGCCTGTTTGATCGACAAGGGGGACGAGCCTCTGATCGTATATCTGCCAAATTCTCTGAACCCTCTTTGGTTTGACCCGGGCAGACAGGCAGAAGAGGCGCCGGCCACATGAGAAAGCTGATCAGCATATGCCTGTCGCTTTGCCTGTGGCTTACTCCGATATCTGCGGAGCGGATCGAAGGCATTCCGCTGCCCAGTTCCCTGGGCGACAAAGGCATCCATGTCTGGCATCTTCAAAGTCAGCTCCACGCCCTTGGCTATCTTGACGCGCAGGCGGACGGGGTTTTCGGCATGCAAACTGAGCTTGCCCTATACACCTACCAGCTGGAAAAGGGTCTCCTTCCTTCGGGTGAAGCGGATGAAGAGACGATCAGCTTACTGTTTACACCGCCTGCGCCTCAAAAGGGAGAGACTCTTCGCCCTTACTGGTATGGCGGCGGAAGCGAGGCAGTCCCTGTTGGCGCGCGATTTGAAATCAAGGATGTCCGCACCGGCCTCATCTTTGAGTGCGTGCGCATTATGGGCATCAGCCATTTGGACGCGGAACCCGTAAGCAGCGAGGATACCGCCATCATGCTGCAAGCCTACGGAGGGCAATGGTCCTGGTCCAGGCGTCCCATCCTGTTGAGGTATTCGGGCAATGTCTATGCCGCATCCATGAACGGCATGCCGCACAGCTGGGATGTCATTGCGCGCAATAATATGAAAGGCCATTTTTGTGTGCACTTTTTTGGATCACGCGTCGACGGATCCCAGCGAGTGGATCCCGATCATCTGGCATGTGCGGTGGAAGCTGCTCTGGCACACTGGGACTAACATGACACCATTTGGCATCTTATTTCCATCAAAACCGCTGGCTTATCCGGTGGTCTACACATCGCTTCGGGATTATAATATGAACTATCTGCAGTGATGTGAGAACCGGATTATTTCTGGTCAAGGCGCCCCAAAGCATAACACATGAGAAGCCTCCGGAAAACTATTCTAATCAAATTTATTTTACGACAAAAATGAAATAAGGCATTATGTTTATAGTGAGGTGAGAATATATATTGAATTGGGTCGATGAGGTACGAGAGAGCGTTAAAAGAAAAAATCAAATCTTGTTCTCCAAAAAAAGTGAGTTTTTACAAGACTTAATATTGTTAATTGACGAGCAAAAACATCAGCCTATGGTTTTGTGGGCTTTTG
>CAZYKQ010000008.1:21218-34795 GCA_964648235.1 uncultured Christensenella sp. | reverse complement strand
TTGGGGAAGAGAGCGCGAACCATGCAGACATTTGCACCAAGAGGAAGGATTCACGGGCCGATTTTACCGCAATTTGTGTTGGAAACCTCTGTCAGTTTTGGAGCCAAGATCATGTATGCCCTGCTGTGCAATTACGCTTCGGACAGCGACCGCTGCTGGCCCTCTCAGGCCACGCTGGCCGCACGGCTCTCATGCAGCGTGAGCAGCGTCAAAAAGTACTTGGCCGAGCTGGTGGGGATCAATCTTATCCAGGTGCGGCGGGAGCATTACCGCTCGTCGGTCTATTATCTGTTGCAACCGGCGGCGTTGAAGTCGGCCAGCCAAGAGGTAAAGCCTGGCTGCCATCAGGCAGACTCTGTCTGCCCGGAGCCAAAAGTTGGCTACATAAATACTCTTAACAAACAAAGAGAAATACAAAATCCCCCCTTACCCCCCGTGCCGTCAGCGGTGCCGGAACTTGTCGATTCGCCTTTGCCTCCCGTGTTGGAGGGAGGGGGTGTGTCTGTCTCTGATTTTGAAAAAGCATGGGCACTCTACCCCAAAAAAGAGGCCAAGGGCCTTGCCCGTTCGGCATGGCTGCTCCTTGCAAGGCAAAAGCAGCTTCCGGCCTTGTCTGAAATCGAAAACAGCATCCGGCATTTCATGGCCACGGACAACTGGCAGCGCGAACAGGGCCGTTTTGTGCCGCAGATGAGCAACTGGCTCAAAGGTCAACGCTGGCTTGATGATTCGGTGACGGCAGCGGCCCATGTGGCAAGAACCATACAGCAAACTGATCACGCTACACAGGCCCTACAGGCCATGCTGCAAAAAGAAGAAGCCAGTAATGCCGCACGAGCCAGAGAACGCGAAGCTCTCAGGCCGCGCTTTGAGGCATTTGCGGCAGAGTTCCAACTCCATGCCGAGCACAGGCTCTGGCCAATGGCCTTTGGGCTGTGGATGCACCTGCACTCCACGCATCGCGCCCCCACGCCTGCGGACGTGCCCGCCGACAACCATCTCGGCATTGCCGAATTTCTTCAAGCCTTCAAGGGGCGTTGCGAAGAAGCAGCCTGGCGCATGTCGGCCACATCGGAACGGGCCGTGCCGCCCTCACAAGAGGCTTTCCGCACTCCGCACATCAGTGTTCCGCGTCCCTGCGGTGATCTCCGCCTGCACCATCCGGTGCCTTTACGACAACCCGAATTGCTGGCTTTTGCCAAAGCCATTTGACGTTCAACACGAGGGAATTTCAGTGAAACACCTGCATCTGCTTTGTCTGCTTTCCGTTTTGACCGTGTTGCTGTGCGTGAGCATGGCCCTCGCGGCGGAACAGCCGCCCACGCCTGCGGCTCCATCTGCGCCTGCCACCGGACAACAAGGCATTGTTCTGGGGCAGCCTGACACGCAGCGGGCAGCATCGCCAGCCGCTCCGTCAGAAGCGGCGGCTCCAGCCGCGCCCGCTGCACCTCCCGCAACGACCTCTCCCCAGGCGGCACCGCAAACCCCGAAGCAGCCGGACGCTCAGGCGCTGTTTCAGGAGAGCTTGCGGCAGATGATGCCACTGGACGACAGCCAAATTCAGCAATACCGCGAATGGTCAGATCAGCGTGAACGGGCTTTGCTGCCGGTGTCGCCTGCTCTCAATTCCCGTACCGTGCGCGTATCTCTGGAACCGGGCAAAACGCCGGTCAAGGTGTTCACCACGGCCAACATCGCCACTTCACTGCTCATCCACGATTCCACGGGGCAGCCTTGGCCCATTACCTCTGTCACCAATGGCGGGCCTGCGTTCTTTCAGGTTCTGCGGCCCGAACTGCCGGACGGGAATCTGCTGAATATCATGCCCACGCAGGGCTACGGCACCACAACCATCGTTGTCACGCTGGAAAAGCAGGACATCCCTCTGGTGATCCGGCTGGAGTCGGACTCGGTACGCGGGCCGGAACGCAAGGCTGACGCGCTGGTGCTGTTTCAGATTGCCCAGCACGGGCCACGCGCCAAGGTTCCGCTCATTCAGGACATCAAGGAAACTGTAAGCAGCTCCATGCTGGCCTTTCTGGATCATGTGCCGCCTGCGGAGGCTGTGCGCGTGAAGGTGGAACCAAGAACGGACAAGGTACAGGTCTGGAAGTTGGGCGATCTCCACTACATTCGCACCAATCATACGCTGGTCTGGCCTGCCTGGACGGCAGTGGTCAATGGTGCGGGCGGTATGAAGTGCTACGAGGTGCCGGTCACGTCGCGGATTATGATTTCTCAGGCAGGCTCCATGCAGACCCTTGTGCTGTCGGACGTGCTCAAAACAGGCAATGCAAAAGCGAGCGGCGAGGTGAAGCCATGAGCATCACCAGTACCGAAAAGAAGCGCCGCTTCATCATGTTCGCTCTTCTGGGGCTGGCGGCACTCGCTGTGCTTGTGGTCGGCTCCATGATGCTGTTCGCGCCAAAAAAGCCCCCGGTGATGACCAACATTGCTTCAACGCGCTCCGAAGCCGTCAAGGGGCAGGCAGGCGGTGAAGGCTCGGACGAGTACAACAAAAAGCTGGACGCGCACGATCAGCAAAAGGCCAATGCGGCCCTTGCGGTGGGGGAAAGTTTCATTCCCACGCCAGTGGGCAACAAAGCCCCGGTGGTCACACGCAAGCAAGACACCCCCCCGCCCCCACCTGCGGTGGCCCCACCTCGTGTCGCGCCTGTGCAGACGCCGCGCACGGACAACACCCTGCTCAAGCGGATGATGGAAGACCTGGCCGCATTGGACGCCAGACTCTCCAGCGTCTCTTTGGGAGACGGCAAGATCGTCTTTGTCAGCGACCTTTCCAAGGACAAGCCGCTTGCGGCTCCGGCAGCGGTCGGCGTCAACGGAGATACGCCTGCCACGGCTGCCGTGGCCTTGAAACCCGGCGATTTGCTCTACGCCGTCATCGACACCGGCGTGAACTCGGACGTGCCGTCTGCCGTCATGGGCACGGTGGCCTCCGGCAAGCTCAAAAATGCCCGCCTCTTGGGGAAATTCCAGCGTTTTGAAGAGCGTCTGGTGTTGTCCTTTTCCCGCATCATTCTGCCGGACGGCTCGGACGCGCAGATTGAAGGCTATGCCGTTGACCCTGCCACGTCTGAGGCTTCGGTCGCTTCTTCCGTCGATACGCACTTTTTCAGTCGGTGGGGAGGCCTGATCGCTACCTCCTTTCTGGAGGGACTGTCCAACGCCAAAAAGTACAGCGGCGCACAGAGCACCATTTACGGGGGCTATGGCGGCATGAACGGTCAAGCCACGGATCAGATGGTCTGGAACACTTACAGCCCAGCGGATCAGGCGTGGATTGCTGCTGGAAAGGTGGGGGAAAGGGCCGGGAAGATTTTTGAAAAGAACTTTGAGCGGCCACCCACTGTGTACCTCGAAAGCGGCACCGCCATCGGCGTTCTCATTCTGAACGTCAAGGCAAGGTAGTCTCATGGAAAACTATGTCGCAAACGTCATTCCGCATCTGCAACAGTGGTGGCCTGTGGTCATGGTGCTGGCTTACCTCGTCGGTATAGGTCTGGCGATGGTGTCATTGGCGCAGAGCATAAGCCACAAGCACCGCTTTAACCGCTCCACCGCAGTGTGGACGTTGTGGGCCGCTGTGCTCCTGTTGAATCTTCCAGCGTTCATGGATTCCCTGTCCATGACCGTCTTCAACCAGACCTCGGAACAGGCTCTGAGCTATTCCCCGCCGTCTTCACCCGGCTCGGTCTACATTCAGTTCGCGGTGTACGCCATCGCTACGGTGGGCATCATCGGCATCATCCGGGGGCTGTGTCTGCTTCGGGACACGCCAAATCAGGCCATGAATTTCAGCCGCAGCATTGTGCATCTCTTCGGGGGCATCATTGCCGTCAACCTTGTCACCTTCCTGCGCGGCATCGGGGCCACGCTGGGAGGGGACGTGCAGACAACCATTGCCAAGATACTTGGTTAACTCAGGAGGATAGTATGAACATCCGTTTTTCTTTGGACAACATTTCCCCCGTGCGCATCACGGTGGCGGGCCTGGCTGTCGCCGCTGTGTGGCTTCTTACGCCGGAGTTGGTGCAGGCCGCCGTCACCTTTGGCGACATCGGCCAGAACGTGGCTGACAGCGCCAAGGGCGTGGCCAAGGGCATCACCGTGGGCGGTTTTGCCGCTGGTGCGGGCATGGGTGTGTGGGGCTGCATAGATATGTACAAGGCCAGCAAAAGTCAGTCCGGTCAATCGGGCAACTACGCGCCCGGCATTGCCAAAGTGGTCATTGGCGCGTTGGCGCTGGGCATCGGGGAGTTCCTCGGCTCCGGCTCGGCCACGCTGTTCGGCTCCGATCAGACCACCGGGCTGGATGAGCTTGGCTTACGCTAGGGGTTTGCATGAACTTCTTCAAAAAGAAAAAGCCCTTGCCGGATGTGGCGGGAATTGCCCCCGAAGCGGGTGAGGCATCGGCAGCAGAAGCCGTGGAAAGCCCTACGCTAGAATCACCCCCTGCCTACAGCGCTGAAACCATGCTCGGCGGGCTTGGCTGGTATCGCACACAGTACCAAAGAGCCATGAAGCTGGCTTTGGTATTGGTGCTGGCCCTGTGCGTGTGTGCGGCGGTCAATGTGCTGCTCATCGTGAAGCAACCCACGCCGCGCTATTTCGCGGCCACGCCCGATCTGCGGCTTGCGCCCCTTGTGCCCTTGGACAAGCCCCTGCTGACGCAACAGGGCCTCTTGAATTGGGTGACGGAAACCATTTGCAACGCCGTGTCCCTGGATTTTCTGGAATGGCGGGAAAAACTCTCCAACACCAGAGAGAATTTTGAAGACGCGGCCTTCAAGTCCTTTCTGGCTTCGCTGGGTTCCTCCGGCATTCTGGACATGATTCAGGAAAAGCGCTTGTCCGTGTCTGCCGTGGTCACTCGCGCTCCGGTCATCAGCGCCTCCGGCCTTGTGGGCGGCAAGGCCACCTGGAAAGTCGAGTTCCCGCTGGTGATTTCCTACGAGTCCAGCCAGGGGGTGGAAAGCACTCAACGCCTCATGGCCACGGTGCTGGTCTGTCGCGCTTCCACGGCCATTACGCCGCGGGGAGTGGTCATCCAACAAGTTGTGCTCAAAAGGGGGGAATGATGTTGGACTCCCTTGTACACGGTATTGATCGCGGCATCCGCTCTCTGTCCGAGATTTTTCACGGGCCTGTGGGCACATATTGCAAACTGGAGACAGTGGACAGAGATGCACTGGTGGCAGATGACGGCAGCCTCATCACGGTATTGCGCCTCGAAGGGGCGCTCAGGCAGGTGGGGCGCGACGAACACCACACCATCATGAAGGGGCTGACGGAAAAACTGCAAGCCACACTCTCACGGCCCGGCCACTGTATTCAGGTAGTGTTTGAGTACGATCCTGAAGCCAGCGAAGGCCGTATCCGTGAAATGCTGGAACCCTCGCGCCGCACAGCCTTGAATCTTGGCTTGAACATCGGCCCCTTATTGGAAAATTGGGGGCAGGCGCTGCAACGCTATTGTGCCATTGAGACCTGCTGGCTGGTGCTGTGGACGCGGCCCACAGTGCTGGCTGAAAGTCTGCGCAAAACCGCGCTCAAGGAACGCATTGCTTCCATGAGCAAGGCCCCTGTGCAGCCGGGATGCCAGCAAGTGTCTGCCGCTGTGGCGGCACTGCATGACGCGCACAATGGCTTCTTGACCGGCGTTCTGGACGCTTTCCGGCAGGTTGATCTGCTGACCTATCCGCTGACGCCTCATGAGGCGCTGCGCGACATTCGCTTGTGCATTGACCCGGAGTTCACCAGCCGGGACTGGCAGGCGCGGATTCCCGGCGACCCGCTGCCCCTGCGCCTGCCCGACCCCTCCGCATCGGCCTCGGAGCTGCTGCACAACGTCATTTACCCGGACTTCAAGTCCCAGCTTTGGCCGCGTGAGGGGCACATGGTTTCGCGCACGGCCCTACAGGTGGGGGATAGGGTTTTCGGCCCGCTGCTCATGACCATGATGCCCCAGACGCCCAAGCCATTTCAGGAGTTCTTCCGGGTGCTGTCGCGGCGGCATGAGCGTATGCCGTATCGAGTGTCCTTTTTGTTGGTACCGGGCGGCTTGCAAATGGGCATCAAGCCCTTGCTCTCGGCCATCCTTTCCTTTTCCAATTCGGACAACAAACGCTTCAACAATGCGGTGGACGGCCTGCGGGCACTGGATTTGGCCGGAGTGTGCTGCATCCGTTTTCGCATTGCCTTCTGCACATGGGCTTCCTGTCAGACCGTGCCGCTGTTGCAGGCCCACGGGCTTTTGCGGCGGCGCATGGCTGAACTCACCAAGGCCATTCAGGGTTGGGGCACCACAGACGTAACCGAGGCCGTGGGTGATCCCTTGTTGGGGCTTTCGGCCACGGTTCCGGCGCTCATGCCCGCCAGTCCTGCGCCCATGACAGCGGCTCCGCTGGATGACGCCCTCGGCATGTTGCCGCAGCGGTCGGCTTCACCCTGGAAGGACGGCTCTCTCCTGCTGCGCACTCAGGACGGCAAGCTCATTCCCTTTGCGCCCAATTCGTCGGAGCAGGCGGCATGGATCGACCTCGGCGTGGCCCCGATGGGCGGCGGCAAGTCCGTCTTCCTCAACGCCCTGAACTTCGCCTTTGTGATGCAGGCCGGGCTGTCCCGCCTGCCGTGGGTATCCATCATCGACGTGGGGCCGTCCAGTTCCGGCCTGATAACCCTGCTCAAGGAAAATCTGCCGGACGACAAAAAGCATCTGGCCGCCTATCACCGGCTCCGCATGACCAAGGAGCACTCTATTAACCCCTTTGATACGCCGCTCGGCTGCCGTTATCCGCTCCCGGCGCACAAGGATTTTCTCAAAAACCTGCTGTCCTTGCTGGCAACGCCGGTCAAGGAAAAAGCCCCGCCAGACAAGGTGCCCAACATCATGATGCGGGCCATTGACTGCGCCTACGAAGAACTTGCCCCCGGCAACAAGGCCAAGCCGTACCGGGCCAACATCTTGCCGGAGCTGCATCAACTGCTGCTTCAGGAAAATGTCCCCCTCGACGACCTGACAACCTGGTGGGAAGTGGTGGATGCCCTGTTCGAGCGGGGGCACGTCCATGAAGCCATTCAGGCCCAACGCTATGCCGTGCCGGTGCTGGCAGACATTGCCACGCAGATAGCCCTGAATCAAGGCATCCTTTACGGCTATGACAAGGACATCCGCGAAGCGGCCCGAACAGCTCTTGTCGATGCGTCTGACGCATATGTGGTGCTGAAAGAGCCGACGCACTTTGATCTGGGGGACGCGCAGATCGTCAGCCTTGACCTTGACGAAGTGGCCACACGCGGCGGGGAAATTCAGGACAGGCAGTCGGCCATCATGTACATGCTGGCCCGGCATGTGCTCGGCAGCCGCTTTTTCCTCATGCCCGCCGATGTGGAGCTGATGCCCAAAGCCTATCAGGCCTACCATGCCGAACGCATTGAAGCCATTCGGGAAGACCCCAAGCGGCTTTGCTACGACGAGGCCCATCGTGTCACCGGCAATACTTCGGTGGCCGGGCAGCTTTTGGCGGACATGACCACGATGGCGCGGGAGTCGCGCAAGTGGAACCTGTCCATCGGCCTCTACACGCAGTCCATCGACGACATACCCAAAATCATCATCGAGCTGGCCACCACCATTCTCATTCTGGGGGCCGGGACGGAACAGAGCATTGAGGACATGACCGAGCGTTTCGGCCTCAATGGCGCGTGCAGCTATGCGCTGGCGCACCTCGGCAAGCCCGGCCCAGCGGGTTCCAATCTGGTGGGGCTATTCCGCACCGGCGCGGGGAAGTCGCAACTGGTGCTCAGTCTGACCATCGGCGGGCAAGCCCTGTGGGCCTTTTCCACCACCACGGAAGACGTGGCCATCCGCAATAATCTCTACAAACGCATGGAGCCGTCCGAAGCTTTGCGGCGGCTTGCGGCCCGCTTTCCCGGCGGCTCGGCCAAGTCCGAAGTGGAACGCCGCCGTATGCGGGTCACGGATCAGACCGCCGCCGATGATGTGCTGGTCAACGTGATTCACGACATCGTCAATGAAATTGCGAGAATGTGAGGAAGTCATGAAGAAACTTTTTCTATTGGCCTTGCTCGTGGCGCTGCCCTCCAGGGCGTGGGCCTACGGCTGCGACTGCGGCTCCATACAAGGCATGATCACAATGGCGAAAATGGAAACCATCCAAACCGTCAACGCCAATACCACGGCAGAGGCCGCGTCCATTCGTTCGGAAATTCTTGTGGCCGCGCAGAACATCATCGGCACCATCAAGTCGGAAAGCGCCACCATCGTGCGAGCCATCATCAGCCTGAAAGAAAGCAATGCCGCCATGATCAAGGGGCAGGCTGTGGCCGGGCAGGCTACCCGAAGCGAAGACCTCTACGGCAAGGCCGCGCAACCCTCCGGGTTGTGCGGGGCCACTTCGTTGGGGGCCGGTGTGCAGCTCGGAGCGCAGGCGTCCCGACAAGTGCATCAAACCATGCGCGGCAAGCAGCTCGAACATTCCAACAGGGCCGAAGCACGCCCCCTGGAATATTTGGAGCGCCTGCTGCAAGACGAACACCCCACAGAGAAGGAAATGACCGATGCGCTCTTTCCGCTGCAAGAAACCCTCACCGAAGATCAGGTGGCGCAGGCCCATGAAACCATCAAGACGCTCGGCAATCCCCGGCCCTTGCCGGTGGTGACGGAAGCGCAAAAGGCTACCCCTTCCGGCCAGACCTATGCGGCGGCGCGGACAATCCATGAAGGCCGCTTGGCTGCGGCAATGGAAAGCCTCAACAGCCATGTGGTCTACCACGCGCCCACGCTCCCCGATGACGTGGCGAGCTGGGCACAAAATCAGTGGAAAGAAGCGGGCGGCAGCGGTACGCCCCCTGGGCTTGTGAACGGCAAAATGTCGGAAGCCGGGCTGTTCAAGCTCTTGAGCCAGATGCGCCTTGGCAATCCCAACTGGTTCAATCAGGTGACGACGGCCACGGAAGCCGGACTGTTGCGGGAAATGGTGATGATGCAGGCCATTCAGCTTGAACTCACCCGCAAGAACAATGATCTGCTTGACCGGCTCGGTGTGGTAGCTGCTCTGGACTACCTGACCCGCATGGAAGGAGGTACCGGCAAGGAATTGTCCGACCTCTATACGCGCATGGTCGGCGCACAGCAATAGAGAAATATAAAAATATATTTCTATAAAAATATAACGCTAGGATACCAATATGGCCTCTTCGCCTGAAATACCAGCCACCTCAGAAGTATTGCTCAAGAGCGATGCCAGCAAACAATTTCTGGACTCCCTACTTGGTCAGGGGTGGGACGCCTGGGGCCAGGGGCTTGGCGGATCGCAGGCTGCGGAACTCATGCTGGAGATGTTCAGCGCCTTCAACATCGTGGCGCTGGCCACCATCTCGGCCTTGTTTCTTTGGGTGCTGGCGGTGTCCGTAGCGGGCACGGCGCATGAGGGTACGCCCTTCGGAAAACGCTACAGCTCCCTCTGGATGCCTTTGCGCTTTGTGGGCGCAATGGGGGCAATGGCTCCCATATTCAAGGGCTTGAGTCTCTTTCAGGTGGCCATTTTGGCGTGTATCGGCTTTTCCATCAATCTTGGGAACTTCGTCTGGTCGCTCGGCACCGACTATTTTGTGGAGCACGGCGGTCAGATCACCGTGCAGGCTCCGGATCAGAATGTCACCCACTACGCGGCCATTGCCAACGGCGCTCTGGAATCGCTGACCCTACAATATTACCTCAACGAACGCCGGGGGCTGGGCATCTCCCCCGGTGGCAAGTGGGACTACAGCGACAATTGGATACGTTCAGGCGGTGAATACCGTTTCACCTTCAACGGCAACACCGGTTCCATCATGGTGGAGTGCGTGGACGAATCGGACGCGCTGTGTCGGGGCAAGGTCAATGCCGTGGGTACGGCCATTTCATCCCTGTCCTCGGTGGCAAGTCAGCTTGCTAATCCCGATACGCCAGCGGATTCCATTGATCCGCAGGCACTGCACAATGCGGCGGGCAACATCAACGCCACTATTCTTTCGTCGCTGCAAAGCTACGCCAAACAGGGGCAACTCAAAACCAAGCTGCAAGACTTTCAGGAGGTTTCCAAGCAATACGGTTGGTTTATTGCCGGTTCGTCCTACTGGTCTATTTCGTGGATCAATCAAGAAGTGCGCGAAGCCATGTATTCCGGCATTTCCTACGCGCCCAGAGAGTATACGCGCTCTGAAATGCTGGCCATGACCTATGGCCTGCACGATTACGAGGCCATGCAGGAGCGAGTAGCCAATTACATCAAGACGGCCTATGCCGCACGGCGCGGCATTACAGACACCACGGCCAACCCCGCCGTGACGGATGAAGGGCGGGCCTTGGGGGAAATCGGCAACTGGTTGCGGGCAACACTCAATGGTCTGGTCAGCGCCAACATTCTGCCCATCGCTGTAGACAAGCTCTCCACCAATGATCCCATCATGGCGGTGTCCAATGTGGGGGATTACTTCATCGGCACGGCCTGGGGGCTGGCAGCGGCGCTGGGCGTGGTGGACGTGGCGCACTCTATGGGCAAGGCCATTCCCCTTGTGGGCAATGCCGTTCCCAACCTTGATAAATATATATCCTTCGTCCTGTTCTCGGTCTTTTTGCCGCTCTTGCTCTACGGGCTGGCGCTGGCCTACTACTTGCCCGCCATTCCTTTTATCCGCTGGATTTCTGCCCTTGCAGGGTGGGCCATACTCATTGTGGAGGCCTTGGTGGCTGCGCCCATCTGGCTTTGCGCCCACGCCCTGCCCGAAGGAGAAGGAGCCGCCGGGCAGCACGGCAAGCGCGGCTATCTTTTGTTGCTCGGCATCATCATTCGCCCGCCGCTCATGGTGGCTGGGTTCTTCGCCGCCGTGATTCTGCTCAACGTCCTTGGCCGTGTGATCGGGGCGGGCTTTGAGATGTTCATTGCCGGAACCTCGCAAGCCAAGGTCATTGGCCTCACCGGCACCATCTCCATGCTCATCATCCTGGGCATCGTGGTCATCATGATGGCCAACAAATTCTTTTCGCTCATCCACTATCTGCCGGAGCATGTGACCAACTGGATTGGTCAGCAATTCCATTCGCTGGGTGAAAAGGAAGATCAGAGCGGGGTCAAGGGCGTGTTTGTGGGTTCCACCAGCGCGGTGTCGTCGGGAGCTGAGGGGGCCAAGGGCTTGCGCCAGAACGTCCTGACCGGCGGGCCTCGCTCAGGTGTGGGGGCAGACCAGGGTGATGACCTCACAGAGCATAATTTCAGGAGTTAGGCCATGTTCGAGAATTTCAAAGAGTCCATGCGGGCGCGGATTGCACCCACCGGCGACCATATTTCAGCACTGCGGCAAGACCTGCGCTCTCGGCTGCAAGGTTTTAAGGCACAGCGCACTACGACAGAGCAGGCCCGGCTGGAGCAGGACTTCAGTCAGGTGCTCCGTGCCTGGGGCATTGATGATGCGGCGCTCATTCCTGTTGTGCTGCGGGAGCTGCGCCTGCGTATCCTGATTTTTGCCCTGCCCGTGGCCTTGTGTGCGGTGCTGGCCCTCTTCACGCCGTGGTCTGCGGCCTGGTTGCCACTGGTCTTGGTTGCCCCGCCGTGCATCTTGGGGGCTGTTATCACCCTCTGGCGCGTTTCCGTGCTCACCCGGCAACAATACCAGCCCTTTGTGCGCTGGCTGTGCTCACTCGTCGGCCTTTCCAAGATAGGCGCGTAAGGCGGCTTCAATGACAGCAATTTCCTTCATGTCATTCTGCACGGCAAAAAGCTTCATGGCCTTGGCGAGGTCGCGGTCAATGAGAAAGTATTTGCCCACGCGATTGTCCTTGCCTTTGCCCGCGCTCTTTTCGGCATCTTTTGTTGGCGCGGGCGGGGGTGTGTCTTTCTGCGACATGGGCTGCCTTACAGATTTAGGTTCGGACTTTTGCTCCAGCTTTGCCGCACCGAACACGGTGTCCAGCAAGTCTTCCTTTTCTTCCACGGCTGCCGCCTGTCCAAGTCCGCCTTTTTTACGAGCCATAACGAGCCTCCATTCTTTTTATATATGCCACTTCATACTCCGTATTCAGTGGCAAGACCGCTTCGCCGAAAAACGTGGTTTTCGGCTTGCTCCCGGCGGCTTCGCCGCCGCGCCGGACTTGTGTCCGTCGACGCGCATTCTGCTACGATTGCCGTTGCAATATGCGCGTGAGCACTTCACTGCCGAGCGCGGCGTAGTCCTGCGCTCCGTAGGATTTGGGGTCATAGGTAAAGATGCTTTGCCCGTGGCTTGGGGCTTCGGCCAGTGTCACGTTGTCACGGATGACAGCCTGCATGAGGTCGGCGCTGTGCTTTTCGGCCAACACGTCCAGCACATCACGGCACAGACGTTTTCTGCGGTCAACAAAGGTCGGAACAATGCCAAGCACTGCGAGGTGCGGATTCAACCTGCGACGTACCCGTTCCAAATCGTCGTGCATGAGGGCAAGGCCCTCAAGGGAGTGGAACTCCGTCTGCACCGGAATGAGCACCGCATCTGCCGCCGCATAGGTGTTGATGGCCAGCAAATCCAGCGAGGGCGGGCTGTCGATGAGCACCACGTCGAACATGGTTTGCACCTGCTCCAGGGCTTCTTTGAGCAACAGTTCCTTGCCAAGCTCCTGCGCAAAGACTTCCGGCATGGCCGCAAGCTGCCTATTGGCCGGAGCAAGCAAAACACAGCCCGTTCCTTCGCCCCGTTCCACCGGCGCGGCAATATCCTGCCATGTGGCCTTGCCCCGCAGGACATCCAGAATGTTTTTACCGCTGTTGTCCACGCCCCAGGCGCGAGTCAGGTTGGCTTGGGCGTCCATGTCCACGGCCAGCACCTTTTTGCCGTGCGCGGCCAAGGCGGCTGCCAGATTTTGGGCAGTGGTGGTTTTACCCACGCCTCCCTTTTTGTTGGCGATGACTACGGTGCGCATAAAAAACCTCCGGGGAGTCAGTGAAGTACCCTGTTTGTATAGCGTTATATGAATATATTTTCAATTAAAAAATATATTCATATAAAAATATATTTCTATAACAACCAACAAAATGGAGTAATCGTGATGCAACGATGTGCTTTGATTTTAAGCCTTTTTCTCTTTACCGGATGCGCGAAAAAAGCCGTTGACCAAGGCGCGACCAGTCCGGCGGACTTTGTGGCAACCACCCTTGGGCAGGCTGCGGAAAGCGCCCACAGCGAACTGGCCATGTTGGCAAAACTGCGGGGACAAGGCTTGCAACCCTTGCTGTTGCCCGCCGACGCGGCTCTTAAGCAGCCGGTATCCATCTCATGGACTGGCCCTGCCGAGGGGGCGCTGAAGGAAATCTGCCTCAGCGTGGGCTACCGCTATCAGGAATTGGGCAGCCCTTCGGCACAGCCGCTCATGGTTGTGGTTCGCGGCCTGAATCGCCCGGCCCATGAATTGGTGGAGGACATTGCCTGGCAGGTGCAGCCCCAGGCTGTGCTGCGCGTTGATCCCATTGGCCGCGTCATCACTCTGGCCAGAACAAGCAAGGCAGGGGGGCAGTCATGAG
>CAZYKQ010000008.1:0-21118 GCA_964648235.1 uncultured Christensenella sp. | reverse complement strand
ATTGGCCGCGTCATCACTCTGGCCAGAACAAGCAAGGCAGGGGGGCAGTCATGAGCCGCCATCTGCTTTTATCCTGTATGCTGTTGCTGTGTCTGAGCTTCATGGGCTGTGCCGCCAAAAAAGAAGAAAGTCTGCCCCCTGTGCCACTCCCGCCGCAGGCCACGGTGGCGGCTCTGACCGAAAGGCCTGGGCTTGCTTCTGAACCGGGCCAGACCATTACAGTTAGCACGGCCCCTGACCTGACCGCTTCGCCGCGCCAGAACGAACCGGACGAGTTGGCCGCGCTTCTGGAAATGAAGGGCGCAACAATAAAAGACACCGCAGTCAGCCTCATGCGTCCTTCGGCTATCCGCGAGGCCGCACAGCTCGTCACGTTTCAGACGGCCATTGCCTGGCGCTACAAACAGCTCGTAACAGCCACCGAGGCGCACAGTGCCATCATGGACACGGCCTTTAACTTTGGCCCCTTGCTCATGACACAGGGGGACGCGCTGATTCTGCCGCCAGTGCTCACACGGGCCGGAGCTTCCATGCGTATTGAATCCGGCGAAACTGCCACTGCCGCGCAAACCTCCTATGAGCTGCTGGCCCCGGCCCGCTATGTGTCCGTGGCTCCCACATGGCGCGAGTTTCTCATGGCAGACGCCTTCCCCGAACCGGAAAAGCCCAATCCGGCAGTGATGCCCAAGGACGACAAGGAGCGCCGTATCTGGCGGGAAGCTGTGCGCGAAGCCTGGTCGCAGGGCCTTGCAGAAGCGGATCAGCTTTACGCCGACAACATCTCGCGCATGGTGCGCCAATATCGCGGCCTCATGCTCTACCACCTGCTCACGGCGCAGCACCTTCTGAGCAAGGTCAACACGGCCTCCGCTGCATTGGGCACCAAGACCACCGATAGCGGCAACAAGCTGCACATCGGTCAAAAGGTGTACCGCATCACCGCGCCTTCGGCCTTTCTCCCCCAAGCCCAACACAGCGGAAGGAAGTGAACCATGACTGACGTGCCCTTTGCCATGTTTCCGCATGAGCCGCTGCTGCGGTGGGAGTATGCCGACATTGATGCCTTGCTGCTCTGGGCTACGCACACGGGCATGTCGGATTTGTGCCTCTGCTCTGGAAGCCCGGCCTGGATGCGGCTGCACGGCGAATGGCAGGCCGTGTCGCAGCGGCCTATCTCGGCTGAAGAATTGCTGCTGGCGCTCGAACGCCTGACCAAGAACAACTCCGTCTCGGCCATGATCAAGTCCGGCCAGAGTGACTATGACTTTGCCTACCAGATTGAAGAATCTCGCGGTGTGCGCCGCCGTTATCGCGGCAATGCCACCCCGGTGGCCGATGGCTATTCTACGGGCGTGAAAATTGTCTTTCGCGCTCTCCCTGCCATGCCGCCGGTTCTGGAGGATTTGCAGGTGGAGCCGGGCATTCTGGAACACGCCTTCCCCTCCAATGGCCTCGTGCTCGTCACCGGCGTCATGGGGTCGGGCAAGAGCACGCTGCTGGCCGCCATTCTGCGTCACATTATCGAACAAGGGGGCCGCAACGTCATCACTTATGAAGCCCCCATTGAGTTTGACTTCACAACCATTCCCAACGCGGGCGGCCCGGTTTCGCAAAGCGCCATTCCTGACCATCTGCAATCCTTCCTGAAAGCCACCCGCAACTCCACCCGTGCAGCCCCGGACGTGGTGCTCATTGGTGAAAGCCGCGACCCGGAGACTTTGCGCGGCATGATCGAGAGCGCAGAAATCGGCGTGGCTGCCTATTCCACGGTGCATACACGCTCCGTGCCCGAAACGCTTTCACGCATCATCAACGTCTTCCCTGTGGAAGAACGCCTTCAGGTTTCGGCAACACTGCTTTCCTGCCTGCGCCTTGTGGTGTCGCAGCGGCTTTTGCCTCTGCCGGACGGCAAAGGACGCACCGCCTTGCGCGAATACCTGGCCTTCACCCCGCAGATTCGGGAGGAACTGCTGGAAACTCCGCCCGAACGGATGATCGGCGTGTGTGAAAACCTGCTTGGTCAGCACGGGCAGCGCATCCAGGACGCAGCGGAGCGGGCTTTTGCAGCGGGGAAAATCGCCAAGGACAATTATCTGGCCATATTGGCTGAACGGCAAAAGCCTCACAGGGAGGCACTATGAACCACAAGCTGCTTTGGCGGGATACCGCCCTCACACCCAAAATCTTCATTCTGGATGCCCGCGCCGTCTTTCCTTTGGGATTGTGGCTTTTCCATTGGGCGTGGTGGACGGCCTGTGTGGCTGTGGCCGGAATCGTTCTTCTCTTTTTGGTGCAGCGCACGGGCATGACCCCGCTGGCCTGCTTTCGGGCTTTGCGTGTGGCCTTTATGGGCAGACGGCGTGAGACGCGGCAGCACGAAATACAGTGGCGGCAACGCTGCCGCTGGGACGCATGAGTGTCTTTTGCGTTCTGCCTGCGTCAAACGGCGCTTTGCCCTCCAGTCATGTACCGGAAGAGTACGCGTTGCTCTCTATGCCCGTAGCTCACTTCGCTCGAACGGGCACGGTTTCACCGCCCTTCGGGTAGGTCTCCGGTCGGTCAAAGCTTGTTTTCTTTGGCAGAGCACAAAATCCAGCTCATGCGTATATAAATATATTTCTCTATGAAATATATAAAAATAGTATCTTATGGAGGTTTTATGAACGCAGAAAAACACAATAGCTACGGCCTGTTCGACGCACCCCTTCGCTTGTCGGAGAAAGAGCGCATCCCGCTCTCGCGGGAAGACATTGAACGTCAGTTGGACGCGGGGGCCTTTTTCATGAGTCGGAAAGAGGCCATAGCAGCGGGTTTTCTCAGCCCGCATGACGAGCCGGATACTGTGATTGTGGATGTGCGGGAGGATGTATGAGCCAGGAACAGTCTGCGGAAAAGAAAAATCGCTTCCAGATCAGCCGCGAGGTGCAAGAGGATTTCGTCAACAGCGTAGCGGAAAACATGCTCGCCTTGGCCGAAACGGCAGGTAAATGGCAAAAGCCGTGGACGGCTGACGCCCCGATGGGCATGCCTTTTTGTGCTGCCACGGGGCGCGAGTACGGCGGGGCCAACATGGTCAAGCTCATGCTCACCGGTATCGTCAAAGGCTACCAAGACGACAGATGGGTAACTTTCAAACAATTTCAGCAAATCCAGGCCGACCATCCGGCGCGAGAAATGAAGGTGAAAAAGGGGGCCAAGGGTGTGAAACTCCTGCGGCCCGAAGAAATTGCCTTCATCGTTAAGGAAGACGGCAAGTGGGAATACCTCACGGACAAGCAGCTCAAGGACTTTGCTGCCCGGAAAGAGCAGGGGCTGGAGGTTCCAGACGTACAGCGTATGACGCTGTTCTATCCTTTTACGGTGTTCAATGCCGCGCAGATCGAAGGTTTTCCACCCAAGGAGCAGCAATCCCACGCCATGACCGCCGTGGCGCGTAACGAATTTGTGGAGCGCTTCATCGCCTGCACAGGCATTCCCGTGGAGCACCACGCAGGAGACGCCTACTACGAACCCCAGGCCGATGTGGTGAAAATGCCCTTTCCCGAACGCTTTGTCAGTTCAGAAGAATACTACGCCACCAAGCTTCATGAAACATACCATGCTACTGGCCATGAAACACGGGAGCATCGCAAGGAAAAGCCCAGGGAGAATCTTAAAAATTTTGCCTTTGAAGAAATGCGGGCTGAAATGTTCTCCATGCTGGTCGGGGCACGGTTCAACCTGCCCATGCCGGAGAATAACTCTGCTGCCTACATTGCGCACTGGAATCAGAAGTTTTCCGGCGGTGAAGCAAAGGTAGTGTTTCAGGCAGCGGCAGAAGCGGCCAAGGTTCTGACCACCATGAACCAGTTTAAAATGGGCGAACAGCCCAAGGCCGCATGGTTTCCGCGCAGTGAAAACTGGCCCGAACTCATGGCCATGCAAACACAGCGCGATGCCGCCACCGGCGTTCATCTGCACGAGCCTGCCCAGGTTGCAGCCAGAAGCACGGATGATCCCATGCCCCGGCCTGCACCGTCCTCTTTTGTTGCTTCAGCAACGGCCTTCAACGATGCTGATGATCCCGTGGCCAAGGCCCGCATCATTCTTCAGAACCCTGAGTTCCTCAACATGGCGCTCAAGCAGGATAGCGAAATGGCCCGGTCATTGGCGGACTTGTGCGCTTCTTTTTCGCAAACCCTGAGCATGGAACTGGACGAAAAACAAAGCGCATCTGCGCCGCAACATCCCCAAAACCCTGTGCCTGCTGCCCGCATGAGGTCATAACTATGAATCTGCTCATTTTGGAATCCCCCGGCAAGGTCAAGAAAATACAATCAATCCTCGGTGGTGACTGGAAGGTTGTAGCTTCAGTGGGGCATGTGCGTGATTTGCCGGAGCGGGAGCTGGGCATTGCCCTGCCCGACTTTACCCCCAGCTACACGCCCACGGAGCGCGGCAAGGAAGTGCTGGGCCGCCTGAAGGGACTGGCCGCTTCGGCTTCTGCCGTCTATTTGGCCACAGACCCCGACCGCGAGGGCGAGGCCATTGCCTGGCATCTGGCCGATGCGCTACGCTTGAAAAATCCCAGGCGCGTCACCTATGGAGAAATCACAGAGTCTGCCATTCTGGCGGCTATCAAGGCTCCACGCTCTCTGGACATGGCGCTGGTTTCCGCTCAGGAGGCCAGGCGCGTTCTGGATCGCTTCTGCGGCTATCTTGTCAGCGGGCCTTTGTCCCGTGCGGCGGGGGCACGTCTTTCTGCCGGTCGGGTGCAAAGTCCTGCGGCGCGGCTGGTGGTGGAACGCGAACAGAACATCAGAAACTTCGTGAGCGTGACCCACTACGGTGCGGAACTGGCATTTGCCGAGGGTTGGAGCGCAACGTGGCTCACCAGGCCCTGGCTGGAAGATGGTCAGGAATACCTCCTGAACAGGGCACTGGCAGAACAGGCTGCCGCGTTGCGTTCCCTGACCGTTCTGGATTGCAAAGAATCTGAAAGCCGTACAGTACCGCCTGCCCCCTTCACCACCTCCAGCTTGCAGCAGGCCGCCTCCAATGCCCTCAAGTTCACGCCCAAGCAAACCATGCAACTGGCGCAAAAGCTCTATGAAGGCGGTCAGATAACCTACATGCGCACGGATTCGCCCAATCTGTCGGCAGAGGCCGTGACCGAAATCCGGGCTTTTTGCGAAAGTCAGGGCTGGCCGCTGGTAGAAAAGCCGCGCACATGGAAATCCAAGGATGGTGCTCAGGAAGCGCACGAGGCCGTGCGGCCCACACACATCGAGGTGGAAGACGCTGGGGAGACAGCGGAAGAACAGGCCCTGTATCGTCTCATCCGTTTACGAACGCTGGCCTCGCAACTGGCCGATGCTGTGTATGACGTGCGCACTCTGCGCCTTTGCGCTGAGTTGGACGGTACTCAGGCCACCTTCGAGGCCAGAGGGCGCGTGTTGCGCGAACCCGGCTGGAAGGTGCTGACCGCCACCGACGCGGCCATGCAGGATGAAGAGGCAGACGCGGATACCGCCGAAAATCCCGTACCCATGCTGGCTGAGGGGCAAAGCGTCACCGCCTCCGGCGGCAAGCTCCTGACCAAAAAGACCAAGCCTCCCACGCGCTTCTCCGAAGCCAGTCTGGTGCGCGAACTGGAGAACAGGGGCATCGGTCGCCCGGCCACCTTCGCCGCCATTGTGGATACCATCCTCAAACGTGAATACGTCCGCGTTGAAAAAAGGCAGCTCGTGCCCACGCCGCTCGGCGAGCAGGTGGTGGGCTTGCTTGCCGGGGCCTTTTCCTTCCTTGATTTCGAGTTCACCAGGACAATGGAGGACTCTCTGGACGCCATTGCCGGGGGCAAGGCTGCGTACCGTGAGGTGATGAACAAGGCCCATGCCCAACTCGTGCGCGAAGTGACCGCCTTCACCGCAAAATATCCGGGGCAAGAGCGCAAGGCCCCGGAACCCACTAATTTCACCTGTGATGCTTGCGGCAAGCCTCTCGTCCACATGAAGGGGCAGCGCAAAGACGGTTCCGGCGAGTACGATTTCTTCTCCTGCTCCGACCGTGACTGCAATGCCAGCTATCCCAATGTGAACGGCAAGCCCGGCGAGGCCCGCAAAAAGCCCGAAGCCACCAAGTTCAAATGCAAAACCTGCGGCAAGTCGCTGGTGCGTCGTGAAAGCGCAAAAGGCGCGTTCTTTGGATGTTCCGGCTATCCCGACTGCAAAAAAATCTATCAGGTGGGCGAAGACGGCAAGCCTGATTTCACGGCCAAAAAGGGAGCAAAACAATGAGAACACTGCTTTTGACACTCACCCTCGTGTTTTGCGCAGCCCCTTCGTTTGCTGGCTCGTGCGGCGACACACAGAGCGCTGCCAGCAACGCCATCAAGGAACGCAACTCTGCGGTGCGGGAAAGCCACAACACCACCATGCCCGACCCGGAAGAGGATCGGGGGGCACTCTCCAGTTGTTTGGACAGCGTATCCAGCATCGGCGACGCCTTTTCTCTGGGGGTGAGCCTGCCCAGCATGGATCAGATTATTTCGGGCATGTGCAACAGGGTGAACTCCGAAATCCAGAGCAAGATGAATGAAGCCTTGAGCGAAGCGCGTTCTTCCATCGGCGGCATCGGCCAGAACAATCCCTTTCAGGTTTCCGGCAGCAGCAGCGGAATTGTGAGCGGAATCATTGGAAAAATTAAGTGACCTTAGGATATAAATATATGTTCAATAGAAAAATATATTTATATATTACTGCAATGCTCTGCATTCTGTCCGGCACAGCCCAGGCTGGCAGTCGGGACAGGATCGCGCTGCCGGAAACACGTCCGCTCTCTTGGGAGTGTGTGGTGGATGCGGCAGCTCAGTACAATCTGCCGCTGGCGGCAATGGTGGGCATTCTGGCCACCGAAGGCGGCAAGACGGGTGAAGCCCTCAGCAATACCAACGGCACTTGGGATATGGGGCCGTTTCAGATCAACACCTGCCACGTCAACGAACTGCTTCAGGCAGGCATGGCCCCGGAGGTCATTTTACAGGACGGCTGCGCCAACGCCTACGCGGCAGCTTTTATTCTGCGCAAGGAATACGACCGCACCCGCAATATCTGGGATGCCGTGGGTGCGTACCATTCTCGTACTCCGCACTTCCGCGACGCCTATCTGGGGCGGGTGAGAAAACATCTGATAAAGCTGTCACACACGGGACTGGCGGGCCTGCTCCCTCAGAACTCAGCGCCCAGAGGAGCTGGGCGATGAACGGGCACAAGGAAGACTCCGGCAACGCCTTCTTCATCCTGATCTGCCTCATGATCGGTGTGCTGTTTGTGCTGCCCGCGTGGTACGCCTCCAGAGCGGGGTATATCAACGGTTCGCTGTTGGAACTTGCCAAAGCGCAGATCATGGGCTTCACGGCATTCTCGGATGAAGCGCATCAGGCTCTGGGCTTGATGGCACAGGCCGAACCCGCCGCGCTCTCCTGGGATCAGATGATGAACGTGCTGCGCTACAGCGGCAAGTGGATACGCTGGCCCTATGTTGTCGTGTTGGCGGCGTTGGGGGTTGCTGCCATTTTCATGGGCCGCACGGCCGGCCTTGTCAGACGCCTGAATATGGACAGTCTGCTCATGCACAATGCGGAATCCTTCGCCTGCCTGCGCCCCATTGTGGGGCGCGGCAAATACCTCCTTTCCCCGGAATCCTACGACACTGGCCCCTGGCGCATTGCCCGTACTCCGTTGCAGTTCGCTCTGGAGCACGGCCTGCTGCTGGATAAGGACGGGCAAGCCTTTACAGCGGAACAGGCTTTGCGGCGCGGTCTGCCCCATGTTGACCTTCCGGCCTATGGCCATGCGCATCTGGACGAAGACAAAGCCGCCACCGTGCTGCAAGAGCAGCTCGGCAGAACGTTCAGCGGATTCGGAGCCATGAGCAACGAGCGCAAAGCACTGGCAAGCGCCTTTCTGGCCTATGCCGTGGGCGACAAGCAAGACTGTGTGCGCCTGCTGGATGCAGTGTCTGTCTCCTATACGGAAGGAGAAAAGCAGCCCCCGACCTGCCCCGTGCTGGAAGATTCTGCTTTTCAGAAGCGGGTGGTGGGTCTGTGGAATGCTCACAAAAAGCTGCTGAACGAGCCTTTTCTCAAGCGCCATGCGGCCTTTGAGCTTCCTCTCTTCATGGCCATGCTTACGCTGGCCCGCAAAAAGGGTGTGCTGGCCTCTTCGCAATTTCTGTGGCTGCGGCCTTTGGATCGTTCGCTCTGGTACGCGCTCAACCAGTGTGGAGGCCGGGCGGCCTGGGCTGAAGGATTTGCAGCCTGGGCACAATACGCTGCGGAAGAAAAGGCCGGTACGTCACTTCCCGAAGCCCGCACTGCCCACGCGGTGCAGCGGCTCAAGGATACGCTGGCGGCTCAGGGCTGGCTTACGGAGATGCCCAAACTCTTTGAACCGACAGGGCTTCATCTGGACAAGGATGTGGTGTTCGCAGCGGCAGAAGAAAATGGCGAGTATGACGCCAATAGTGATGCGGATTTATTGAAAGAATATTGAGGCCCCTGTGAGGTAACTCATGACAGAGAGAAAAGTTCGCGGTCTGGAAGACAGAGAAGCCCAAGAACGCAAAGCCTTATTGCGTGACGTGCGCTCTCCCGTGCATCAAGTGGTGGATGCGCTCAAAAACGGCACGGTGCAGACCTGCGGCGTGTTCGGGGCGGGGGTGTGTCTGTTTGCCTTTCCTGTGGCGGCTACTCCGCTCTTCGGGCTTGGGCTATTCTTTTTTCTGCTGCGCTGTCTCTGCGTGAAAAATGAACGCCTTCCCTTCCGTATGCCCCTCGGTCTTTCCGGTACGGACAAGGGCGACCCTCTGCCCGGCAGGAGGGGCTTTGCCAAGCCGGAGGGTATTTTCTTTCTCGGCAACCGCTTGCAGGACAGCAAGGAACTGTGGCTCAAAGCCAAGGACGTGCTGACCCACACGCTGCTTTTCGGCACCACCGGCTCCGGTAAAACGGAAACACTGGTGTCGCTTTCGTATAATGCGTTGGCCACCGGCAGCGGGCTATTCTACATCGACCCCAAGGCTTCGCCCAAGCTGGCCGTACAGATTTGGCAAATGGCCCGCTTTTTGGGCCGTGATGATGATTTTCGTGTGCTCAATTACGGCACGTCCGGCAAAACCAAGGGCAAGTCGCCGCGCCGTCTCTCCAATACCAACAATCCCTTCACTTTCGGCAGCGCTGAATCACTCACGCAGTTACTGGTATCACTCATGCCCGCATCGGATGGGGCCAACAGCATCTTTGCGGACAAGGCGCAGGCCCTCATTTCCGGTGTCATGTACGCGCTGGTGGATTTGCGCGACAAGGGCTTTCTCAAACTTTCCACCTCGGTGATTCGTGACGCCCTGGCTCTGGAAAAGTGCGTGGAGCTGGCCCTGCACCCGGAACTGGACGCGGAATCCAGCGCGTCCATCAAGGCGGCTCTGGGCACGTCCGGCTGGATTGCCGGGAGAGAGTTGAAGGATCAACCTCCGTCATTTGCTGAACAATTCGGGTATGCCCAATCGTATTTCGGCAAAGCTTTATCAAGCCTGACAGACACCTACAGCCATATTTACGGCGCGGAAGACGGCGAGGTGGATTTTGCAGACGCCATCATGCAGCGGCGTATTCTTGTGGTGCTCTTGCCTTCGCTGGAAAAAGCCCCGGCAGAGCTGGCGAGCCTTGGCAAGATCAGCTTGTCGGCCATTCGCAATGCTTGCGCCGTAGGTCTTGGCGCACAGATAGAAGGCGACGCTGCTGATGTGCTGGAAGCCCTGCCCACGGATGCCATCGGCATCGGCCCGTATCTGTGCATCGTGGATGAATACGCGGCCATTGTGACGCCGGGCTTTGAGGTGGTGCTCACCCAAGGTCGAGGCCTTGGCATTGCGGCCATTGTGGCCAGTCAGGATTACGCGGGCATTCTGGAGGCCGACAAAAAGGGGGCACAGCAAATGGTGGCCAACACAAGCATCAAAATCTTCATGAAAATGCAGGATGCCGAAAAAACATGGGAACTGATACGCGGGCAGGCTGGGCAAGGTACGGTGGTGCGCAGCTCCGGATTCTCGGTCAACGACAAGTCCGGCTCCACCTACGCCGACACCATGAATACCACCATAGAAAAAGAAGACCGCGTGGATTTACGCGATCTTCAGGAGCAAATCGAGGGCGAAGCTCATTTCATCTTTTCCGGGCAGGTGGTGCGCGGCGATATGTTCTACGCCAATCCCTCACTCAAGAAGGCACAGCTTCGTGTGCCGCAGCTCATTCAGTTGGGACAGGAGGTAGGCTATGACGCGGCTGCCTGATGACAGTATAACTGCCTTATTTGCCATATTTATAGCACACGCAAACACAATCGGAGGCTTTCCATGCGTCACTTGCAGTTGATATTTCCGACTCTTCTTTTGTTTGTCCTGATGGCATTCCCCCCGGCCCATGCCGGAACACCCATGTCGGACCGTGTGGCTGTGGAGGCCAAGGTGCGGGCTGACGTGGGCAAAGACCTGGCGCTTCCCTATAACCCTGGTGAGGCACTGGCAGACCGGCATTGTCTCGACGGAAGGCCAGTAAAGGATTTTGACGGCGATCTGGTGGAATATTGGGTCAACCTCGAATGCTCGTACTGCGGCATTCGTGAACCGTTGCAAGCCCAAAGAGCCAACAGCGGCATGTGCATCGTGGTGCGGCACCGACCTTCGGATCAGTATGGCGAATCACTCAAAAAGGCCCTGAGCTACGAGGCACTGAAGCAGTTTTCGGCCAACGCGGCCAATCTCTTCTGGGACAAGGTGTTGCCTCAAACGGCCCTGGGCATTCCCACGCCCTATGAAGCATCGCTCATGCTGGCCTTTCAGGAAGCGGTCATTGCCCCTGAAGCCTTTGGGGAGGCGCTCACTGAAGGCGCAGCCCATAGAGTCAACGCGGATATTCTGGCGGGGCTTGGGCGCATTACCTCCACCCCCACTTACATTCTGGCTGGGATTCGCTTTCCGGCCTGCGACTTCACAGCGGACAAGCTTCCCAAGGCACTGGAACTGGCCAAGAAAGCCCGTGCGGGTGACAAGGACGCCATAGGGCAAATTATTTCCATCATTACCAATGGATTGACGAACGAACAGTTGCTTTGAGCACGGCTGCCCCCTGTTTTTCGCTTGCTTTTTATTTGGTAAGGAATACAAGGAAAGTAAGGAAACTGACAAAGGGGCAAACCATGAAAATGGAAGTGGCTACCATGACCTCCAAGGGGCAAATTACCATCCCCGTGGCGGTTCGCAAGCAACTCAAGCTGGAACAGGGCGACAAGGTTGTCTTTATTGAGGATGACCAAGGAGTCCGCATACTGAATGCTGCGGCTTTGACCTTTAATCAGGGAGGGGAGGCTGTGGCCGATAAAAGGTAAATCCTATGGCCCGGCCACGCAAAAAGACCTATGACCCCAGACAGTTGACGTTTAATTTTGACGTGACGGCAGATCAAATCGAACAACTGCGGCGTGAGAACGTACACGCCGATGCAAAGGAGGCCCATAATGTTCGACAGACAAACAGCTCCGTTGGAAATAGCCCGCACAGTGTTGCGACCGGAAACCATCCGCGAGGTACGCAGCGCGGCGTTCACCAATTCAGCCTATTTGATTTTGGACAGATGGGCGCTGAACCAGCCGGACGACCTGCGCCGTCTGGAGGAACGGGGGGAAATATCGTTCATGGTGACGCTGGATCAGCAAGCGACGCGGGAAGCGAACGTGCTGAACAGCGATTCGGCCTGGGAAGCTCGCCAGCAGGGGATGAGCGACTGGGAGATTTTGCAGAACGCCGGGATAGATACGAGCCTGCAAATTACCATATAAACCCGAATGACCGGCTTGGCCACGGTGGGGCAAAAACAAAGTTTGCTGACAATATTGCCGCTATCCGCCTGCTCAAGGATTTGCAGGAGCGCAAGGTTGAGGTGGCGGGGCCTGACGAAAAGAAAATTCTGGTGCGTTATGTGGGCTGGGGCGGTCTGCCCCAAGCCTTTGACGCCCGCAACGAAAAGTGGGCTGCGGAATATCAAACACTACAAAGCCTACTTGCCCCAGACGAATACGCCAAGGCTCGCCGTTCTACGCAGGATGCCCACTTCACCTCTGAAACCGTCATTCGAGGCATTTATCAGGGGCTGAACACTCTGGGCTTGCGCGAAGGCGGGCCTCTGCGTGTTTTGGAACCTTCGGCGGGCATCGGCAATTTTATGGGGCTGATGCCGGAAGGCTACAACGCCCAATTTCTTGCTGTGGAGCTTGATCCCACCACGGCGGCAATCTCCAATTATCTCTACCCCAAGGCCCGGCATCTCAATAACGGCTTCCAAAATGTCGAGCTTCAGGGGGCGCGTTTCGACCTGGTTGTCGGCAATCCGCCTTTCGGCAAGCAGACCCTCTACGATCCCAACTTCCCTGAGCTGCGCAATTTCTCCATCCACAATTACTTTCTGGCAAAATCCCTGAGCCTGCTGCGCCCCGGCGGCATCGGGGCCTTTGTGGTCAGTCGTTTCTTCATGGACGCGGCTGACCCCACCGCACGGGCACACATTGCGGAATCAGCCGACCTTCTGGGGGCCGTGCGTCTGCCGGAAACGGCATTTCGGCAGAATGCCCTCACGGACGTGACCACGGACATTCTTTTTTTCCGCAAGCATGACGGCCCGCGCATTCGCAGCACCGATTGGGTGCAGACGGCCACGGTGGAAGCAGAAGACCTGAAAGAAGGCGGCACTCGCCCGGCTGTCATCAATAAGTATTTTGCCGAACTGCCCGGCCAGATCATCGGCAATATGGTTTACTCCGGCGGCATGTTTCAGGATGCGCTCAACTGTGTGGCGTCTGCGGACATTGACCTTGGGCAGGAGATTGAAAAGCGCCTCCAATGCCTGCCGCCCATGCAGTATGTGCCCAGAACCGAAACATCAGAGGAACTGTCCAGCGAAAAGCGCAATGAAGCCTTCACCGCGTCCGACTACTTCCAGTCCCTGAAAATGGGCGCGTATTGTGTGGAGCCGCAGAGCCGCAAAATCGTCTTCAAAGTGGCCGGAGGCTTTGGCGAGGCCAGCTATGAAGAGCTGCCGGTCAAAAATGACGGGGCGCGGCAGCGGCTGGCCTCCATGATCCAGATTCGGGACAGTCTGCGTGACCTTCTCAATCTGGAAAAGAACGATGCTGAGGAAAAGTTTATTGAGGGTGCCCGGCGACAGCTCAATGTGCAGTATGACGCTTTTGTACGCCGACACGGCCACCTCAATTCCCAGACCAACCGGGGGCTGATGCGCGACGACCCGGAGCATTCGCTTTTGGAATCGCTGGAGCTGGAGTACGACAAGGGGCTTTCCAAAGACCTGGCCAAGCGTCAAGGCCGGGAATTTCGGCCCGCGTCTGCGCGGAAGGCGGCGATCTTTCGGCAGCGAGTGCTCAAGCCCACGCAGGCTGCGGAAAAGGCCGAAACCACCAAGGACGCCCTGGTCATCTCCCTGCGAGAATCAGGCAAGGTGGACTTTGCCCGCATGAACCAGTTGTTGCACCGGCCAGCGGAGGCCATTCAGAAGGAATTGCAGGATGAGGGCCTGATTTTCCGCAATCCGGCCAGTGCGGAATGGGAAATCAGCGACAAATACCTCACCGGGAATGTGCGCGAAAAGCATCGGGCTGCCCTGGCAGCGGCAGCGGAAGACCCGCAGTACCACGCCAATGTGGAGGCCCTTGCCGCCGCCATTCCTCCCGACATTGAAGCCGTGGACATCGGCGTCAAGTTCGGCTCCACCTGGGTGCCCGGCGACGTGCTTTCTGACTTCATCGAAGAGCGGATTCATGGGGGCCGTGGCCACCAGACAATCAATTATATGCCCATCTTGGGGCGTTGGGAAGCCAAGGTCAGCATCTACGACCACGCGGCCAATACGGAAGTGTGGGGCATCCCCGAATACCCGGCCTCCAAGATTCTGGAATCCCTGCTCACCAATCGGCCCATCAAGGTGGAGAAGGAAAGCGGCCAGTACGACGACAACGACCGCCCCATCATGGTGGTAGATCAGGAACTTACAGCCGCTGCCATGCAGAAGGCCGACGAGGTGAAGCAGGCTTTTCTGGATTGGGTGTGGACAGACGATGAGCGCCGCTCCATGCTCACCACGTTGTACAATGAGCGGTTCAACACCCATGTGCCGCCGCGTTATGACGGCTCGCACATTCAACTCGTGGGTGCGTCTTCAGATGTTTCGCTGCGACCGCATCAAAAGGATGTGGTATGGCGCTCCATCCAAGAAGGCACGGCGCTGTTTGACCATGTGGTGGGCGCGGGCAAGACGATGGCCTGCATCGCCACCATTATGGAGTCCAAGCGCATGGGCTTTTTGAACAAGCCGATGGTGGTTGTCCCCAACCACCTGCTGTACCAATGGCGTGACGAATTTTACCGGCTCTATCCGGGGGCCAACATCCTTGTGGCCGACAAGAACGACTTCACCAAGCAGAACCGCGAACGCCTGTTCAGCCGCGTTGCCACCGGCGATTGGGACGCCGTGGTGGTGGCGCATTCCAGCTTCAAAAAAATCGACATGCCCCGCGACATGCAGGAGGAAATTCTGCAAGAGCAGATCGACGCGGTGATTACGGCCATTGAGGAATCCAAGCAGAATGATGGGGGCCGGGCCACTATCAAGCAACTCGAAAAGCAGCGGGAAAAAATGGAAACCCGCTATGAAAAGCTCATGGCCGGAACAGGGGCCAAGGATCGTGCTGTGGATTTTGCCGACCTGGGGGTGGACGCGCTCTTTGTGGACGAGAGCCACGAGTTCAAGAACCTGAGCTATACCACCACCATGAATGTATCCGGCCTCGGCAATATTACAGGTTCAGCCAAGGCGCTGGATATGTTCATCAAGTGCCGGTATCTGCAAAAAAAGCACGAAGGCCGGGGCGTATACTTCATGACCGGAACGCCCATCAGCAATACCATTGCTGAAGTCTATACCCTGCAACGCTATTTGCAGTTTGACGAGCTGAAAGCCAAGAACATTGAGTATTTTGACGCCTGGGCTTCCACCTTCGGCCAGATAACCAACGGTTGGGAACTTGACGCCACGGGAGTGAATTACAAGCTCAAAAGCCGCTTCGCCAGCTTTCAGAACGTGCCGGAGCTGCTCTCCATGTACCGCTCCTTTGCGGATGTGGTGACGAAGAGCGATTTGGACGAGCAAGCGGCAAAGGCCGGTATGCGTCCGCTGACCCCGCCGGTGGACGGCGGCAAGCCCTTCAATCATGTGGTGGAGCGGTCGTCCAGTCAGGCTGCCTACATGGAAGAAATCATCGAGCGTATGGAGCATTTGCCCAAAGACCCGCGCATCGACAACCCGCTGAAAATCACCAATGACGCCCGCAAGGCGGGCCTCGACTATCGCCTTATCGACCCTGAAGCCGATGATTACGACGGCTCCAAGAGCAACGCGGCGGTGGAACGCATTTTTCAGATTTGGCAGGACACGGCAACGGACAAGGGAACACAGCTCGTGTTCTGCGATTTGTCTACACCCAAGGGCGGGGCCGGAGCGGCAGCACCTGCCCCTGTGCCGGGACTGGAGTTTGTGGAAGAAGACTTCTTCCGGGGTGCAGATTCAGAAGACACAGCCCCCGCCGCTGGCTCCGATGAAGAAGGTGCAGGGGACAGCGTGGAAGCTGGTGACGATGACGGCGCAGACAACACAGTCGCCGCCGACATGGACAGTTGCGTGGCCGCTGGTTCCCGTTTCTCCGTCTACGACGACATACGGCAAAAGCTCATAGAGCGCGGCATTCCCGCCGACGAAATCGCCTTCATTCACGATGCCAACACGGATATTCGCAAGGGCAAGCTGTTCAGCGACATGCAGGCGGGCCGGGTGCGCATCCTGCTTGGCTCCACAGCCAAGATGGGCGCGGGCATGAATGTGCAAAAGCGGCTGGTGGCCGCGCATCATCTGGACGCGCCCTGGAGGCCCAGCGATTTGGAACAGCGAAACGGGCGCATCATCCGCCAGGGCAACATGCTCTATGAGCGTGACCCGGACAAGTTTGCCGTAGGCGTCTACTATTACGCCACAAAGCAAACCTACGATGCCCGTATGTGGCAAACCATAGAATACAAAGCCGCCGCCATTGAACAATTCCGCAAGGGGGATTTGCTTCAGCGCGTCATTGACGATGTGCAGTCCGAAGCCGCCAACGCGGCGGATATGAAGGCTGCTGCCTCCGGCAATCCGCTCATTCTCATGCAGGTGAAGCTGGCCAGTGACTTGCGCAAGCTGGAAGCCCTGCATTCGCAACATCAGCGGTCGCAACACCGGCTGCGTGATCGCTTGAAATGGCTTGGTGCGGCTGAAGGTCGCCTTGCCAAGGCACAAGCGGACTATGCTGCCAACTGCGGCCTACGGGACGGCAACACCCGTACCTTCACTGAAAAGGGCAAGACTCGTATCCGACTGGAGTGGCTGAAAGACGGCAAGCTACTGACCGAAAAGCACAGTGAGCAAATTCAGGGCATTCTGCGTGACGGCGTGGTCGGCATCACGCGGGAATCCAAGGCAAAGCCCATTCTGGGCAAGTACCGGGGCTTTGAGGTGTCCATGCTGCGCACGTCACAAGCTCCGGGCGGCGACGGCTTCCGGCTGGCCCTCAAAGGCATGGGAGATCAGGAGTTTCAGCCGGAGAACCTTGTCTACGGCTTTGACGAAAAATTCAGTCTGTCCGGCATGTTTCAGCGGCTGGATAACTTTCTGGAAAAGGGCATCGAGCAGGCTTTCCAGACCTACCAGGCCAACGTGCGCCAGGAAATGGCCGAAATGGATACGGTCAAGGCCGCTCTGGGCCAAGAGTTCCCGCAAAAGGACGAACTGGCCTTGGTGCGTGAAAACCACAGTGCCGTCATGCGCGAACTGAAGCGTATGCAGGACGAGCCGGGCTATGTGAGCGAGTGGGAGCCGAAGACGGAGCTTGCGGAGGGAACTTCACTTTCTTGTGAAGGCAGGGAAACATTGTCCCTCTCTTCCTCGCAAGCAAGCGTACCACACAGAATGTGTTGAATGTTGAACAAACGCCGCATTTTCTCTGGACTATAATTGTTTTTGTATACTTTTTAATCAAGTCGAGGCTATCTTAGAAAAAACGTCCAACGCCTCTTCTTCTGTGTCGTAAGGGCCGTCAAATGTTCCATCGTCATAAGCCACATACCACTTAGCCACCTTGCGGCCAGTGGTCATATCCTCGTCTTCAAGCCTTTGAAGATAAGCGTCCATAATTGCACCTCCTGTGTGCTTTCAGGTTAGGCCCTGCTGTGGTGTTCGTGGCACAGGGCAGGGGCGTTTTTCTTTTAAAGACTACTCGTCATCGGTAGGTTCTTGCTGAATCGCGGCGGCTTTTTCAGCACCCTGTTCATACGCGCCAAGTTTTTTGTACATGACAGTAGCAATCTTTTCAGCTTTCTTTGAGAATTCTATCCGTTTGGCTTTGTCCTTTTCACTGGCGGAGCGACGGAGGGGTCGTCTCAGAAAACGGAAAATAAAGCACGCTAAGCCGGTGGCAGCGGTCGCAATGGCCTAAACTTCCCCGCACCGACCTTGGCGCTGCTGCGCCATAGGTAATCGCCGGTCAGGTTGATGTGCTCCCACCCCAGCGGCGACAGATATTGCAACAATGTGTCGTCCAGCGCCGTGCCGTTGCCACGCAAAGCACTGGTGGCACGCTCCAGATATACCGTGTTCCACAACACGATGGCCGCCGTCACCAGATTGAGGCCGCTGGCCCGGTAGCGCTGCTGCTCAAAACTGCGGTCGCGGATTTCACCCAATCGGTAGAAGAAGACCGCCCTGGCCAGCGCGTTGCGCGCCTCGCCCTTATTCAGCCCCGCATGGACGCGGCGGCGCAGCTCCACGCTTTGCAGCCAATCCAAAATGAACAGCGTGCGCTCGATGCGCCCCAGCTCGCGCAACGCCACGGCCAAGCCGTTCTGGCGCGGGTAGCTGCCGAGTTTGCGCAGCATCAGCGAAGCCGTTACCGTGCCTTGCTTGATGGAGGTGGCCAGCCGCAGAATTTCATCCCAATGGGCGCGTATTTGCTTGATGTTCAGCCTGTCGCTGCTAATCATCGGCTTGAGCGCGTCATAGGCGGCATCGCCCTTGGGGATGAATAGCTTGGTTTCGCCCAAGTCACGGATACGCGGCGCGAAGCGAAATCCCAGCAAATGCATCAAGCCAAACACGTGATCGGTGAAGCCTGCCGTGTCGGTGTAGTGTTCCTCGATGCGCAAGTCCGACTCGTGGTACAGCAGGCCATCAAGCACGTAAGTTGAATCACGAATGCCCACGTTGACCACCTTGGCACTGAAGGGCGCGTACTGGTCGGAGATATGGGTGTAGAAAGTCCGTCCTGGACTGCTTCCATACTTCGGGTTGATATGACCAGTGCTTTCTGCTTTGCTGCCGGTTCTGAAGTTCTGGCCGTCCGACGATGACGTGGTGCCGTCACCCCAGTTGCCGGCGAAGGGTTGCCGAAACTGCGCATTCACCAGCTCGGCCAGCGCCGTCGAATAGGTTTCATCGCGGATGTGCCAGGCTTGCAGCCAAGACAGCTTGGCGTAGGTGGTGCCAGGGCAGGACTCGGCCATTTTGGTCAGACCCAGGTTGATCGCGTCGGCCAGGATCGTCGTCAACAGCAAGGTTTTGTCCTTGGCCGTGTCGCTGGTCTTCAGGTGTGTGAAGTGGCGGGTGAAGCCCGTCCATTCATCGACCTCCATCAGCAACTCGGTGATTTTGAGGTGCGGCAGCAGCATAGCTGTCTGGTCGATCATGGCTTGCGCGGCGTCTGGTACTGCCGCGTCCAGCGGCGTGATCTTCAGGCCTGACGCGGTGGTGATGATGGCATCCGGTAAGTCGTTGGCCGCAGCCATGCGGTTGACTGTGGCGAGTTGCGCCTCCAACAATTCCAACCGGTCATGCAGGTATTGGTCGCAGTCGGTGGCCACTGCCAGCGGCAATTCGCTGGCCAGCTTCAAAGTGGCGAACTTCTCGACCGGCACCAGGTATTCGTCGAAGTCCTTGAACTGGCGAGAACCCTGCACCCAGACATCACCGGAGCGCAGCGCGTTCTTCAGCTCCGACAGGGCGCATAACTCGTAGTAACGCCGGTCGATGCCGTCGTCGGTCAGAACCAGCTTTGCCCAGCGCGGCTTGATGAATGCGGTTGGCGCATCGGCGGGCACCTTGCGCGCGCTGTCGCTGTTCATGCCGCGCAGCATGTCGATGGCATCGAGCACACCCTTGGCGGCGGGCGCAGCCCGCAATTTGAGCACGCCCAGGAACTGCGGCGCGTAGCGGCGTAGCGTGGCATAGCTTTCACCGATGTGGTGC
The DNA here is from genome assembly GCA_964648235.1 of uncultured Christensenella sp. Taxonomy (GTDB): domain Bacteria; phylum Bacillota; class Clostridia; order Christensenellales; family Aristaeellaceae; genus UBA1038. The sequence continues at coordinate 1,683 of CAZYKQ010000008.1, read as the reverse complement.
AGGAAATCAAAGTCGGCAGGCCGCGCCAATGTTTGCGCTTCGGTGACGCTGGCGGCGAAGGTGTCCCAGGGCATAACGGCCTCGATGGCGGCGAACGGATCGCTGCCGCTTTGCTTGGCCTCAATCAACGCTTGACCGATGCGCCCATACATCCGCACCTTGTCGTTGATCGCCTTGCCGGAAGCCTGGAACTGCTGCTGATGCTTGTTCTTGGCCGCGTTGAACAGCTTGCCGATGATGCGATCGTGAAGGTCGATGATTTCATCGGTGACGGTGGCCATGCCTTCGATGGCCAGCGCTACCAGCGTGGCATAGCGTCGTTGCACCTCGAACTTTGCCAGATCAGCAGGCGTCATCTGGCCACCTTCACGAGCGATTTTGAGCAGGCGGTTCTGGTGAACCTGCCGCTCGATGCCTGCGGGCAGATCAAGTGCTTGCCAGGATTTCAGGCGCTCAATATGTTCGAGCATGTGGCGAGAGTTCGGTTTGGCAGGCGACTGGCGCAGCCATGCCAGCCACGTCACTTTACTGCCGTCCTTGCGCTTGAGAAGTTCGTCCAGGCGCTGACGGTGGGGTGATAACAAAGAATCGGTCAGCGCCGCGTAAATGCGTCGGTTGGCACGGGTGATGGCCTCGGCGCTTGCGCGCTCGATGGCATTCATGGCGGGCAGGATAATGCTCTGCCGCCGCAGATTCTCGACAAGTGCGCTCGCCAGCACGATGCCTTTGTCGGTCTGCAAGGCCAGCTCGGTCAATGTATGCACGGCTTGCCGATAGTGGCTCATGGTGAAGGGCTTGAACCCAAAAACCGTTTGCAGCTCGACCAAGTGCTCCCGCCGTGTCTGTTCGCGCTGGCCGTACTCGCTCCAACTTTCCACTGGCATCTTGAGTTGCGCGGCCACCATGCGCAACAGGGGCGGAAACGGAGGCTCATCGACGCCCAAAAAGGTGCCAGGGAATCGCAAGTAGCAAAGCTGCACAGCGAAGCCCAATCGATTCGCGGCGCCGCGACGCTGACGGATCACCGACAGGTCGGTTTCGTTGAACGTGTAGTGCCGTATCAGTTCGTCTTTGGCATCTGGCAGTGCCAGCAGGCTTTCGCGCTCGGTGGCGGACAGGATTGAGCGGCGTGGCATGGTCAGTCTTCCCGCAGGTACTGGTACAAGGTTTCGCGGCTGATGCCGAAGTCACGGGCCACCAAGGTTTTTTGGTCGCCTGCCGCAACTCGCCGTTTCAACTCGGCAATTTGTTCGCTGTTCAGCGATTTCTTTCGTCCCCGGTAGGCACCGCGCTGCTTGGCCAGCACGATTCCCTCGCGCTGACGTTCGCGGATCAGGGCGCGCTCGAACTCAGCGAAGGCTCCCATGACCGACAGCATCAGATTGGCCATCGGTGAGTCCTCGCCGGTGAACTTCAGCCCTTCTTTGACGAACTCCATGCGCACGCCCCGTTGTGTCAGCCCTTGGACGATGCGGCGCAGGTCATCAAGGTTGCGTGCCAGCCTGTCCATGCTATGCACCACCACGGTGTCGCCCTCGCGGACGAAGGCCAGCAGCCTTTCAAGTTCGGGACGTTGTGTGTCCTTGCCTGAAGCCTTATCGGTGAATACCTTGCCGACTTCTATTTGTGGCGGATTCAACTTGCAAGTGCAACACCCTCAAAGTTGAATGAAAAGGCAAGGTG
>CAZYKQ010000007.1:0-36135 GCA_964648235.1 uncultured Christensenella sp. | reverse complement strand
ACTCTGCCAGATATTTCTTGACAAGGTTACCACCCTTGGCTATAATCGTTTTTGCTGTTCACGCAAGCTGCGGTCGTGGCGGAATCGGCATACGCGCACGTTTGAGGGGCGTGTGGGGAAACCCGTACGAGTTCAAGTCTCGTCGACCGCACCACCTAAAAGCCTTGGAATCATTGAGATTTCAGGGTTTTTAATATATAAGATATGGTTTTTCCCTTTCATTTATCCTTAATTGCTTTAATGCGGTGCCTTCCCCCTGCCGTATCATCATGCAGCTGATTGACAACAGGATTCATGCTCCGAGCGTTGCTTCCCTCATGGTCTGCGTGACATGGCCATGCTGATTCGGCAAGAAACCAAGCTTGCATGGTTTAGGCTTTTCAAAAGGGAGAAGCTTATTTTCAAAAACATCTTTATGTGTTCCCTCATATAATCCCATAAACACAGACAATATCTTCAACGGATGTGCGCTCCAGTTACTTAATAAATCGTTTAATAACTTAAGCATCAGGGTAAATATACTTATACATCCCAACGCGGATGTTATATTAAAAACGTCCGTATGCCTTGTGGCATACAGAAAGGAACAGTATGGGTATCCTATCCTGGATTCTGATGGGCGCGCTCGCTGGATGGGTGGCCAGTAAAATTACCGGCCACGACGCTTCCATGGGAGCAGCAGCTAACATTTTCTATGGTATCATTGGGGCTGTCGTTGGAGGCTTTGTGATGAGCCTGATCGGCCGCAGTGGTGTGGATGGTTTTAACCTGTCTTCTTTTTTTGTCGCTACAGGGGGCGCAGTGCTCGTTCTGATCTTTGTCAAAGGTTTTCATAAAAAATAATTGCATAGATTGGACGATATTGTGTTTGAGCTTTGGTTTGACTAGAAATTTACATTTTCAGGAGGAATGCATCTTATGAAATCCATTAAGGCTGTCAAGTGGCTGTTGCTGATTGCGGGCATTGTGCTGATCGTGCTGGGCATCGTGCTGTTGCCCAGACCGCTTGAAAACTATGTAAGTCTTGCGGCTTTTATCAGCATATCCATTATCTTTTCGGGTTTGTCTGATATCATCAACTACTTTTCGGAAGACAAGGTGTTCCGGTCCGGCTGGTTACTGGCCAGCGGCGCTATCAGTCTGTTTTTTGGCATATCTTTAGTGACGCGTCCGGAAACCTTCACAACCCTATTAGCCGCGATCCCCTTTATCTTCGCAGGCTGGGTGATTGCCTCAGGGATTGTGCGGGCTGTCGGCTCGATCGAATTGAAGCATTTGGGGGTCCAAGGCTGGCCATGGGTGATGGCTTTATCCATTCTCAATATTCTTCTTGGCATCTGGCTTATGTATGCCCCCTCGCTGGTGGTCAGTTTCATCGGCCTGTTGATCCCTTTCATCTTTATCAGTCACGGCATCAACAGCGTGATGATGTTTTTCACCATGAACAGCATCGGGAAATTTTTCAGAAACCTATAATCCCTTATAGCTATGACAACAGGCTCTTCCTGATTTGGGAAGAGCCTGTTGTCATGAAAAGAGATTCGCTTATGATACTGCCCTGTCGCTATCCTCTGCCTTATCAAAATCTGGTCCGCTCAAACGATAACTGCATCCGGCGAACCATCCGATCAGCATTGCGGGCACAACCACCCAGAACATGCACAGCGTTACAATGACGACCACGGTCAGCGGCAATTTGGTCATCACTTTCCCTTCTCTGTATATCTCCAGCCTATTGCGGTTGCCCTTTTCAACCAGGCTGGCCAAAGCGTTCGCCGCCGATTCAAACAGGTTACCCGCTACCCGACGCTTCTTTTCCGTCTGCTTTGCTTCCGCTTTATCCTCCTGTTGATTTGCCTGTTCCTGCGGGCGCTCCGAGCGACTTGTCTTCCCTTCCCGCTCCAAATAAACGATGGCTTCCAACATATCCCATTCGTTCAGTTCCAAAGCCTCCTTGGCCTCCTCATAGCTGACATTCGCTCTCTCGCGAAGTTTTTCCGTCATTTCAAAGTGATCCATTGTTTTCCTCCTTCATTCCTTTTGCCTTGTTAGTTTCGACGCGTTCATCATACGGCTTTTTAATTAAGCATAAAGGGAGAAGAGATGAAATTGTATTAAAAAAATTATGTGAGTTCTCTCATATTTCGCTCAGCCTTGTACTGTGCTTAAAGAAACGATATAATATGCGCCAGAACACGAAGGGGGCAAAAGCATGTCTGAAAGTCAGGAACGCAAAAACTTTATCTGGGATGCTATTGACGAAGACCTCAAAAGCGGACGCTGCACCAAGGTACATACCCGATTCCCTCCGGAGCCCAACGGTCATTTGCACATCGGCCATTGTAAAGCCCTGGTGACGGACTTTGGTACCGCTGAGAAATACGGCGGGCTGTGCAACCTGCGCTTTGATGATACCAATCCAGCCAAGGAAGAGACCGAGTATGTGGAAGGCATCATGAACGACATTCGCTGGCTTGGTTTTGATTGGAGCGGCGGATTGTATTATGCCAGTGAATATTATGAGCAATGTTATCAAATCGCTGAAGATTTCATCATGCGCGGTCTGGCTTATGTGGACGAGTTGAACGCCGAACTTATGCGCGAATATCGCGGTACCCTGTCAGAGCCGGGCAAGAATAGCCCTTGGCGCGACCGCCCTGCTGAAGAGAGCCTCGATTTGTTTCGCAGAATGCGGGGAGGCGAATTCCCCGAGGGACGCTATATCCTGCGCGCCAAGATTGATATGTCCTCCCCCAACATCAATATGCGTGATCCTGCTATGTACCGCATCCTTTATAAAGAACATCATCGCACCGGGAACGAGTGGTGCATATATCCGATGTATGATTTTGCCCATCCTTTGGGCGATGCCATCGAAGGCATTACACACTCCCTTTGCTCGCTGGAGTTTGAAGACCATCGCCCCCTGTATGACTGGGTGGTTGAAAACGCAGGCTTCCGCCAGCCCCACAAGGATAAGCACGGTGACCTTAGTCATGGCCCTCGCCAAATCGAGTTTGCCAGGCTGAACCTTACCCGCACAGTGATGAGCAAGCGCTATTTGCGGAGGCTAGTTGAAGAGAACTATGTATCCGGTTGGGATGATCCCAGAATGCCCACACTCAGCGGGCTTCGCCGCAGAGGCTACACCCCTGCGGCAATCCGCGGATTTATTGAACGAATCGGCTTGAGCAAGGCCGACAGCGTCGTCGATCTGGCCCTGCTTGAGTACTGCGTACGAGATGATCTGGGCGGCAAAGCGCCGCGTGTCATGGCCGTTCAGAAACCCCTGAAAATAATTTTGACCAATTGGGAGGATGGAAAGACTGATGTTCTTTCAATGGAGAACCATCCGGATCATCCAGAGCTGGGTAAAAGAGAAGTGACATTCAGCCATGAGCTTTTTATCGAAGCAGACGATTTCATGGAGGATCCACCCAAGAAATTCTTCCGGTTACGGCCGCATGGTGAGGTGCGCTTAAAGGGCGCTTATATCATTCGATGTGATGAAGTTGTTAAAAATGCTGATGATACTCTCAGCCACCTTCTCTGCTCGGTGGATCTGGACAGCCGTTCCGGCAGTCCCGGCGCTGATCGCAAAGTTAAGGGGACACTTCATTGGGTGAATGCAGCTGATTGCATCCCTGTTACCTTTCGTGTGTATGAGCCCTTGCTTCGGGAAGAAGAAAGCGATGATGAGGCTGATAAAAAGGACTTTATCGCAAGGCTTAATCCAAACAGTTTGACCGTCCTGGCGGGATACGGAGAAAAATCGCTTGAAGCGGCCGAAACGGGCAATACCTTCCAGTTCCTTCGTGTCGGTTATTTCTGCAAGGATAAGGATTCTGCGGACGATCAGAGTGTTTTCAATCTGACCGTCGGACTGAAGGACAGCTACAAACCTTGACAATAAGGAGGGCCTTTTGATGACCAGCGTTCGTACACGTTTTGCTCCCAGTCCCACCGGTTACCTCCACCTTGGCGGGCTTCGGACTGCCCTGTTCACCTACTTGTTCGCGCGAAAAAACGGCGGCAAGTTCGTTCTGCGCATTGAGGATACCGATCAAGAGCGTGAAGTGCCAGGCGCGGTGCAGCTTATTTATGATTCTTTGCGCGCAGCCGGGCTTGATTATGACGAAGGGCCGGATGTCGGTGGTGATTACGGCCCTTATATCCAGACCCAGCGCAAGGATATGTACCTTCCATATGCCCTTCAACTGGTGGAGAGCGGTCACGCTTATCCCTGCTTTTGCACAAAAGAAGAACTTGAACAGCGGCGTGAAGCCGCTGCCGCCCGCGGGGAAACCTTCAAATATGACAAGCACTGCCTCTCTTTACCTGCTGAAGAAGCCAAAAGACGCTTAGCTTCGGGTGAACCATGTGTAATCCGTCAAAACGTTCCAACGCATGGCACCGCGGGCTTTGATGACTTGCTCTTTGGGCATATCGAAGCTGATTGCATAACGCTGGATGACAACGTGCTGATTAAGCAGGACGGCCTGCCCACTTACAACTTTGCCAACGTCATCGATGATCACCTGATGGGCATCACTCACGTCACTCGGGGCACTGAGTATTTATCCAGCGCGCCCAAGTATAATCTGCTCTATCAAGCCTTCGGCTGGACTCCGCCCGTCTACATCCATCTTCCCGTGGTCATGAAGGACGCGACACGCAAGCTGTCCAAGCGTTATGGTGATCCCTCTTTTGAGGATCTGCTTGAGATGGGTTTCTTGCGCGACGCGATCATCAACTTCATCGCCTTGCTTGGTTGGAGTCCCGGTAACGACAGAGAGTTCTTTACCAAAGAAGAATTGATTGAAGCTTTCGACGAGAAGGGGCTGAATAAGTCTCCCGCCATCTTCAACATGGAGAAGCTGGTATGGTTCAATGCCGAGTATATCCGCAGGCTTCCCCCGGATGATTATTTGCAGATGGCAAGTCCGTGGTTTAAAAAAACGCTTGAAGATACCGCCATTGATTATCGCCGTTTGGCCGAGTTGATGCAGGGCCGCACCGAGGTTTTCAACAGGATCCCTGACATGATCCGTTTTCTAAAGAAAATGCCTGATTATGACAACGAGCTCTATGTCAATAAAAAGCAAAAATCCACAACTGAAACCAGCCTGGAGGCGCTTGAGTTTATCCTTCCTGTGCTCGAGACGATTGAGGAATGGCAGGAGAATACTATTCATGACAGCGTGATGCAAGCCATCGCAAACGCAGGCCTAAAAAACGGGCCGATTCTCTGGCCGCTTCGGATCGCCATCAGCGGACAGATGAGCACGCCGGGCGGCGCTATTGAAATTGCTTATTTATTGGGCAAGCAAGTGACGCTTTCTCGTGTTAAGCAGGCAATTGAGCGCCTCCGCGCATAACTCCCGATTAATACATCGATAATACAAACTTAATGGGTGACATGCTTGTCTGCCTACCCGGCTTATGTTAAGATATGACCAAATTCGGAGAGGAGCGGGCAATGGAAAACAGGATCATTCATAGTTGGGATGAACTGCAATCCGCTGTATTTGACGGTGTGTGGGATGAATCTATCCGCCGTTACCGCAACAATCGAGTTTTTAGGGGTGTCGAGGACATGCACTGGGATTTGATCCCAACACTCAATCGTGTATGCCGCCACGACCTCGGCTTGGAAAAGCAGATCCTGCGAAGTTTTCGTAAGTATGGCTACGCAGATCTTAAAAATGTTGATTCACTCTGGCAATTGCTGGCGACAGGGCAGCATTTTGGTCTTCCCACCCGCTTGCTTGACTGGAGTTATTCTCCCCTTGTAGCCGCCCACTTCGCCACCGAGGATACATCCGCTTACAACCGCGATGGCGCCATCATTGTGGCTGACATGGAAGTAATTAACAGTCTTCTCCCCCGTGTCCTCAAAGATCTGCTGACCTCATATGGGGCTAATGTATTCTCACAGGAGATGCTTGACCGTACCGCACCGAGTTTTGAAACGCTCAACACCTTGTCAGAGCATCCTTTCGGCCTATTCTTTGAGCCGGCCTCAACCGTCAGCCGCATCGAAAATCAGTACGCGCTGTTTTCCCTTTCAAGTAATGTTGAAACCATGATTGATCACCTGCCGGGCGCTGAAAAAGCATTTACCCGCATCGTTATTCCCCGTGAGGTGAAGCTTGAAATACGCGATAAACTGGATTACATCAACATTTCCGAACGTATGCTTTATCCCGGCTTGGAGGGCATATGCCGGTGGATATCAAGACGTTATGCGCCACTGGGTCCGCAGTATAACCTGAGGGCTCCGATTGGCGGAGCAAATATATCAACTGAAGGAGAGGAAGAGCTGATATGAACCTATCCACGATCATTGGGGATCTTTTTTCGGGCGTCACCTTTCTGTTCAGCATCGCGGGCATAAAAATACTGGTGATGTTTATCATTGCTGCTGTGCTGATCTATTTGGCAATCGCCAAAGACTATGAGCCTGCCCTGCTGTTGCCTATTGGCTTTGGCGCTATCCTTGCCAACCTTCCCCCTATGCTGATGGCGGGCGGCGGCACAGCCGTTGCTGCCGTGCTTGGTACGGCGGAAGAGCCTGGATTTCTAAAGGTGCTGTTTGACGCAGGTATCGCGAATGAACTATTTCCAGTGCTGATTTTTATCGCAGTAGGGGCTATGATCGACTTTACCCCCTTGCTGAAGGATCCTTCGATGATTTTCTTCGGCGCCGCGGCGCAATTCGGTATCTTTTCCACCTTCCTGGTGTCCATTCTGCTGATTCCCCTGGTCGTGCCTGGCGCTGACGACAGTCTGATTTTGCGTTTAGCCAGTGCCATCGGCATCATCGGCGCGGCGGATGGTCCGACCACACTGTATGTTGCCAACCATTTTAAGTTGGTGGATTACATGGCCCCCATCTCCGTCGCCGCTTACAGCTATATGTCGCTTGTTCCGGTCATCCAGCCGCCTGTTATCCGCGCTTTAACCACCAAGGCTGAGCGTAAGATCAGAATGGACTATCAGGAGGGGCGTTCCTCCAAAACTGCGCTGATCTTTTTTCCCATCATTGTGACGATGGTCGCCGGTATCCTTGTGCCCATGTCCGCGCCTTTGGTTGGTTCTTTGATGTTCGGCAACCTGATTCGAGAGTGCGGTGTATTGGAGCGCTTATCTAAAACAGCTCAGAATGAGTTGGCCAACCTGGTCACCATCCTGCTTGGCATTTCCATAGGTTCTACCATGGTAGCCGATAATTTCCTGCGTTGGGATACCGCGCTGATCATGGGCCTGGGGCTGTTCGCCTTTGTTTTTGACACGGCCGGCGGCGTGCTTTTTGCCAAGTTCCTCAATCTATTCCGAAAAAATAAAGTAAACCCGATGATTGGCGCAGCAGGCATCTCGGCCTTCCCGATGAGCGCGCGCGTCATCCAGAAGATGGCCAAGGAAGAAGATCCTTACAACTTCATCCTTATGCAGGCGATCAGCGCAAATGTATCCGGTCAGCTGGGTTCTATCATCGCCGGCGGGATGGTGATCACGCTGGTTTCCATGTTGCTGTGACAGGAGGGAAATGATCATGACTGTTTTTACAAAGGGTTTAATTGTCACAGGGATAGGCTTGGCAGGCGTATTCCTGATCCTCGGTCTATTCTTTGTGTCTATCAAACTGTTGCAAAAGATCGGTTCAAAGAAATAAATACCGCCATTCTCAAAAGAGCCCGAATGAATCAACAATCATTCGGGCTTTTCAGTTGCCGTATCGGCCTGAATAATAAGATTTATTTCACTCTGTCTGCGGCAAAACAGCAACTGCATGTTCATTATCAACGATGTTCCTGACCCAGACCCCGCTTCTGACAAGCGCTATGCCAAGCACCAGTTTGGTTAATCCGGCCAGCTCACACAACGGATACAACAGTTCAATAGGCAAAGCGGTATGGTAGGTCAACATCCTTGCCAGGGGAATATTGATCACCCAAACATAGGCGGCATCAAAGATAAAGGTCATCAAGGTAGAACCTCCGGAACGCAGTGTAAAATAACTGGCGTGGGATACCGAATACATGGGCATAAATAAACCCATCGTAATAATAAACCTTGTCGCGAGGGAGCGCACATCTTCTGTCACATCATAAAGCATCGGAAACAAAGGGGAGAGCAATGCCATCAGCCCGCCTATGACGATGCTTATAGCAACGCTGAATCCCATCAGCCGCCACACATCTTCCCTGGCCTCCTTCATGCGGCTGGCCCCCAGGTGCTGACCTACCATAATCGCAATGGCATTGCCCATGGATAGGAAAAACATGTTGAAAACGTTATTGACTGTAGAGGCAATGTTCATCGCGGCCAGTACATTCAAACCGCGGAGTGAGTAGGTCTGAACCAGCATTGCCATCCCCAAGGACCAGAGAAACTCATTGGCCAGCAAAGGCGCGCCCTTTCGCAGCACAGACTTGAGCAAGCTGAAGGGAACCTTGAGGGTACGATAGATCCCGCGCATAAACTCATATCGCCTTCTCCCGCGCGCATGCACTATGCAAAGCAGAATGGCTAGCTCAACAAAGCGGCTGAAGACAGTAGCGATCGCCGCGCCTTGAACACCAAGTCGCGGAAATCCAAAGTGCCCATAGATCAGCACATAATTGCCTGCCAGGTTTACAAACACGGCTACAATGCCCGCTTTCATAGGCAGCATGGTTTCACCGGATTCCCGCAGCGTTCCTGCATAGGAGATCGTCAAAACAAAGGGTATAAACCCAATCATAATGATATGAACATAATCAAGGGCATGCCCCATCATTTTTTGTGCAGAAACAGGGTCGCCATCCCCTTTAAGAAACTGACCAATCAATGCAGGCCCAAACCCAAGGATCGCTACAAATGCGGCAAATAAAATGGCCAGACACACCCAAAGCTTGATTCTGAATGTGTTACGGACACCTTCCATATCGCCCGAGCCAAAAAACTGAGCGCCGAAGATTCCCGGGCCGGAAACACCGCCGAAAACGCACAGATTAAAGACCATCACCAGCTGATTGGCAATTGCCACGCCTGATATTTCATCCGTTCCAAGGCGCCCGACCATAATATTATCCAGCATATTGACAAAATTTGTCACAAACATCTGGATAATGATAGGAATGACCAGGCTTATTACTTTTTTATAAAAATCTCTGTCGCCGATAAAGGCTCGCTTAAACCGCTGAGAAAGATTCAAACCATTTCCTCCCATACCCGGATATAATCATACATCATCACTGTGGCTGCGGCTGCGGCATTCAGTGACTCCGCCCCCCCACGCATCGGCAACTTAAGGCGCTGTGTCGCAAGGGCTTCAATCTCACTGGAAAGCCCCGCCCCCTCGTTTCCAATCATCAGACATACTTTCTCCGAAGTATGGGCACGTCTGAAAAACGGCGCTCCATCAAGTGTTCCCGCGATCATATCATAGCCAACAAGCGCCTGCAAACCCTCGCGCAAATCTGTCAGGACACAGACAGGCACGCGCAGAGATGATCCCATGGAGGCACGCAGCGCCTTTGGGGAAAAGGGATCAGCGCATTGGGAATCGATCATTAAACCACTGAACCCCGCGGCGTCTATGCTGCGTATGATCGCCCCTACATTGCCGGGATCCTGCAGCGCGTTGAGCGCCACGACTCGTTCACCCAGTTGTAAAGGGGAAGTGTTTGGGGGCAAGGGGCAAAGCGCCGCCACTCCCTGCGGAGTCTTAGTATCAGCTATCTGAAAAAAAGCACGTTCCGGCAGGATATATATGGGCAGTCCACAGTGCAGGAAGTTTTCGAAACGCTCTTCCCTTCCCTCCATGATCAGGATGGATTGGGCCTCACCCTCACGGATAGCCTCACCCGTTAAGTGATCTCCTTCCGCCAGGAAGAGCCCCTGCTTTATGCGCTCCGCCCTTGTTACAAGGCCGCGCAGATTTTTTATCTGTGCGGCCGTCATGCGCAACAGCTCATTCACAGCAAGGCAGAAGCCAGCGGCATTGGGCTGCACAGACTGCGCAGAGCGCTTGTATCCACGCCCTCACGCCTGGCAAAGGGGATAATAAAGCTTTGAAAAGCATAATCAATCGCTGAAGCTATTCCTCCCTCCAGCAAGATTTGCGCAGGGCTGAGGTAGTTAAGTATATCCCGCTTAAGAGTCAGAGGCATGCGGCGGTCTAAAGCTTCTTCAGCCCGAGACAGCATTGGCAGTGCGCCGGAAGGAATCTCCCGACGGGCTTCCTCTACTGCGCGATACAGTGTGTCCTTCCGGAGGCGACTGCCCGCGCGAAGCGACAGCTCCATCATAAAACCGCTCGCAGTCTTTACCCTGACCCGTGGCAACACCCTGCTGTCTCCCACGATCAGACGGGTATATGAAGAAGATGCATCGTTTGAAAAAGTCGGCTGGCCATGGTACAGGGCAAACACAAATGCGTCACCTCCCGGCAACACGACGGGCTCTTCCTCTGCCTCACACTCCGCCAAGGCTGCACCCAGCGCGCGAGCTGTTAATCGCGCAGCCAGATTCGCGTCCTCTTCATCTTCGCACTCAATCACTACCTGCGGAAAGCTGAGAACCATCAACAACAGATGGAAGGCGTCATTTTTTGACAGATCAAACCCTGCGCTGGTGAAGGCTTGCAAGAGCAGTTTGCCTGCCTTTTCAAAATTGCAATCTTCGCCAAAACCCGGAGCGACATAACAATCATTGGCACAGAGTCCATCCAGTTCCCTGATCAGCCCGGCGCGCTTCTCCTCAAGCTGAACGCACTGGCTCTGAAGCTGCTGTAAAGACTGATGAAGCTCGGTCTTCCTGCTTTCCAGATCCTTCGCCTGTGCTCCACCTTGGGATAGAGCCTCTTTAAAAAGTTCGGAACGATTTTCCTGTAAATGATCAAGCTCCATCACCAGCGCCAAACGCTCCGCCTCCAGTTCGTTGAGCTGCTGGTGTACAATAGCCTGCATGTCCTTGCCCTCTTCGCCGGACAGCCTGTCAAGCAGAGCTTGGGATGCACCATCCATCGCCAGAAAGCTGTCCAAGGCCTGCATCCTGGTCTCCTGCCTGTTCCACATCTGACGCATCGCCTGCTTTAATTGTTCAGCGGGATTGTCTACCGGCCGCAGATCGCGTGAATCGTTGAGCGTGGCTGATGGTTCTTGCGGGCGTCCGCTGCGGCGAACCTCGCGATCCACCACCGAAGAGAGGCTCAAGGCGTTGCGCCTTGTCCCAGATGGGCGATGCCCGCTGATGCGCATGGGCGTTCCGTTCAGCTTAGCGGTTTTAAGTATCGCGGTCTTTTCCTCCGTCTCCGGTTCCTCCGACACAAGTTCTTCTTCAGGGGCTTGGAGAAGGGGACTGATGGCCGCCTGCAATTTCAAGATTTGCTCCTTGGCGCTCAAGGGTAAAACCGGCGCCTCCTCTGCGGATTGCTCAGGCATGCTGGGCACATGATCCACTACGTCTGTTTTCGTTTCTTTTTCAGGAATCTCCCGCGGCTGAGGCGCAACTGACTGGTTGGATTCAGGCTGTTCAGGCCAATAATACAGCTTCTCCCGCCCATCGGGCATGGTCACACTAAACAGGCGGCTGTTATCAGGCGCAATACAGCTTAAAGGTGATGCGGGCTCCGTACTGGAGGCAATGAACGGCCCTTGGATGTGCCCGCCCTTTCGAAGATAATAACTAAGGGTATCAGGCTGCGCCGCCCTGCCCTCGGCTACCACCTCATATACTTCTACCTCACTTAACTCTCGAATGGCGTCCGAATAAATAACATAACGATTTCTTTCTCCGTAATTGGGCGCATAATTCTTATTGTTTCGGACCTTGTTGGTTTCAGCCGATACACTTCGAAGGTCGATCAGACACAGTTGGCCCAAGCCCCGCATGCGTTCTTTGAAGGTGTGTTGTTCTCCTCTATCAGGAACAACACGTAAAAATCCTTCATCACTTAAAGTTTCGATCTCTTCCTGAGGTATTTCACCTTCATTGCTCAGCAAAGGCCGTACACGGAACAGAGCACGCTGGGCATTATCTTCCTCGATTGCCGCTAAAAAAAGTCTGCCGGAAAACTCCATGAAACTCCTCCATAAAATAATAAATCCAAAAAGAATAAGCAAATCCTATCGGTTTATTTTATGCCTATGAGGTCTGAACGTCAAGTGATATATGGATTAATAGATTTTTCCCGCATATTGTAAAAATATAAAAAACACGCTATCGTATTGGTATTCGAAGAAGAAAGGAGATCCTTATGCGACGGTTACGTGTCATGGCAAAGGGGCCACTGGATCTGCTGAGCGTAGCAGAAGTTGCGTTGGGAACTACATCAGGCATTCTTCTGGCTGATATGCTTGGCCTTAAATACAGCGCGGTCGCCGGCATCACCACGCTGCTGACCATCCAGAATACACGCGGCGCAACGCTGAAGACAGCAGGAAAGCGCATGCTGGCTTTTGCGCTGATGGTGATCCTCTGTTTTGCAGCCTTGCCGCCGCTGCACTTTCATACGCTGAGTTTCGGCCTATTCCTGCTGTTTTTTGTGGGCATATGTTACCTCCTGGATCTGCAAAGCGTTATTGCCAGCAGCGCCGTGCTTGCCACACACTTTCTGATTGAGAAAAATATGGGTTTTCCCCTGATCCTCAACGAGTTCGGGCTGCTGGTCGTCGGATCGGGAATAGGCGTACTGGTGAAGCTGATTATCCCTCGTCCTCGAGCGCCGCTTACCTCGTTTCGAGACAACATTGAGGATAGCTTCCGAGCGATCCTGCGGACAATGGCAGACAAGACGATGCACGCTTTGGCTGGCCTGGAGGATGAAACCATGGACATTGCTTTTGAGTCGTTGGAAGAGAAATTATCCAACTATGAGAGTGCCGCCGTCTTTGAAAGTGATAACCGTCTCTTCATTCAGGGGCATTATCCCGTGGCGTATTTTCAGATGCGTTCCAGACAGGCCAGTTTTCTTAAGCGCATATGGCAAAATTTGGTTCGAACAAGTCAAAGTCATGGTACCAACTTTTTGCTTGCCGATTTTTTCAATGAAGTTGCGGATGGTTTCAGCGAAGATAACATAGCGCTTTCCATGCTGCAGACGCTTGAACGGATTGACCATGTTTATGATAAGCTCCCCCTTCCGCAAGACCGCAAAGAATTTGAGGACAGAGCGCTTCTATATGCCGTTATGCAGGATCTGCGAAGCTTCCTTGAAGTCAAGCGCAATTTTGCTTTAGCTATAAACAACGAAAAATCAGGCGAGAGATGGTAGCGCAATTTGACTTATACCCCGCTACGATGTACATTATTGCCGGTATTCTTTCTTCGGAGGAGCAGCATGGGCATTATCGCATCTCGAAATCTGGAAGAGCAGCGCAGGGAGTATCAAGGTATCACTTATTTTGACCGTGGCGAGGTCGAGGGTGAGGATGGAAAACGATACGCGCGTTATGCCATCCAGACTCACTTTGTCAACCGGGGTGAAGATCAGGCGGAGTTGGTCGAAAAGTATGTTCGTCCTTTATACCAGCCCGGCGATGTGATCAGCTTCGGAGCGAAAGTCATGGCGATGTGCGTAGAGAGCGTCAAAACACGCGATGAGGTAAAACCCGGGTTTTTTGCTAATCTGATGTGGCGCTTTGCCGGTATCAACACGACCGGTGTCGGCATGCATGAGCCCTACAAGATGCAGCTTGTTATCGATATGGTAGGCCTTCCGCGCGTCCTGCTGGCAGCTTTCCTGTCAGCCATTACCAAGCCCTTTGGCATCAAAGGGGTCTTCTACCGCGTCTGCGGTCAAGGCGTAGGCGGAATTGACGGGTTTTATTTTCGTTCCAGCTTTGACGTGTACAAACAGCTGGCGCTGATTAATCCTCCAAATCCCAACGAATTATGCAACGAGCTCTACAGGAATACAAACATCCCCGTTGTGCTGATGGACGCTAATGATATTCAACGCGACCAGCTGGGAAAATCAGATGGTTTTCCTATGACGGACTTGCAAATACAGGATGCCATGAAGGATAACCCCTCCGGGCAGGGAGACGAGTTGACACCATTGATTCTGATCCGCCGTTTGAACTGAGTTTCCCTATGATGCAAATAGCCCGGATGCTTCGTTACACAGCATCCGGGCGCTTTTTAAATATTTTACAGGTTCTGAGGGATTAAAAAATTCAGGGCGCGGGGCAGGATACTGACCTTTGCTTCCTTCGTCATCATGATCTCCCCATCCAACAGGATACCGGTTTCACGGGGAAAAAGGATTTGCGCACTTTGAGCCCGCCGGTAACAGACCAGGTCTTTAAGGGCTGGTTCCTCCAGATGCAGACCCTTCTTATACAGGTTCATCAGCTTTAAGAGCTTAAACCTGGAAAGAGGTTTAACCATGCAAATCTCCATCTGCCCGTCTGTATTGATGCTTCTGGGCGCGCACTGATACCCGCCGCCCACATACTTGCCGCAGCCCAAAGTACAAAGCAGCAACTTGTTTTGGCAAAAGCGCTCCTCCTCGGCGTAAAACTCGCACGCGGTGAACAATGGGCTAAGCAAGGCAGCCAACACGCCTAAAAAGTATGAGCGTGACCCCCCCAGGACAGGGATACGGCGCAAAAGCTCCATGCGCCTGACAACATTTGTATCAAAGCCGAAATGCACCATGTTGACGGCCAGGCGATTGCCAACGCGCATCAAATCCACCTGTTCAACCCTTGCCGCAAACAACTTGTCCAGATCCAGAAAATCCTCCACGTCACCATAATACTTGACGTAATCATTCCCGCTGCCGCAAGCATAACAACCCACTTCCACATCTGCCATACCATGCGAGCCATTGACAACCATATTGAGCGTCCCATCGCCTCCACAGGCAATAAAGCGAAGGGGGCCCTCTTCACGCTCTCTGACGCCGTTCAGATATGTTTGCACATCACTGGGTGAATCGGTCACATAGATGAGGTAATCAACCTTTTCATTATAACCCGAAAGAGCTCGGCGCAGTACTGCTTCAACGCTGCGGGTCCCCGCAGCCGGGTTGACAATAAAAAAATACTTCATGGAAACTCCTCACTGTTAACAAACGAAAGAAATCATACCATAAAGTTTTTACGAATACTATCTTTTTTATCCGATCAGAGCCTGTTTCCAAGCATCGGTCAGGCGATCAAAGGACCATGCCGCATTGGCTGGGCTGGTTGATGGCAAGACAAAAAGCTTCTCTTCCAAAGCCCCCCGATACCATCGCCTGAACAGTTTTTCAGTCAGTCTGCCGTTGGCCAGTATGCGCGCAATGTTTGCCCCGTCAAGGATCTGGCTCAGATCATTTGATACAGCTTTTTTTATATCAGCATCGGATGAACCATCTATTTCACAAGCGGCCAACACATCCCACAGAGCCAGGCGGTGTGACAGCAGATAATCCGTCTTCCCTTCCCTGCTGTCAGGCACTGGTTGACCATATATCGCTTCGAGCACTTGCCAGAAACGATTCCGAGGGTTGCCATAATAAAAGCCATTCGCACGTGACATCACCGAGGGGAAACTGCCAAGGATCAGCACCCTCGCATTTGCATTCCATATCGGCAAAAAAGGATGAAGTATCTCAGGCAAAAACAGCTCCTACAACACCAGCCAGCACCGTAAGCAAAATTGGGTTGACCTTGAAGCGGATATTTGCCAGGGCTGTTGCGCCGAAAATAGCCACCATCAAAGGAGACAGGGTACCTATCGGATCGCTGAACAAGGTGGCTATTGACCTGCCTTCCCTGACCAAGACGCCTGACGCGATCATCAATGCCGCCGCCGCGATCAAACCAACCGCTGCCGGCTTAACCCCTTGGAGAACTCCGTCCATGATATGATTGCCTTTATACTTGTCGATAAAATGCATTACCAGCGTTACCAGAATGATCGAAGGCAATGATACACCAAGCGTTCCTGCCGTCGCGCCCCAGAAGCCGGAATGCAAATAACCCACATAGGTGGCTGCATTGATTGCTATCGGCCCAGGCACTATCATATCCAAGGCGTTAAGATCCGCCAGCTGTGCCATGGTGATGCCGAGTTTTTGCCCTTCTGTCATGATCATGGACATCATGGCGTACCCCCCGCCAAACCCAAGCAATCCAATTTTAAAAAAAGTAAAAAACATGATCCAGAGGTTTGTAAGAAACATCACGCCATCCCCCTCCCCTCACCGGCCTTAAAGCGTCCATAATATACCAGTCCTGCCAAAGCGGACAATAGCACAACGATAGGGGTGCTGACGTTCAGTATAAAAACAAGCACAAAGGAGAGGATCATTACGATCCTCGCATACAGAGTTTTCAGATTATGTGCCCCCAGCGAGAAAGCTGCCGACAACACCAATGCCGCTGACGCCGCACGAATCGCGCTCATAGCACCAATGACCGGGCCGGTCTGCGGAATCAACTGGATAGCGATCGTAGCCGCAATCATGATGACGAACGCTGATATTGTGGATCCGACGGCTGCCGCCATCATCCCGGCAAAACCTGCCGCCTGCTTTCCCACGAAGGATGCGCAATTCAGCGCAATGACTCCTGGAAGGGTTTGTGCCAGGGTGGCATACTCCATAAAAGTTTCCTTATCCATCAGATGATATTTTTCAGTCACATCTTTTTCGATGACCGGCAGCATCGCCAGCCCTCCTGCAAAAGTAAAAGTGCCTGCTTTAAAAAAAATAACAAACAAGGCCCACAAGGCCTTCATCTTACCGGGTGCCTGCACTCTCGTCGATTCAGTCACTGTAACGCCTGCCTCCTGATCATATGCAATCCCAGTTATTATAGCACGCTTGTCAAAGGATCAGCCGTCTTGATTATTCCATAAAAAAACATGTCCGTCGATTGACACAGACATGCCGTAAAAATAACCATGAGGTTAAGCTTCCTATATCTTCTGTTTGGCAAGCCAACCAGCAATGTCCTCATCCTCAGGCCGCCCATTTCGCTTCAGCGCATCGGCCAGGGCAGAGCTTGTAAATACTGAACCAAGCAAGCTGTTTGAGATCCGTTCCCCAAGTTCCGGGTCATTGGCATCGGTGTAGCATTTGGCGCTATGCACATTGCCGTGGCGCATAGACAGCAAAAGTTCCACCTGGCCCCAATCAAATCGGCGGTTGAAAGATATATCGAATTCCGGCGTCCGCCCAAAGGTCCAGTCCCAGGAACGATATTTTCCCTGGAGCGCTTCTACCTGCTCCCGAGGCAATTCCAGATTCCATTCAAGATGAGTTGCGCGGCCGTACTCATCCTGAAAAGCGTCAAACAGCGCGGTCTTTAATGAATCTATGTCCATTCCCTCCGCACGGGGCGCCAAATTCTCCACGCGTGAACGGACGCTTTCCACCCCTTTGGCCTTTAGCTTCTCTTGAGATGGCATCAGATAACGGCCTAAGTTCTGCATATCCACATCATATAGAATGGTACCGTGATGTAAATTGCTGTTTGGCATGTATCGAAAAGCATTGCCCGAAAATTTCGCCCCGCTTGCCGTCAAAACAATGTCGTTGCGACCCGACACCTCAGCCTCGATGCCGAAACTATGTACCGCCTTTTGAATGACTTCTAACTGTCGAGTCACATCATACAAGCCCTTGGGCATGACAAAGGAAAAATTAAGATTACCCAGATCATGATAGACTGCCCCTCCCCCAGTGGTACGGCGCACCAGGGTGCCTCCTTCCTCTTGCAGAAGATCGCATCGGCATTCCTTCCAGGCATTCTGGCCGCGGCCAATCACCACAGTATGCGCATTTTGCCACAGAAAAAGAGAAGGCACGTTATCTTCAGCGAGCAGCAGGGATTCTTCTATGGCCAGGTTGAGCGTCGGGTCAAAGGTTGTGCTTTCGTATAGCTTGTTCATGCCTGAAATACTGCTTCCCGAATTATCTCCGATACCGTGGGGTGCGGAAACACAATTTTTTTGATCTGTTCCACATTCAGCCCAAGCTCAATATAAGAAGCCAGGGACACAATAAACTCGCTTGAATAGTTGGACAGGACCTGACCGCCTACGACACGTCCCGCACTGTCAGTCAACAGCTTCATAATACCGCGGCCATCCTCGTTTTCCGCGCGATAGCGGCCGGCATAGTTCATCGGCAATCGAACAACGCGTACCTCAAGCCCCTGCTTTTGCGCCTCCTGCTGGGTCAACCCAACGGAAGACAGCTCCGGATTGGTATAAATCACGGAAGGAATGGCATAATACCGCATTATATCGGCAATGCCCAGCATATCGTTCACCGCCACCTCAGTTTCCCGGTAGGCTGTATGGGCAAGCATAACCCTGCCATTGATATCACCCGCGGCCCAAACACCGGATACATTTGTACGCATACGCTCATCCGTTAACACAGCCGCTTTGTTAGTCGCCACACCAATGCTTTCAAGGCCAATGTCCGCACTGTTAGGGTGACGGCCGATGGACAGCAATACCTTATCACAAGCAAGGGCTGTCTGTTTCCCTTCCTTCTCAATAAGGACTTCGCCTTGCGAAACAGATATTACTTTGGAAGACAGCTCAAAAATGGTTCCTTTTTTCTGCATATCCGCCTGTAAAAGCCGGGCAATCTCATTGTCTGTCTCTCCCGCGATGTGATCGAGCATCTCAACCACCGTTACTTTGACACCGACAGAGGTGAAATATCCTGCCAGTTCCAGACCAATCACACCCCCGCCTATAACACACAGGCTCCCGGGCAGCGTATCCATATCAAGTATCTCCCGGTTGGTTAGCACAAAACCACTATCCAGACCTTCCTTCAATCCAGGAATCGGAGCGATGGAAGGGGATGATCCGGTGGCAATCAGCAAGCGATGAGCGATGAGCTCATTGTCTCCCACGCTGATAAGAATGCCTTCATCATTGCGGCCGGTGATGCGGGCACGGCCGGTATATATATCTGCGGACACCGCCTTCAGCTGAGCTTTCACCCCGGCCGTCAGCAGTTTGACCACCTTGTTCTTCCGACGGATCACAGCGGCATGATCAATTGACAGGGCATCTGCCTTGACACCGTACTTTTCGCCATATTTCACCCCATCATATAGTTTGGCTGAATACAAGAGCGTTTTGGTGGGGATGCATCCCTCGTTGAGGCAGACACCGCCCAGGCTCCTCTCCTCCGCTAAAGCAACCTTCAACCCCGCGTGTCCGGCACGTTCAGCAGCCAGATAGCCGGCGGGCCCGCCGCCCATGATAATCAGATCGTATCGCATGCTATGTCCTCCTCTAAACTGGAGAAATCATTATTTCTCCGTTTCCTCCTCAGACGCAAGCGCCGCTTGCATCATCAGGGCGCTTTCCAGCCGCTTGCGGAACAACTCGCAGCCGTACTGGTAGGTACCACGGATATCGCCGGTTGCATGGTAAGCGTTGGCTGCACAACCACCGGCACAGTAAAGCTTTGCCCAGCAGTCCTCACAATCAGGGCGGGAAATCAGCCCGCAGGACTTGAACTCATCGCGCAGATCAGGTTTGGTTACCCCGTCCCATACATTCCCCATCAAAAAAGCAGCATCCCCCACAAACTGATGGCAGGGATATAGCTCTCCGGAGGGGGTGACGGCCAGGTATTCACTGCCCGAGCCACAGCCGCCTAATCGTTTATATAAACAAGGTCCATTTTCCAAGTCGATCAGGTAGTGGTAAAAATCAAAGCCTTTTCCCGCCCGTTTGCGCTTAATCATTTCAATTGCCAACTGCTCATATTGTTCATAGAGAACAGAAAGATCTTCCTGACGCAGAGCCTCCGGATCACAAGGCCCGGTAACAATCGGCTCCATGCTCAGTTGGGTAAAGCCCAGGTCTGCCATGTGAAGTACATCCTTTAAAAAATCCAGATTGTGGCGGGTATATGTACCGCGAATATAATAATTCTGATCGCCTCTTCTGCGTACAAACTCCTGAAACTTAGGTACGATCTTATCATAGCTTCCCTGTCCTCTTCGGTCTACACGGAAACGATCGTGCACCTCACGACGTCCGTCCAGACTAAGGACAACATTGTGCATCTCGCGGTTGCAAAAATCCATCACGTCATCATCCACCAGCAGGCCGTTGGTGGTCAGGGTGAAGCGAAAATTTTTGTTATTCTGTTTTTCAATCGAGCGCCCATATGCTACCAAACGTTTGACTGTATCCCAGTTAAGCAATGGTTCCCCGCCGAAAAAATCAATTTCCAGGTTGCGCCGCTTGCCAGACATCCTGACGAGCATATCCAAGGCGGCTACACCTGTCTCATAGGGCATCAACGCGTTTGTCCCATGGTAGTTTCCTTGTCCTGCGAAACAATAGGAGCAAGTCAGGTTGCATGTATGGGCAATATTGAGGCACAGCGCTTTCAGTTCCGCCGGCTTCTTATCCTTGCGCGCAGCCTGCCTGACAGCATTGTCATCTTTAAACAGCCGGCCTTGTTTGATCAAAACATCGATATCATCCAGGCAGTCACAAACATTTTGTTCGTTCTCGTCCGGATGAACTTCCAAAAAATGCTGTAAAGCTTCTTCTCGGCTTTTCGTTTCCCGCAGGCGGATCAGCTCCGCAGCTTGTTCATCCACGACGTGGACAGACCCTGAATAAACATCAACAACCAGCGTAAATCCGTTTTGCGTAAAAGTATGAATCATATGCTCCTTTATAGACAATGCCGCCCGTTAGATTTATAACAGACGGCATTGCTGTGCAATACACCAGTGAAGATGCTTACTTTTCCTGCTGCTCGCAAGGCTGGTTCGCAACGCCGCAAGAAGTTTTGCAGGCGCTCTGGCAGGAAGTTTGGCACTCGCCACAACCGCCTTGGTTGCAGTTGAGATCACGAGTCGCCAAGGTTTTGATTTTCATGGTTTATCCCCCTTTTTCCGTCCGTTCAGCTGTATTTTAATCCTAAGACGGATTTTCGTCAATAAGTGGCGTTTTTTTGCTCTGTCTGTATGAACATGCTATAATAATGCAGCTGTTTAATTCCCGGCTTTTCCCGGTCTTCGGGAGGCAAAAAAGGCTTCCAGCAACTCCCTCGACTCTTTCTCAAGGACTCCGCCGATTACCTCTGCCTGGTGGAAGAAACGGTTATCCATGGGCAGTGCGTATACACTGCCGCAACAGCCGTAGGCTTTGTCAAAAGCCCCGAAAACAACTCGGTCGATCTCTGCCATGATAATGGCGCCCGCGCACATAGGGCACGGCTCCAGCGTAACATAAAGCGTACACCCCTTGAGCCTGCGAGTGCCAAGCACAGAAGCCGCCTGATCCATTGCAAGAATTTCAGCATGTGAAAAGGGGGCATCGTCCCTCTCCCTTCGGTTGGAAGCAGCGGCAAGCAGCTTATTATCCTTTACAACAACGGCCCCAACGGGAATGTCTTCTCCCGACTGCCTTGCCTCTTCAAGCGCCCGGTGGATCCAGTGTTCATGGCTGTGCATTGACACACCCCCTTTTATACATTGATTGTATCACAATATACAGGAGGATCCTATGACAAACCAAACCCTTAAACTGATTGAAAGTCGCCGGAGTCATCGAGCCTATAAGCCTGAACAGATCACGCAAGAGCAGCTTGAGGCTCTGATGGCCGCAGCCTTGCAAGCTCCCTCCGCAACGGACAAACAACCCTGGCACTTCAGCTTTGTACAAAACAAAGAATTGCTGGATCGAGTGAATCAGGCAGCGCATCGTCGAGCCGCTTTGCAAGACGAAAGCGAGCGAAGCCCGCGCTTTGCCTCTCCAACTTTCAATGTGTTTTATGGAGCGCCGACTGTCGTGTTTGTCTCGACACAAAGCGGAAAGTCCGCCCTTGACTGCGGAATTGCCGTGCAGACGCTGGCTCTGGCTGCCGAATCCATCGGCCTGGGCAGTGTGATCATCGCCCTGGCTCGCTTGGCCTTTGAAGGGGAGGATCGAACAGCGCTGGAGCATGCCCTTTGCTTTCCAGACGGCAATAATTTCGTTATATCCATCGCAATCGGCATCCCTGACGACGAAAAGGCCGCTCATCAGCTTCATTGGGATAAAATTACGCTGATCCCTTAAGAATAATTTGTAAAAATTTGTTATTTTCTTATGTCCTCTATTCTTGCCGACAGAATATGATATACTTAACCGCGCATACCCGCTAACGGGTTACCTGATGCCTGTTTTTTTACCGGCCCTCTTTTTATGAGATCTGAATTCTGACTGTATACCGGAGGAAGCTATGCCAAAACTTCGTCGTCTTGTTCCATCATTTATCCTTCTGATGGCCTTAATGAGCGCTTTATTGCCGACTTTCGCCTCATCCGTGGGCCAGGGCTTTATTACCGGCACTGTATATTATGATAAAAACACAAACGGCAGAATGGACCCTGCTGAAAGCGGCCTGTCGGGTGTAGAACTTACCCTGATGCGGGATGAAGACGACGTGCAAAGCCTGCGCAGCAATGAAGATGGTTCTTTCGCATTCAACAATCTGGCTGATGGAATCTACACCATCCGGGCAAGGCTGCCTGAGGGACAGATCCCCACCAGCTATCTGGCTGACGGCAGCGCACTGATTCCATCTTCTTCACAAACCGCTCGAAGCATTCCCCTGCAAATCAGTCAGGGCGCCTCCCTTAATGTCGACTTGGGCACAATGGAACAAAAAAGCGGCAGTTTTGTGCGCGCAATCGCGTTTGGTGATGATAACCTTAACGGCGGACGTTTCAGCAGCGAACCTTTGCTTCGGGGCGTTAAAGTGGAGCTTCTCAGTGAAATTGATGGTGAATACTATATTGCTACCTCCGGTGAGACTGACCGCGAGGGCGTGGTGACTCTGTCCCGCGTCGCCCCCGGCCGCTATGTGCTTGCCGCTACAATGACGGACAGTTATATTATCGGCCCCTTAGGTTCCAAGATTAACTTGTATTATAACACCATCCTCCCTTCCGAGGGAAACTATGGCCGCTCTGAACCCTTTGTTCTCCCTTCAAACGGCAGCCTTGGTATGGGAATCGGCGGCGCGCTGACCGGCTCAGGCAAGGTCGCGATATGGGACGATCTGAACTTTAACGGCGTTCGAGAGGATAACGAACCCGGAGTTTCCGATGTGAGCGTGACCTTGATGCATCAATCCATGGGGGTTGAGCGCACAGTCCTCAGCGATGAAGATGGCCTGGCATCTTTCCCCCTGCTTCAACCGGGCGAATATACACTGACCGCTTTGCTCTCTGAGAGCCAAATGTTTACTATTTCAGGCGGCAACTCCATTTTTTCAAGCGACGACAGCCGCAGCCAGAGCCGTACGGTGACAGTATCCGCGCAGCAGGAGAATGATCTGGGCCAAATCGGCGTTATTCCCAATACCTCGCTGAGCGTAACAGCCTTTCACGACAGCAATGTAAGCGGCGTCGCGGATCTGGATGAACCCGTCTTTGCGGGCGCCCAGCTGACCGTGTTTAAAGAAGGACAGGAGCTTGCTTCCGTTTTAACCGATTCTCAAGGGCTGGCCACTATCCCTTTGCTTCGGGCCGGTGATTATGATCTGAAACTCAGCCTGCCTGACGGACAGATCTTCAGCATAGAAGGTGAAGATGGCGGCAATTTGTTTTTTGCAGACACAGCCGCAAGTGAGCTGACCATCCCCTACACCGTTATGCCCGGACAAAAAAATATCGTCCCAGCCGGCATCACGCTTCCAGGCATGGTCTCAGGCACCTTGTTTATCGATATCAACAGCAATGCCATTTGGGATGCCGGCGAAGAAATGATGTCCGGCTTTACAGTTCAGGTCATTGACAGCCTCGGTCGTGTGGCTGCTGAAACGATAACAGGAACAGACGGCAGCTTTTTGACGCCCGAGCTGATTCCCGCCGACCGCTACATTGCGCGTATCCTGCTGCAGTCCCCTTATATTTTTTCAGAGACTCCGATGGCCGAGGCTGAACACAGGAACCGCTTCACCATTCAAACGCCGCAATACGGTGAAACAGAGCCCTTCAGCGTCCAGCCGGGCCAGGTTGTTGGCCGGGTAGACGGCGCGATCTTCCGCTCTGCTGTGATTGAGGGCGATGTCCTGCTGGGCGATGAAAGCGATGGCTTTTCGGGTACCCGCGGCGGGTTAGCCGGGATGTTCGTTGAACTGCTGGATGAGGACGGCAATCCTGTATCCGATTATACGGTCGCCTCAACGGATGACCAGGGGCATTTCTCCTTGAAGGGCGCGCTGCCCGGCCTGTACGCTTTGCGCTACACATTGCCCGAAGGCGCAGCCTTCTCAAGACCCTTGAGCGACGAAAAAACTTTCACAAGCAATCATTTCAATGTGGATGCCGGCGACAAGCTTGACGCGCAGCCCTTATATGCCGTGAAGACCGGAAGCTATTCAGGACGGGCATATATCGATCGCAACATCAATGGCCGTTTTGACGAAGGAGATGAAGCAATCATCGGTTTGAAGGTATTGATCCAAAGCAGTAACCCCGCTAATTCCCGTGAAGCGAACAGCCTTGAGGATGGGGTCTACAGTGTTACCGGGCTGCGTCCCGGTCAATACAGCCTGCGTGTTACTTTGCCCGAAGGCTTGATCTTCTCCTTTGACGAACAAAGCCCCTTCGCCCCCTCCACCGCTTCTTCAACCAACGCTGATCTTAGCATTGAAATGGACGAGGCGGCGCAGAACAGGCAGATTGCAACCCTTCCGGAACACAGATTAACAGGCAGGGTATATTATGATAACAATCTGGATGGTTTGGCACAGGAGGGTGAACCCGGTATACCCGCGCTTGAGATACGCCTGCGGCATGAACTGAGCCGTGTGGAATTCAAGACGCTGACGGATGGAAATGGCAGCATAGAGATTCCTGTGCTCTTTCCTGGCGACTATTCACTGAGCATGCAGCTGGCAAGTGACCATATCCTCTACGCGCCGCAGGGAACGCAATCAAACGGTACCTGGGAAACCAGGTTCACCCTCAGCCCTGATGAGAAAGAGAGCAGCTTTGATGTTGGTCTGGTTCAATACGGGTCCATCGAGGGCTCCGTATTCAACCTCGGCGGTTCGGATGAAGGCATTGATGCCATCCCCGTGCGGCTGCTCAACGCCGGCAACGAAATCATCGGGGAGACCGTGATCGACGCAACAGGCTACTATCGCTTTGAGCGTCTCTTCCCCGGCGAGTATCGCTTGGAGGCTGAGCTGCCTGAAGGCTATCTCTTCGCGCGGCAAATCGATAGTGATCATGCCCGCTTCAGCCGCATTACGGCTGACGGCGGAAAGATCGAAGGCAGGCTTGGCCGGTCCGCTCCTTTTACGCTCAAGATGGCTGAAAACCTGACAGATCAGGATATCGGCATGGGCTCTCCCGGACAGATAGGCGACTATGCATGGCTTGATCTTGACCGGGACGGTATGCAGGACGCGGGCGAACCCGCTGTGCCCGGCATTGATATCAAACTGTACCAATACGGTGAGCTGGTAGCCCAGACCCAGACAGATGAATATGGACGTTATCTGCTGCGCAACCTCTATCCCGGTATGTACAGCCTGGTTGTCACCCTGCCTGCAGAGCTGGCCGCCACCAAGCAGCAGCATGATTTCCCGTTGGTGGCCAGCATCCTGCCCGAGGAGAATGGGACAGAACTTCAGGTAGATCAATTGGTTATCACCGGAGGCGGCCGCAATTTGAGCATAGACTTTGGCTTTGTTGAGCGGAAGGAGGGCGTACGCCCGGCCTCCATGCAGAATCCGCCGCAAAAGGACTGGACACCGTATGTGCAGGTGGATCCGAAAAGGACGAAGTAGAAAGTTCCTCCATCTCCCGTATTCCGTGCCATCCGAAAGGGCATCATAATAAGAGTTTTGGCTTAATTCTATATCTGTACGAATAATAATAGCACCGCCGCCAGATTAATCTTTGGCGGCGGTGTTGATGTAAAAAGGCTTATCTTACTCTTCTTCCTCGTACTCGGGTAGCTCGGCATTGTGATAGACTTCCATCACATCGTCATTATCCTCCAGCATCTCGAGCAGTTTCTCAATCTTTTTCAGTATGCCTTCATCGTCGATCGCCACGGTGTTTTGCGGGATCTTGCTGCGTTCAGCTGAAACAAATGCTATGCCTTGCTTTTCAAGCGCCTCACGCACTGCGGAAAAATCTCCGGGAGCGGTAAGGATCTCAAAGGAGTCCTCATAAACCTGCATGTCCTCAGCCCCCGCGTCCAGTGCCTGCATCATTAACTCATCTTCATCTATAGCCGGGCCACGTTCCACCACCAGAACACCCTTGTGATCAAACATGAAACCTACAGAACCGGTCTGACCAAGCGATCCGCCATTTTTATCAAAAATATGCCGAACATCAGAAGCGGTACGGTTACGGTTATCAGTCACTACTTCACAGATAACGGCAACGCCGCCAGCGGCGTATCCTTCATAGGTGATTTCCTCATAGATGACATTATCCATCTCTCCCGCTGCCTTCTTGATGCTGCGGGTGATGTTATCGCTTGGCATGTTATTGGATTTTGCCTTGGCAATGATATCGCGTAGCTTTCCATTAACCGCCGGATCACTGCCGCCTTCTTTGACGGCGATAGCGATCTCACGGCCGATCTTTGTAAATATCTTGCCGCGCTCCGCATCCGCTTTGCCCTTCTTATGCTTGATGTTGGCCCACTTGGAATGACCCGACATGTATAAAACCCCTTTCGACTTCCATTGACAAAATATTATAGCACTGTTTAAGGGAGTACGTCAAACGCGGAACGACGCTTCCCAAGCTGATGGAATGTAAAATCCCCGCGCTCCTCCTCAGCTTTTTCAAACAGGCTGATCAACCTAACACCATAGTCTTCCGGAAGATTTTTTAAGGTTTCCCCGTTTCGCAGATAAAGTTCTATGGGACCTGTCTCCATCAGACCATCCCATAAGGCATCCAGGTTACGGCCGTAGTAATCCGGCAGGTTCAGGGCTTCCTTCAGCACAAGATGCAGTGAATCCTTATTCGGCATATCCTGTGCGTCAATAATGATACGGCGCATCTAATCCACCTCTCCCAGCTTTTCAAAGCTCTCATAGTGATCCGGCGTATAATAAATCAGCCCATCATTTGAAAAAACGATGCGCTCTGCCCCTCGGCCCGGCTTTCCCATCGTGCCTATATCCGCTTCCGTCCAGATACGGCCCGATTTCTTGGGAAGCAATCCCTCAAAGTTTCCGAAGCTGTCGCCGCCGATCATCTTCCCGGGAGCATAGGGCTCCAGACTGCCTCCCTGCCAGCCAAGTTCCCTCGCCTGAGCTTTGCTTATATAATAGTGTGGCAGTTCACCGTGTTCCTGCAAATAGGCATGGACTGAATCCTTCTCGCCCGGATTGTGTACCGCGGACTGTATCACCTCGGGCGTTGAAACCGGATCTGCTGCCCTCCCTCCCATTCCGCCTGCGCCGAAATAAAAGGCTATGCCAAGCGCGATCAGCACGATCAGCGAAGAGATCGAAGGCTTTTTTTTGCTTCCTTGTCCTTTGGTCTGTCTGTTGATCATATGAATTCCCTCCCGCTCCATTATACCCGCCCCCTGTTGCTGCAGGCGGAAATATGCTATAATTTCAAATTGGCAGTATATGCTGTATATGTGATTTTCAGGCGCTGAGCGCCCCTTGGAAAGGATATTATGCCCAGAGAATATACATCCGGAAGCTTGCAAATATTGGACGGACTGGATGCGGTACGAATGAGGCCAGGCATGTACATCGGTTCCACCGGTGTCCGTGGTCTTCATCATCTCCTATGGGAGATCGTGGATAACGGTATTGATGAGGCGGCTAACAATTTCGCCAACGAGGTCGCTGTCACGCTGCATAAGGATGGTTCCTGCAGTGTATGGGACAACGGGCGCGGCGTGCCCATCGATATGCACCCCACTTTGGGCATCTCCGGTGTTGAGGTAATTTACACCAAGCTGCACGCAGGCGGAAAATTTGATCACGAAAACTATGGGTATTCCGGCGGCCTGCACGGCGTGGGAGCATCGGCGGTCAACGCCTTATCCAAGTGGATGACGGTGGATAGTTTCCGCGATTGGGAGCATTGGCAGATCCGTTTTGAAACATTGTATGACAACAAAGAAAAAAAATGGAAGGCCGGTCAGATCGTTGATCCTTTACATAAAATCGGCAACACGCGCAAGCATGGCACCTTGGTACGCTTCATGCCCGATGACAGCATTTTTGAAGAAACACGCTTCAATGCGGATACCATCAGGCGAAGGCTTCGTGAACTGGCCTACCTGAACAAAGGAACTGCCATCACCTTCACCGATGAGCGTGCGGCGGCACCCGGCAATGAGGCCAAAGTCTTCTGCTATCAGGGCGGTATTTCTGACTATGTTAGCTATCTGAACAAAGATAAGACTCCGCTGCATGAAAAACCTATTCTCTTTGAGTCACAGCGGGACGATATCCTTCTGAGCCTGGCCATGCAGTATACAGACGCCTACACTGAATCCACCTATTCGTATGTTAATAATATTCCTACGCCTGAGGGCGGCACACATGAGGCAGGTTTTCGCACAGCCCTGACTAAGGCGTTCAACGATTACGCCCGTAAGATCGGGGTGCTCAAGGAAAAAGATATCGGCCTGTCGGGGGAAGATTACCGTGAAGGTTTGACCGCCCTTATATCCATCAAGGTTCGTAATCCGCAATTTGAAGGACAAACGAAGGGCCGCTTGGGTAATACTGAAGTCAGACCCGCTGTGGAGGCAATGGTAAGCCAGAAGCTGCAGGAGTTTTTAGAGGACCTTAAGAACGCAGAGATCGGCCAGGGCATTCTTGACAAAGCTGTCAAAGCCGCCCGTGTACGTGAAGCTTCGCGTAAAGCGAGGGAAGTTGCCAGAGCCAAGAACGCGCTGGAAGCTGCGCCTTTGGTGGGCAAGCTGTCCAGCTGTACCGGCCGGAAGCCCGAAGAAAATGAGCTGCTGATCGTGGAGGGAGACTCAGCGGGCGGCAGCGCCAAGCAGGGGCGCGACAGGCGTTTTCAGGCCATCCTTCCTTTGCGCGGCAAGCCGCTTAAC
This sequence comes from uncultured Christensenella sp., assembly GCA_964648235.1. Lineage (GTDB taxonomy): Bacteria > Bacillota > Clostridia > Christensenellales > Aristaeellaceae > UBA1038. The sequence goes on along the minus strand of CAZYKQ010000007.1, from coordinate 7,098 downwards.
GTGGAAAAAAAGCGAATTGATCAAGTATTGGGCAATGAGGAGTTTCGCAGTATTATCACGGCACTGGGCACCAACATTGATGAAGATTTTACGCTGGATACCCTTAAATACCATAAAGTTATCATTCTGTCGGATGCTGATCAGGACGGCGCGCATATCCGTGCGATCCTGTTGACTTTCTTTTTCCGCTACATGCGCGAGCTGATCTCAGGCGGCCATGTCTACATTGGTATGCCGCCGCTGTATCAGGTGAAAACGAGCAATGCTTCCATGTATGCTTACGATGATAAAGAGCTGAAGAAGCTGACGCAAACACTGAAAAATTATACTATTCAGCGCTACAAAGGCTTAGGGGAAATGAACCCGGAGCAGCTGTGGGATACAACAATGAACCCCGAGAAGCGAAAACTCATGCAGGTGACTTTGGAGGACGGCGCTGAGGCCGACCGGCTGATTACCGTGCTGATGGGCGATAAGGTGGAGCCGCGGCGCGAATATATCAGTGCCAACGCTGACTTTAACAAACCTGATACCTTTAGCCAGCAAAACAAATCAAGGGCGTCGGACGCTGAAATAAAGGAGGCCCTCGATGCCTAAAAAACCTGAGCCGCAGAAGTTAATCCCTCAGATCATCCAGACGCCTCTTGAGGATGTGCTGCATCGCAGCATGATGCCCTACGCTGAGTATGTTATTTTAGAGCGCGCGCTCCCGCGCGTAGAGGATGGTCTGAAGCCTGTACAGCGGCGTATTCTTTATACGATGCACGAGCTGGGCATGACGCCTGATAAGCCCTATCGCAAGTGCGCGCGCATTGTCGGCGACTGTCTGGGTAAATACCATCCGCACGGTGACAGCAGCGTGTATGACGCCCTGGTCCGCATGGCACAAGACTTTTCGATGCGGGGGCCTTTGGTGGACGGGCACGGTAACTTCGGTTCGATTGACGGTGACAGCGCAGCAGCCATGCGTTACACCGAGGCTCGCATGGCCCCGCTGGCAATGGAAATGATGTCTGACATCCAAAAGGATACTGTTCCTTTCCGGCTCAACTTTGATGATACTTTGTCTGAACCCGACCTTTTGCCTGCGCGCTATCCGAATCTGCTGGTCAACGGAGCCTCGGGCATCGCGGTAGGGTTGGCAACGAACATTCCCCCCCATAATTTGAAAGAATCCGTTGCCGCGGCCTGCCTTTTGATTGATAACCCGGATGCGACCACCGAGGACCTGATGGCGGTGATGCCGGCGCCCGATTTTCCAACCGGCGGTGTGTTGCTTGATACACCCGAAATCCGATCGGCATTTGAAACCGGACGCGGGAAACTGACGCTGCGTGCCAAGGTACATATTGAGCAAGGGCGCGCGGGCAGAAGTCTGATTTGCATCACGGAAGTTCCTTATCAGGTCAACAAGGCGCAGATGCTCGAAAAAATACTGCGTTTGTCCGAGGAAAAGAAGGCCGCCTTCAGTGGAATCTATGATATCCGCGATGAATCTGACCGGACAGGCTTACGCGCCGTCATCGAGCTTAAAAAGGAGTCTGACCCTGAGCAAGTTCTGAGTTACCTGTACAAATACTCCGATATGCAGGTTACTTTCGGCGTCAACCTTGTCGCTATCGCGGAAGGCAAACCTGCTCTGATGGGCATTAAAGAGGCCCTGCGCCACTATATTAATCATCAGAAAAACGTGGTTACGCGCCGCAGTACCTATGAACTGGAACGCGCCCGTGCCAGGGCCCATATTCTGGACGGCCTGATCATCGCGGTGGATAGTCTGGACGAAATACTGGCCCTGATCCGGTCCTCCAAAAACGGAAAAGAGGCCAAGGAACGGCTGATGGCCCGCTTCGGCTTTACCGATGTGCAAGCCCAGGCCATTCTTGATCTTCGCCTGCAGCGTCTGACCGGCCTTGAAATCCTGACGCTTCGCAAGGAACACGAGGAAGTGCTATCCTTCATCCGCAGTCTGGAGTCGATCCTCGGCAATGAAAAAAAGCTGATGAATCTGATCAAAAAGGAAATGAACTCGATCGCCAGCCAATACGGTGATGAGCGCCGCACCATGATCCTGTCCGAATCAGAAACAGTTGCGGCCGCGGCTATCGACAGTTCCGTGGAAGCCCAGGAAGCCGTGGTGTTTTTCACCCGGGGCGGACAGCTGCGCCGGATGAGTCCCCGCGCTCATGAGAAGCTTGAGCTTCCTGAAGAGGAAAGTGAAATACCGCTTTATACCTTCCGCACTGACACAGAGCATACGCTGTTGTTTTTTACCAACTTGGGCAATTGTTACACGCTCTCCGTGTCAAAGCTGGAAGAAGCGAACCGTCCCAAAGACAGAGGTCTCTATCTGAGCGGTCTTCTTAACGGGCTTGAGGAGCAGGAGGTGTGTGTCAGCTTGTTTGATGTTGCCCCTGGCGAGCTGCAGACCATGCCTGATCTCCTCTTTTATACCAAGCAGGGGCAGGTGAAGCGAACAGCAGCAGCGGAGTACGATGTCAGACGTGCCAAATTTGCTGCCATCGGCCTTAAAAATGACCAGTTGTTGAGCGTATGCGTCGCTGAAGAAGGGGCCGATCAATTTTGCTTGACCCGTGAAGGCATGATGATCCGCTTCAAGACCGATGACGTACCCGCCATGGGCAGGACCTCCAAGGGTGTTCGTGCCATTAAACTTGGCCCTGATGATTTCGTCTGTTGGGCAGGTAACCTCATCAACAGTGACCAGCTTATCCTGATGAGCGAACGAGGCTATGCCAAACGTCTGATGGGCAGCATGTCTGATGTGCAGGGCCGCGGCGGAAAGGGTGTTCACGCCTTCTACTTCAACAAATCCGCCAGCAACGGCAGTTTTGTGGCAGCCTTTGCAAGGCTGCCTGAGCCGCGCAGTTTCTCTGTGCTGCAAAAGCAAGGTGAACTGACCCCGCTGACCGCTGCCGAGATTATCCCGCAGGGGCTGACAGAACGCGGAAAGCCCTATGTACTTGCCCTGCTTGACAACGTGGTCACCGATATTGTTCTTTAGTCACTATTATTTGACAAAAAACAAGGCGGACTCTACAATAAACATAGGATGTAAAAGAGAGGAGACCCTATGCGCAAGGACAGATTTATCTACAGCACAGGGAGCTTTTCTTTTGCATTGATAACAACGGCGCTGATTACCGTAGCGCTCGTTTCCGGACCCTTCGCTGGCTTTTATGTCATGAGTGCCGGGCTGTTTTTCATGCCTTTCTTCCTGCAGCTTATTCTGCGTATCGCGGGACCTCTGTCTGCCCTGGCTTCGATTGTTTTAATTGCCTTTGGCATCAGCCTGAAACTTGGAATGGGTCCGGCTCTGTTTGCCGCCGCCTACCTTCTGGTCCCATTGGCTGTTTACTATTACTGCCAGTTCAATGGAATCGCCGCGTCCAAAAGCATGTTGGCAATTGCCCTTGCTTATGCTGTATGGGTGCTGATCCTTTATGCCCTGTCCTTCACTTTGTTGGGCGAACCCCCTTTTGAAGCTTTGTCCCGTATGACCATCGAAGCCTTGGAAGGCATGCCGGAGCGCGATGGGCTGCTGGCTACCTTTCTTCGCTTCGGCCTGTTAGGTCTGCCGCAGGAGATGGCTGAAAATGCTGTTATCCAGTCGCCTCAGGGAGGCGCGGTCTTTTCCTCCGTTGCGCTGGAGGAGTTTTACAGGCAGATACAAACTCGGGTGGATCTATGGCTGAGAGCCTTGGTGCCCAGTCTGATCAGCAGCTATAGTCCTTATCTGGCCATTGGCGGCGTGTATTTAAGCGATTATTACGGCAAACGGCAGGCTCAACGAAGGGCATTCCGTAAGTCGGAAGGAAGCGCGGCAGTATCTTATGACCCGCCTGAGTTGCGGGATATGACACCCTTTAGCAAATGGCATATTCCAAAGCATCTGGCGACCCCTTTGTGGGTCATGGGGGGCATATCACTGTTGACCCGCCTCTCCGGACAGGAAGCCCTGGCTTTGGCCGGGGCCATGCTGTACAACATATTTTTAGCATGCTTTTGCCTCCAGGGCATCAGCACCGTCAATTTTACACAGCGCATGCGCGGTGTGCGGCCTGTAATTCGCGCAATTACCATCGCCGCGCTTGCCCTGATTCTGCCGCAAGTTGCAATGATCCTTGGCCTGTTTGACCAGATCAGTGATCAGCGCAAGCTCAGACAAGTGAACGAATCAAATGATTCTGATACCAGGAGGGATTGATCATGAAGGTTATTTTGTTACAGGATGTACCGGGAACCGGTAAGAAAAATCAGGTGCTCAATGTGTCCGACGGCTTTGCCAGAAACTATCTTTTGCCCCGCAAGTGGGCCGTGGAGGCCAGCGAAGGTTCTGTCAAGGAGATTGAGCGCCGTAACGCCGCCCAGCGCCAAAAAGAGCTGGACGATCGAAATGCCGCTGAGGCGCTTGCCCAATCACTCAAGGGAAAAGTGATTACCCTGCGGGCCAAATGTGGAGACAAGGGCCGGCTCTATGGCAGTGTAACAGGGCAAGAAATCGCTCAGGCACTCAAAGAACAGCATGGGGTCGAAATTGATAAGCGAAAGATCGAAGTAGCGGAAACCATCCGCACTGTCGGTGAATACGAGGCACAGATCACAGTATATGCCGGTATTAAGGCAGCAATGAAGGTCAGCGTGATCGCCGCAGAATAAAGCACAGCGTGAGGAATCAATGGAAAATTATGCCGCTTATACAGGGGGCGAACCCTTAAAGGCGCCGCCGCAGAGCGTTGAAGCAGAGCGCTCTGTTTTAGGTGCCCTGATGCAGGATTACAATGCCCTGATGACGGCCATGGAAATGATGACGGAAACTGATTTCTACCAGCCTCAGCATGTCGCTATTTTCAAGGCAATGCGCAGTTTGTACCAGCAGCCGCGCGCCGTCGATCTGGTTACCATGGACGATGAGTTGAGCCGAACGGGCATGCTGGCCGGCATTGGCGGCACCAACTATCTGGTTGACCTGATGCAGGCTGTCCCCACAACAGTCAATGTTCGCCATTATATTGATATCGTATTGGAAAAATCCACTCTTCGCAAACTGATTACAGCATCAAACGCTATCAGCGGCAACTGCTACAGCCAGGAGATGGATTTGAGCGAAATCCTTCGCCACGCGGAAAAGTCTATTTTTGATATCGTGATGAAACGTACTGGCGGTGATCAGTTAGAACCCATCAGCAGCGTTGTTTCCCGCGCATATGAATATCTTGAGCTTCTTGCCAAAAACCGCGGGCAGATCATGGGCGTTCCTACAGGCTTTACCAAGCTTGACAAACTGCTGACCGGCTTGCATGGCGGTGAACTGGTCCTGGTCGGCGCGCGCCCCAGCATGGGAAAGACCAGCTTTGCCATCAACATCGCGGCTCATGCGGCTCACAAGGGAAAATCCGTTGCCGTGTTCAGCCTGGAGATGCCGCGCGAGCAGATCGCAATGCGCATCCTCTGTGCCGACGCGCGGGTGGATATGCAGCGTGCCCGCTCCGGAACCATGCGCACGGACGAGTGGGTGAAGCTGGCAAAGGCTCTGGCACCGATGGCGCAAATGCCCCTGTATATTGATGATACGTCCAGCATCGCCCCTGCCCAGTTGCGTAGCCGATGCAGACGTCTGATGATGGAAAAAGGCCTTGATCTGGTGGTCATCGACTATATGCAGCTTATGAGCGCCGACGGCAAAACAGAAAACCGCCAACTGGAGGTCAGTGAAATTTCAAGGCGGCTCAAAGGCATTGCTTTGGAATTGAAAGTGCCGGTCGTAGCCTGCGCTCAGTTAAGCCGCGCCAACACGCAGCGCTCAAGTAAACGACCGATGCTGTCTGATCTGCGTGACTCGGGCTCTATTGAGCAGGACGCGGATATTGTTATGTTCCTGCATAGAGAAAGCTATTATGCGGAGCCCGGTGAGACAGAGGATGTCAACCTGGCGGAGGTCATCGTAGCCAAGCAAAGAAACGGGCCTTTGGACACGATCAGGCTCAATTGGCTGAGTGAATACACATTGTTTGAAGATAGATTTGAGGGAGATTATGATGGATCAGGCCAAGATCGCTGAATTTATCAAAGGCCTGGCCTTTGAGGGGTTTTTGCTGGTACGTATGTCACAGCAACGCAAAAGCAACAACGGCGCAAACTATCTGGATATGACGCTTGCCGATAACTCCGGAGATATCAACGCCAAGGTTTGGGATCCTTTGGCCACGCCGCCGGAACAGGGCAGCGTGATCAAGGTACGTGCTGCTGTAACAGAGTATAACGGCCGCCTGCAAATGAGGGTGGATAAGTTTCGTCCTTCGCTCCCCGGCGATCAGGTAGAGCTGAACGAGTTGGTTGCAGCCGCGCCCCATGCCCCCGAGGATATGATCGCGGTGATAGACCGTACAATTGACGCGATGCAAAACCCGGTGTTGCAGACACTTTGCCGGGGGCTCGTCAGTCAAGTTCGCGAGCCGCTGATGTATTATCCCGCGGCCCAGCGCATGCATCATGCTGAGCGCAGCGGTTTGTTGCATCATATCACCAGCATGCTTCGGGCGGCAGAAGCGCTGCTTCCTTGTTATCCCTTTTTGGATGCTGATTTGGTTCGTGCCGGCATCATTGCCCACGATTTAAGCAAGATTACTGAAATGCTGTCCGATCCTCTGGGCAATGTCAGTGAGTACAGCACTGAGGGCTTATTGTTAGGTCACTTGGTGGTCGGCGTATCACAGATCCGCGAGATTGCGCGTCAACATGATATCCCATCGGATGAGGAATATGCTTTATTGCTTCAGCATATGATTATCAGTCATCACGGCATTGCAGAACACGGCAGCCCAAGACCGCCCATGTTTCCCGAAGCCGAAATGCTGAGCATCATCGATGAAATGGACGCCCGCATGAATGAGATGGAAGCCGTAAGCAAACGCACGCCTCGCGGGGTCTTCTCTGAAAAAATCTGGTCATTGGATAGGCGGCTCTATCATCCCCGCTACCTCAGCGAGGAAACGAATGATGATTCTATTCCTTTTTTCGATCATTCTCCGCAGGACGGTTATGAGGGCTTATTGTAACTAACTGAAGCATCCATTC
>CAZYKQ010000006.1:36754-38047 GCA_964648235.1 uncultured Christensenella sp. | reverse complement strand
AAAACGGCTGGAGCAGCGTGAAGCTCTACTTTATGAACAGCCTGCCGACAGAGACAGATGAAGATTTGATTGCCTTTGGCGATGTTGCCCGCATGATTATCGAGGCCTTCCGCCAGACGCCCAAGGAAAAGCGGGGCAAGTTCCTCAACATCAGCCTGTCAAGCTCCACCTTTGTGCCCAAGCCCTTCACGCCCTTCCAATGGGACGCGCAGGATGACATGGAGACCATTTCAAGGAAGCTGGCCCTTTTGCGCCAAAGCCTCAAGATCAAGGGTGTCTCTTTCAGCTGGAACGATCCTCAGCTGAGCCGGATGGAGGCCTGTATCTCCCGGGGCGACCGCCGCCTGGGCGAGGTGATCTACAGTGCCTGGCGGTGCGGATGCAAGCTGGACGGCTGGCGCGAACACTTCAAGTACGACCAGTGGATGGAGGCCTTCAATGATCATCACTTAGATCCCGATTTCTATGCCAGCCGCGAACGGAAAAAGGACGAGTTGCTGCCTTGGGATTTTGTGGACTGCGGCGTAACAAAGCAATACCTGTGGCTGGAGCGCGAGCGCGCGCTGCAAGCCAGCACCACCCCCGACTGCCGGCATGGCTGCGAGGGCTGCGGTCTGAGGCGCTTTGCGGGGGCATGTCCGGTATGAAGATGATCGTCGTATTCTCCATCAAAGACAGGCTGAAATACATCGGCCACCTGGACCTGATGCGGGCCATGCAGCGCGCGCTGCGGCGCAGCGGTCTGCCCATCCGCTACAGCCAGGGCTTTAACCCCCACATCCTGCTCAGCTTTGCCGCCCCCTTATCCGTTGGCATGGAGGGGCTGCGCGAGGTGATGGAGGTGCCGTTTGACGGCGATATCACGCCGGGGGCCTTTATTTCCAAGCTTAACAAGGCCCTGCCGCCGCTGATCCGCTGTATCAGCGCCCGGGCGGTTGACGAAAGCCACGCGGCGCCCATGGCCATGCTTGGCGCAGCTAATTTTGAGATCAGGCCGCTTCAGGGGGGAGACGCTTTTTGCGCCGCCCTGCCGGCCCTTCTGGCGCAGAAAGAGATCATGGCCCTGCGCAAGTCCAAAAAAGGCATGGTGCAAACCGACCTTCGCCCGCTGATATACAACGCCTTCATAAAAGACGGGGCTGTAAAGGCCCTGCTTGCCCTCTCCACCACCGGTACCTGCAAGCCTGACTTGTTCATCAGGGCGCTGAGCGAAAGCGCCGGAATGGCTGAGCCGATGCCCTGCCAGGTAACGCGCGAAGCGCTGTATACGCCGGACTTTGTGCCCTTGGAGGA
>CAZYKQ010000006.1:0-36654 GCA_964648235.1 uncultured Christensenella sp. | reverse complement strand
CCTGCCAGGTAACGCGCGAAGCGCTGTATACGCCGGACTTTGTGCCCTTGGAGGAAGCGTGAACAGCCTGCTTTTGATCAAAATTGAAGACGAAAAGCGTTCCATCGCCTTGATGGAAGACGGCAGGCTGTGCGAGTATCATGAAAGTCGTGATGTCGGTGATCTGAAGGCGGATGAAATTTATCTGGGGCGCGTCAGCCGGGTGATGAAAAACCTGCAGGCTGCCTTTATCCGCGTAAAGGAAGATAAGGATGGCTTCCTGCCCTTTGATGAGATACCGCAGGGTCAGCCCATGCCCGGTGACAGCATGCTGGTGCAGGTAAAAAAGCCGCCGCTGTCCGGAAAAGCCGCCTATATGACCGCCAGGATCACCCTGCCCGGCAGCTGCTTTGCCTTGCTTGCAAAAGAACCGGGCAGCAAACTCTCCGGACGGGTCAAGGATGAGGCAAAGCGCAAAGCGCTCTACCGCCTGGCTGACGAGCTGGCCCCGGCGGGCATGGGGCTGCTGATGCAGGAGGCTGCTTTGTCCTTTAACAAGGAAGACTTAAAGGCAGAGATTGACGCCTTGGCCAAGCAATGGCATTCTGTTGAAGAAAAGGCCGCGCGGCACAGCCCTCCGGCTCTGATTCAATCGGCGCCTGACGCCGCGATGAGGCTGCTGCGGGATGCGCCTGCGCCGCCCGAGAAAATTATTTGCAACAAGCCTGAGTTGTTGCCCGACTATGGCATTCCGGTCACCCAGTCCAATGACCCCTTGCAGCTGTACGAGGTAGAGCATAAGCTGCGCAAGGCATTGCGCCGCAAGCAAAGCCTGAAAAGCGGCGCCACGCTGGTGATCGACCCCTGCGAAGCCATGTGGGTAATCGATGTCAATACCGCGGCCAGCGTTTCCGGCAGGGACAAGGAAAAGACTCTGCTGGCAACGAATATTGAAGCGGCGGAGGAGATCGCAAGGCTGCTTCGTCTCAGGCGCATGAGCGGTATCGTGTTGATTGACTTCATCGACATGAAATCCAACCAGCAGCGTGAGGAAGTATTATCTGCCCTGCGCGCCGCCCTGGCTAAAGACCCGGTCAAAACAGCCATCCACGGATTTACAAGTCTGGGCTTCCTGGAAATGACCCGTAAAAAGACGGAGAGCCCGCTGCGAAGCGAAACCCTGCTGCCCTGCCCCCTATGCCGGGGAACAGGGATGATACATAAAGAGGAGAATGAGGATGAAGCGTGAGCCCATCGTTCACATAGAGCCCGAGATGATTTCGGCGCAGGAGAAGTTTGCCGCCATCGTCCGTGAGCACCCCGACAAACCCAAAAGCTACCATATTGTCACCTTCGGCTGTCAGATGAACAGCCACGATTCTGAAACCCTGGCGGGCACCCTGAGCCACATGGGCTTAGAGCAGGCCGCCGACCGCACCGAGGCGGACCTGGTGCTGTTCAACACTTGCTGCATCCGTGACAATGCGGAGCGCAAGGCCCTGGGCAACATCACCTGGCTTAACGAGGTCAAAAAGCGCCGCCCCGGCATGCTGATCGGCATCTGCGGCTGCATGATGCAGCAAAAGGGCATGGCCGAGACCGTGCTGAAGAAGTATCCTTTTGTGGATTTGGCCTTCGGCACCGGTACGCTCTACCGCCTGCCCGAGTACCTCTATCAGATCGTGGATGAAAAGCGCCGGGTGATCGACGTCAGCCGGGAGGAATCGACCATCGCAGAAGGGCTGCCCATCCTGCGGGATTCTGCCTTCAAGGCTTACATTAACATCATGTACGGCTGCAACAATTTTTGCTCCTACTGCATCGTGCCTTATGTCAGAGGGCGCGAACGCAGCCGCAAGGCAGACGATATCCTGCGCGAGGCGGATATGCTGGTGCGTGACGGCGTGAAGGAGATCACCCTGCTTGGTCAGAACGTCAACTCCTTTGGCAACGATTCGGGCGGGATCAGCTTTCCCGAGCTGCTCAAACGCCTGGATCAAACGGGCGTCGAGCGGCTTCGCTTCATGACATCCCATCCCAAGGATCTGTCGGATGAATTGATCGAGGCCTATGTTTCTCTTAAATCCCTGGCCCCGCATCTGCACCTGCCCATCCAATCGGGCAGCAATAAAATATTAAAAGCGATGAACCGCGGCTACACGGTGGAGAGTTATCTGGACAAGGCACGCAAGCTGCGTTTGTCCCTGCCCCACATCGGCCTGACCACTGACCTGATCGTCGCTTTCCCCGGGGAAACGGAAGAAGATTTCAGCAATACCCTGGAGCTGGTCCGCGCCATGCGCTATGACAGCGCCTTCACGTTCATCTACTCAAAGCGGGCCGGAACACGGGCCGCGGAGTTCACGGAGGAAGTGCCAAAGGAAGTGGCGACAGAGCGCATCGAGCGCCTGATCGCCTTGCAGGAAGAACAAACCCGTCAAACGCTGGCCTCGCTAAAAGGGGAGCGTATGGGTATACTGGTAGAAGGTGTTTCAGCCCGCCGGGAGAATCAAATGTCCGGCAAATGCGGGCGGAATATCTCTGTCAATTTTACGGGCGGCAATGAGCGCATGATCGGTCAGATTGTCCCCGTCAAAATCAATGGCGCCGGCAGCAACACCTTGCGCGGCGAGTATGCAAAGGAGCAAATCATATGAATGATACCATTTTAGCGGCAGCCCAGCAGCTGGGCGTTCTGCTGCGCGAGAGCGAAGAGTTTACCATCATGCAGGAAAAGGAAGTTGATGCCCTTTTAGATAACGAGCTGCAGGGTCAGTACCGCGAGTATGCCCTGGCCCGCCAGAATCTGCAGGAAACCGAGATGCAGCCCGAGCGTGACGAAGAAGCCATCGATAAATTCCGCATGGAGATTTCACGCCTTGAATCCGAGCTGAGCCAGGGAGAGACACTGACCGCGCTCAACGCCGCCCGAGCGGGCTTTGACAGGCTGATGCAGGAGGTCAATACCGTACTTGAAGATGTGCTCAACCCCAAGGACGAGGAAGATGAGTATTTCATGGGCGGCGGCTGCGGTTCTTCCGGCGGTTGCGCCGGATGCAGTGGTTGCGGCTGAGTAAACCGCCACACAGGCAGCATAGGCGGCCGCCCTTTTCGCGGCGGCCGTTTATCGTTTGATAAGGAGGATGGGAATACACCAACCGCGAAAGGCGCAAAAAGCACGAAAACAGGAACGACGCTCGGAATATAATTTTTCGCGCCTTTCGTGTTTTTTGCGGTTCATCATCTCCCATACCCATATCGAATAAGATTCAAAGGAGCGCACCATGGCCCAGCTCACCCCAATGATGCAGCAGTATATGGAAGTCAAACAACAATACCCTGACGCGATCTTGTTTTACCGCCTCGGGGATTTTTATGAGATGTTCTTTGATGACGCGCTGCTGGTCAGCCGGGAGCTTGAATTGACCCTGACGGGCCGGGAATGCGGCCTGGCTGAACGCGCGCCCATGTGCGGCGTGCCCTACCACGCCGTGGATACCTACCTGCCCCGTCTTATTCAAAAAGGGTATAAAGTTGCGATCTGCGAACAGACGGAGGACCCGGCCCTTTCAAAAGGCCTGGTTAAGCGTGAGGTTGTGCGGGTCGTGACCCCCGGCACTGTGAGTGATTACGGCACCTTGAACGAGCGATCCAATAACTTTTTATGCGCTGTCTACCTGTCGGGCAAGAAGGCCGGGCTTGCGCTGTGCGACGTGACAACCGGCGAGTTCTTTGTCAGGCATCTGACGGACGCCGCTCAGGATCTGCCGCGGGCTCTTGCGGCCTATGCGCCAAGCGAGATCATCACCAACGCCCCCGACGCGCTGCGCGCACAGACAGACGCCTTTGTACAGGGCTATTCTCCCGCCGCCTTCAGCACCGGGTCGGCCAAGGAACGGCTGCTAAGTCACTTTGCTGTCAGCAGCCTGGATGCCCTGGGGCTTGACAGCGGCATGCAGGCCGCGGTTCAATCTGCGGGCGCCTTGCTCAAGTATCTCAATGAAACGCAGATGACGGAGCTAAAGCACATCCTCAGTCTGCGCCTCTTGTCCGAATCCGATACCATGCCCCTGGACGCCGGTACACGCCGTAACCTGGAATTGACCCAGGGCCTTCGCGGCGGCACAGCCTGGGGCTCCCTGCTGTGGCTGTTGGATAAAACGGCAACCGCCATGGGCGGCCGGCTGCTGCGCAGCTGGGTAGAACAGCCGCTGGTCCGAGCTGATGCCATTGTACAGCGGCTGGAGAGCGTGCAAGCGCTGTATGATGAGCCGGTGACAGCGGAAACCTTATTTGAGCATCTGTCACAGGTCTACGATATGGAAAGGTTGCTCAGCCGCGTGGCCTACCGGACCGTCGGGCCGAGGGATTGCCTGTCCCTGCTGCGCTCCCTGCGCCAGGTTCCGCCGGTGCAGCAGCTTTTAGCGGATTTGCCGGCTTCCGGCATCCACAGGGCGCTATCGGGCATGGATCCGCTTTACGAGTTGACCCGCTTGCTGGACATTTCCATCAACCCCGACCCGCCGCTTAATCTGGCAGACGGAGGCGTGATCCGTGAAGGCTACGATACCCGGTTAGACGAATACCGGGCCGCCGCCACCCAGGGCAAGCAGTGGCTGCTGGATTATGAGGCAAAAGAACGGGAATCAACCGGCATCAAAAACCTGAAGGTGCAGTACAACCGCGTTTTCGGTTATGCCATTGAGGTGACAAAATCAAATTATGCCTCTGTTCCCGCGCATTATACAAGAAAGCAGACGCTGGCCAACGCTGAACGCTATGTTACGGAAGAACTGCGGGAGCTGGAGCGCAAAATTGTAGGAGCCCAGACCGAAAGCCTGCGGCTTGAAAATGAGCTGTATGGCCGGATAAAGGATACCCTGCTTGGCTATCTTCCTCAGCTGCAGGAAACAGCCCTTGGGTTCAAACAGCTGGATGCCTTGCTCTCTCTGGCGCGTGTGGCAAGAGAGAATAACTATTCAAGACCGTCCATCAACCAAACAGGCCGGCTTTACATCAAGGATGGCCGGCATCCGGTTGTTGAAAAAACACTCAGCGGGCAGAGCTTTGTGCCCAACGATACCGGGATGGACGGGGATCTCAATCGTGTATTGATTCTCACCGGCCCCAACATGGCCGGCAAATCCACGTACATGCGCCAGACAGCGCTTATCACCCTGATGGCCCATATCGGCAGCTTTGTGCCGGCTCAGGAGGCCGATATCCCCCTGACCGACAATATATTTACCCGCATCGGCGCCGCTGATGACCTGGCGGGCGGCCAATCCACCTTTATGGTGGAGATGAGCGAGCTGGCCTATATCCTTCGCAGCGCGACAGACAGGTCGCTGGTCATCCTGGATGAGATCGGCCGCGGCACGGGCACCTTTGACGGACTGGCCATTGCCTGGTCAGCCGTGGAGTATCTGGCGGATAAAAGCAAGAGCGGCGCCAAGACCCTTTTTGCCACCCATTACCATGAACTTTCAGAGCTGGAGGGCAGCCTGGAGGGTGTGATCAACTGTTGTGTCAGTGTGCAGGAAATGGGCGAGGAAGTCATCTTTCTGCGCAAGATCGTGCGCGGCGGAGCCGATAAGAGCTTCGGCACCTATGTGGCGAAACTGGCCGGCGTGCCCCGCCCGGTCGTTGCCCGCGCGATGGAGATCCAGGCCAGGCTTGAGGCCAATAATTTCAATCAGAATGCCATCGGAAAAGGCATTCTGGAGAAAGGCCGCGCCGGGAAAAAGCAGCAGATGCATTTGTTTGATACCGGCAAAACGGAACTGGTTGAGGAGATCGCCGCCATGGACGTGCTGTCAATGAATCCGATGGAAGCCCTGAATGCCTTGTTCTTGCTGCGGGAGAGGGCCCGGACCCTGTGAGGTGTATGTAAATGGAAAAGATCATCAAGCTCAGCGCCGAAGTCATCGGCCACATCGCGGCGGGGGAGGTCGTTGAGCGGCCCAGCGCCGCTGTCAAGGAACTGGTGGAAAACAGCATGGATGCCGGCGCCACCGCCATTACGGTCGATATTCGTGAGGGCGGCCTTGATTATATCCGTGTCAGCGACAACGGCTCGGGCATTCACGAAAGCGAGTTGCGCATGGCCTTTGAGCGTCACGCGACCAGCAAGCTTCGCACGCAGGAAGACCTGCTGCGCATTGCGACCCTGGGCTTTCGCGGGGAGGCTCTCAGCTCCATTGCGGCGGTTTCGAAAGTGACGCTGCTCAGCCGTACAAGGGGCAGCGACAGCGGCATGCAGCTGACAAACGAAGGCGGGCAGATCACGGACATCCGCCCGGCGCCCTGCGCCGAAGGCACGGCCATCACCGTGCGCGATCTGTTTTTTAATGCGCCTGTGCGCCGCAAGTTTATGAAAAAACCCGCGCAGGAGACGCAATTGGCAGCTGATCTGATGCAGCGGCTGATCCTGTCGCACCCTGATGTTTCCTTCCGCTTTACCGCCGACGGCAAGACCGTGTTTTTCAGCCCCGGCGACGGAAAGCAGGAAACCTCGGTGATGAGCATTTATGGTGTTAATACGCTAAAACAGATGATCCGGGTGGACGGCAGCGCCGGGGGCCTGATCCTCACCGGCTACCTGGGGGTGGGCGAGCTGTCACGCGGCAACCGAAGCCACCAGCAGTTTTTTATCAACGGCCGCGCAATGCGAAGCAACCTTCTGTCGCAGGCTGTGGAAGAAGGCTGCCGTCAGCGGGTAATGATCGGCCGCTTTCCCCTGTGCGTGCTGCACCTGACACTGCCCTATGAGGCGGTGGATGTCAACGTGCATCCCAACAAGTGGGAGGTTCGCTTTGCGGATGAGCGGGGCATCGCGGATGCCGTCACCCTCATCGTGCGCGAGGCATTGAGTCCCGGCGCTGCTGACGTGACGCCGCCGCCCTTCTTTACGCCTGCCCCCGACCGGCCCGGCGTGCCGGTAACCCAGGTGCAGCGAAGGGAACCCGAGGCTTCTCCTTCCCTTGTGGCGGAGCCTTCTGCGCCCGCCTTCCCCGCCAGCCTGCGTTCTCCCGCCCGAGAAAGGCCCGGGGAACACCACGGATGGGCGCCGCTCAACACGGACGCTCCTGCGCTGAAAGATTCTTTTCCGCAAGCCGAACAGGTCGCGGCGGCAGAGCACTTGCCGGAACTTGTGATCCGCCCCGTCCGGCTGATCGGCGCCGCCTTCAATACCTATATTCTTTTTGAGTCAGGCGACCTTGTCTGCCTGTGCGATCAGCATGCCATGCACGAGCGGCTGATGTTTGACCGCCTGATGAAAGCCTATGACAGCGGCGCCATCGCCCAGACCCTGATGTTGCCGCGCGTCATTGAGCTGAGTTATCGGGAATACGGCAGTTTCCTGGAATACCAGGCGCTTCTGGCGGCAGCGGGCTACGAGGCCGAGGATTTCGGCGATCAATCGGTCAAGCTGCACTCCGTTCCCCTCACACTGGGACAGCCCCAAGCCGAAGGCAGCTTCAAAGAGGCGCTGGAGGAACTGATCGCGGCAGGGAGCCTCAGTGATGACAGGCGGGTGGAAAAAATTATCACTGCCTCCTGCAAGCACGCGGTCAAGGGTGGCGAGAAGCTGTCGGATGAAGAATTGATCAGCCTGGTGCGCGGCGTGCTGGACGGCAATGTGCGCCCCACCTGCCCCCACGGCAGGCCCCTGATGATGCAGTTCACCCGAACCGAGCTTGAAAAGCGTTTTCAGAGGATACCAAACTGATGAACAAGCCCCGAATGATCGGCATTGTCGGCCCGACGGCTTCCGGTAAAACCGCGCTGTCACTCGCCTTGGCGCAATCTTATCCCATCGAGATCCTCTGCATGGATTCCATGCAGGTCTACCGCGGCATGGATATCGGAACCGCAAAACCGACCAAAGAGGAGCAGGCGGCCATCCCCCATCACATGCTCGACGTGGCGGAGCCAGAGGACGAATACAGCGTGGCGGAGTACCTTGAAGGGGCCGCAGCCGCCATTGACGGCATCCTGAAACGGGGCCGTCTGCCCGTATTGGTCGGCGGCACGGGGCTTTACCTGCGCGCCCTCAGCCAGGGGCTGAGCCTGGGCAACACCGCCAAGGATGAGGCCGTCAGGGCAAAGTACGAGGCATTGCTTTCAGAAGAAGGAAACGAAAGCCTGCGGGAGCGGCTGGCCGCGGTCGATCCCCAGACGGCCGCCCGTCTGCACCCCAACGATACTCGCCGGATCATCCGGGCGCTGGAAGTCTGGGAGCTGACAGGCCGCCCTTTTTCAGCGCAAAAGCCCAGGGAGGAAGATGCCCTCTATGATATCCGCCTCTATGCCCCCGACTGGCCCCGGGAAGAGCTCTATGCCCGCGTGGACCGGCGCGCCGAGGAGATGCTGCAGGGCGGTCTGCCGGGTGAAGTGAAAGCCCTGCTGGACCGCGGCGTATCCCCTGATGCCCAGAGCATGCAGGGCCTGGGCTATAAGGAGCTGATCCCCTGCCTGAAAGGAGAAGCCGATCTGGCCGCCTGCAAGGAGATATTACAGCGCCGCACGCGCAACTATGCCAAGCGGCAGCTGACCTGGTTTCGCCGCGACCCACGCATCCGCTGGCTTTCGCCGCAGGGCATGCGGGAGGATTTTTTATCAATGATTCGGGAGGATCTGGCGTAGCGTGAACATTTCAGAACATATTGAGCAGGCAGAAAAGGCCTGCGCCCCCATTTTCAAAGACATCGAACGCCGGGAAGAGCGGCACACCGCGCGCGTGCTTGAACTGTTCCAAAAGCACAGGATTGCCCTGCGCCATTTTTCAGGTACCGAGGGCTATGGGTATGACGATGTGGGACGCGACACCCTGGAGCGGCTGATCGCGGACCTGTTTCATACGGAGGCAGCCATCTTTCGCCCCCAAATCGCCAGCGGCACCCACGCGCTGAGCCTCTGCCTGTTCGGCCTCCTGAAGCCGGGAGATCATATGCTGGCCGCCTGCGGTGATCCTTACGACACCCTGCGGGATATCATCGGACTGGATGGCCCAGTGCCCGGCTCCCTGAAAGAAATGGGCGTCAGTTATTCGATGGTGCCGCCGAATGATATGGGCGACATGGACGTGCCCGCTGTGCTTGGCGCCCTCCTTCCCCAGACCAGGGTGCTGCATGTTCAGCGCAGCCGGGGCTACAGTGACCGTAAAAGTTTCCTGCCCGGCGACATGGCCCCGCTGTTCAAAGCAGTCAAAGCGGTCCGCCCCGATATCTTTATTTTTGTGGATAACTGTTACGGCGCTTTTACGGCTGATGACGAGCCGAGCGACTGGGGGGCCGACTGCGTAGCTGGTAGCCTTATTAAAAACCTGGGCGGCGGTCTGGCCCCGACGGGCGGCTATATAGCGGGCACAAGCGAAGTGATCGAGCGCATTGCAGCCCGACTCACCGCCCCGGGCATCGGTCTGGAAGTAGGAAGCTATGCTTCGGGCTACCGCCTGTTTTATCAGGGAATCTTTATGGCCCCGCATACGGTGGCGCAGGCCTTAAAAACCTCTGTTCTGGCCGCCCGTTTGTTTGATCAGCTGGGTATGGGTACCCGCCCTGCCTTTGATGAGGCCCGGTCCGATATCATACAGGCTCTTTTTTTAGAAAGCCCGGAAAAATTGATTGCCTTCTGCAGAGGCATTCAGGCCGCCTCCCCGGTAGACAGCTATGCCTCGCCCGAGCCCTGGGCCATGCCCGGATATCAGGACCAGGTAATCATGGCTGCGGGTACCTTTGTGCCCGGCGCCTCCATTGAGTTAAGCTGCGACGGCCCCTTGCGCCCGCCTTACACCGCCTATCTTCAGGGTGCGCTCACCTACGCTCATGGAAAACTGGCGCTGCAAAACGCCCTTGAGAGCATGCTGTCCGTTTGACAGTCAATACAGCCGACTATATAATGTCATTACTTGTGCGGAGGTACTCTTCAAGATGAACAAATGGGATAAACGGTTTATGGAAATGGCGCGGCTGGTCGCCGGCTGGAGCAGTTGCTTTCAGCCTTGCCGCGAAGTGGGCGCCGTAATTGTTCGAGACAAGCGCGTGATGACCACAGGCTACAACGGCGCCCCTCAGGGCATCCGGACCTGCAAGGAACGGGGAGAATGCCTCAGGCGAAAACTGAACATTCCCTCCGGCACCCGCACAGAGATCTGCTATGCCATCCACGCCGAGCAAAACGCGGTAATACAGGCCGCCAAACTGGGCGTCTCCATCGACGGCGGCACCTGCTACTGCACTCACCAGCCTTGCTCTGTCTGCGCGCGCATCCTTGTCAACGCGGGCATCAAGCGCATTGTGTACGAGCAGGGCTACCCCGATGATTTTTCTCTTGAGATTTTAAACGAAGCGGATATTATTCTGGAACGCTATGAGGATCTGGAAAAGGAGCTGCCGCAGTGAAACGATTCTTAGCCATCCTTGTATGCCTGTGCCTGATGGCGCCTTGGGCAGCCCTGGCCCAGGAAATTCCTCAGATTGATGTGCTGGATCCAAGGGAAATTCCTCCGACACCCAAAGGCATGCACCATTATCTTTTGCTGTGCATGGACAGCTGGGCTGCCAGGCTGAGCCGTCTTGGGTATTCAGACGGCATGGTGCTGGTGACTGTGGATGAAGCAACGGGCCGCATCATCGCCACCTCGTTTATCCGTGATATGCTGGTCATGCACCCCGACAACAAGCCGGGCCGGCTCACCTACATTGTCAAGAAGTTTGGTGTGGAGGGGCTCATTGACACCATCAACCGGCACTTCGGTCTGAAGATTGAAAAGTTTATCCTGATGGACTGGAGTCAGGTATCAAGCATTGTCGATGCTGTCGGCGGGGTAAAATTAACTGTGACCGACGGTGAGGCCGGTTATTTGAAACGTTACGCCATCTCCCCTTCATCCACCAAGCCTGCGATGGCAGGGGCAGGTGAATACCAGTTCAGCGGTCATGCCGCCGTTATCTACATGCGCATCCGCCGTGTGCCGGCTTCCAACGGCGATCCGCATGATATTGGCCGCACGTATCGCACGCGCCTGGTTCTGTCTTCCATCGCAGACAGCCTGAAGGATGTAAGCTATGAAAAGGCGCAAAAAATATTGGAGAGCGTGACGGCCAACATCCTTGACACCAACCTGTCCACCGCAGACATCCTGGAGGCCTTCAACATGGTCTTCGCAATGCGCGGCACACCGGTGGAAATGTTCCGCCTGCCAATCAACGGCACCTTCCGCAGTTTTGATTATTACGGCGGAGCCAGCCAATTGATGGACTTTGCCCCCAATCGGAAAGCGCTGCAGGACTTTTTGTTCCAGCAAACCTTTATCGTGTCAGAATAGCATAGAATGGTCAGGTAAACGCCATGAAAGGAAAAAACAATCCGGATCTCTCCCTTAAGCGGCTGATCACAATGGCGCTGCTTGCTGCGCTGGCAGTGGTCGCCAAGCGTTTTTTAGGCTTTAACAATCAGCTGATCTCCGCCTCTTTCGGTTTTGTGCCCATTGCCATCGCCGGCATGCTGCTGGGGCCTGTGGGCGGGGCGCTGACCGCAACCATCTCTGACCTGATCGGCGCGCTCGCATTTCCCTCCGGCCCTTTCAACCTGGGCTTTACCCTTTCAGCGGCGCTGCAAGGCTTGGTCTACGGGTTGACGCTCTACGCCCCCCATGTATCCAAGCAGCGCGTCGCGCTGGGGCAGCTTATCATCACAGTAGGGATTAATCTGGTCTTCAACACGCTGCTGATCGTTCCGATTGTCGGGAAAGGCTTCTTTGCCCTTCTGCCGCTGCGGGCGCTTAAAAACGCGCTGTTCTTCCCAATCGAGGTAATTGTGGTCGCCAAACTGAGTGAGTATAGAAAAAACTTTGAAAGACTGATCCAATGAGCGAATTTAACACCGAAATCCCCTACATTCTAAAAACCCTGGAGAGCCTGTATCCGGACGCTGTGCCTGAACTTAACTTTTCCAATCCCTATGAGACACTTGTCGCCACCATGTTGTCTGCCCAAAGTACCGACAAGCAGGTCAACAAGGTAACCCCTGCTGTTTTCCGGGATTTTCCCACCGTGAAAAGCATGGCGGAAGCAACACCGGAGATTTTGTTTCCGTATGTGAAAAGCTGCGGTTTTGCTTCCAAGGCCACCAACATCGTCATGGCGGCTCGCAAGATCATGACGGAATACGGCGGAGAGGTCCCCGGCGAGATGGAAAAGCTGATCTCTCTGCCCGGAGTAGGCCGAAAAACCGCCAACGTCGTATTGGCCAATGCCTTCGGGATCCCCGCCATGGCTGTGGATACGCATGTGTTCCGGGTCAGCAACCGGCTGGGTTTGGCAAAGGCGAACAGCATTGAAAAGACAGAGCGTCAGCTGATGCAAAACATTCCGCGCGATGATTGGAACCGGGCTCACCACTGGCTGATTTACCATGGACGCAGGGTCTGTAAAGCGCAAAGGCCGCTGTGCGATACCTGCGCGCTGAATGATGTTTGCTTCTATGTCAAGGGAGGCAGCCATGCAGACGCAAAGCCATGAAAATCACCACTGCGGCTTATGCCGGATTGAGTTGAACGGTGTCGGTGTCAGGATGGATAACGAGACACTCCTGCATGACGTCAATCTGCATGTGCACTGCGGCCAGGTGACCGTTTTGATCGGACCTAACGGCGGAGGCAAAACCACGCTGCTGCGGGCGATACTGGGGCAAATACCCCACGAAGGCATGTTGTCACATCTGGATACCCACGACAGACCATTTCCATCCATGCGCGTTGGCTATGTACCTCAACAGCTTTTATTTGACCGCCAGATGCCTCTGACTGTCAGGGATTTTCTGGCCTCCTCCTTATCAAAGCGTCCCGTGTGGATGGGCGTCAGCAAAAAGACACGGATACAAGCGATGGCAGCCCTGGCCCTGGCACAGGCAGAAAACCTGGTCGACAAGCGCCTGGGCGCGCTGTCAGGCGGCGAGTTGCAGCGTGTTTTGCTGGCTTTGGCCCTGACCCCTGCGCCAGACCTGCTTTTGCTGGATGAGCCGGTTTCCGGTGTCGATCACAATGGACAGGCCATGTTTCTGGATACCGTAAACGCTTTGCGCGCTCAGCAGCATATGGCGATTTTGATGGTGTCCCATGATTGGACGCTGGTGCGTGAATACGCAGATGTAGCGGCGTTAATCAATAAAACTACGCTGGCCGTCGGCACACCCGACGAGGTGTTTGCCTCAGAGGCTTTTTCAGCAGCCTTTCCGCATACTCACGGCACGGGGAGGGCGCAGTGATGCAGACGCTTTATTCAATCATAGATACGCTTCTGCCTTTTGAGATGTTTTCTCTTCAATTTATGAAAAACTCACTGCTGGCCTTGTTGCTTCTCACGCCCTTGCTTGCTTTGCTGGGAACGATGGCGGTTAACCGCCGGATGGCTTTCTTTTCAGACGCTTTGGGACACAGCGCCTTGGCTGGAGCGGGTATCGGAATGATACTGGGCATCAGCAACCTGACGATTATTTTAATCGTCTTCGGCCTTGTGTGGGCCTTGTTGATCAGCCGCATCAACCGAACAAGCGGCGCTTCCGCCGATACCAACATCAGCGTATTTTCATCCACCGGCATCGCGCTGGGCCTGGTCTTGCTGAGCCAAAACAGTAATTTCTCCAAGTATTCCTCCTTGCTGGTCGGCGATGTCCTGGCCATCGGCCAAGGGGATATTTTATGGCTGTTCATTTCCCTGTTATTGGGCATGGCAGCCTGGGCACTGCTGTATAACCCTTTGCTTTTAACGGCAGTCAATCCTCAGCTGGCGCAAAGCCGGGGCATCAGAACCCGTCTGGTGGAGGACCTTTTTGTTTGCCTGGTCGCGGTAGCCGTTATGCTGTCCATCCGCTGGGTAGGCGTTCTTTTAATCAACGCGTTGCTGATCCTTCCGGCCGCTGCCGGGCGCAATCTGGCGCGCTCCGCGCCCCAGCACGCCCTATTCAGCGTGGTGATCAGCATCCTGTCGGGCGTGCTGGGCCTGATCGCTTCCTATACACTTGGCTCCAGTGTCGGAGCCGCCGTGGTGCTTTGCGCCGCGGGTTTCTATGTGCTAAGCCTGTTGCTTCGGCGGCTGCTGCATATTCTGAATTAGTATTAACTCCCGGAAGAGGACGTAATGGAGCTATATCACAACTCACAGGACCCCGCTTACCGTTCACCATTAGGCGCTGTGCCTTGCAAAGCAAGCATCAGGCTGTCGCTGACGGTATCCGGCAAGCCAAAGAATGTCACCTTGCGCACCTGGAATGGCGGCGAGCACTTCTATCCCATGCAGCCCTGCGGTTTTGGCTGCTGGGAAGTTTTTATTACGGCTGAAAACGAACCGCAGATCCTCTGGTATGATTTTTATGCGGACGACGAAAGAGGCCGCCGCATGTACTATGGCAATGCCCATGACCGCCTGGGCGGTGAAGGCGCCGAGTACCTGGACCTGCCCCCCTCCTACCAGATTACGGTGTACGATCCTTCCTATGACACCCCGCAATATTTGCGCCAAGGCATCATGTATCAGATCTTTCCGGACCGCTTTTTCCGTTCCAGGATACCCCAGACAGACCGCAAAGATGTTCATATCCAAAAAGATTGGTATGCTCTTCCCTTTCCTTATGGGGACGGGAAACAAGGCAGTAACCCGGCAAAGGATTTTTTTGGCGGCGATCTGGAAGGCATCCGCCTGAAGCTGCCCTATTTGAAAAGCCTTGGCATTACCATTCTTTACCTCAACCCCATCTTCAAAGCACGAAACAATCACCGTTATGATACCGGAGATTACAAGACCATCGATCCTATCCTCGGTACGGAGGCGGATTTCAAACGTCTGTGCAGGGATGCGGATAAAATGGGCATCCGCATCATGCTCGATGGTGTGTTCAGCCATACGGGTGACGACAGCATTTATTTTAACCGCTACAGGCGCTACCCCGGCAAGGGAGCCTATCAAAGCAAGCGAAGCCCTTTCTATCCCTGGTACCGCTTCACCGACTATCCCGATAAATATGCCTGTTGGTGGAACATCGATACCTTGCCTGAGGTCAACAAGGATATCCCCAGTTACCGCGAGTTTATCCTGGGAGAACGAGGCATTGTCCGCAACTGGATCGGCAAAGGTGCCTGCGGCTGGCGTCTGGATGTGGTGGATGAACTGCCCATGAGTTTCTTACGTGAGATGCGCAAGCAAGCAAAGGCGGAAAATCCTGACGCTGCCTTGCTCGGCGAAGTATGGGAGGACGCAAGCAATAAAATGGCTTATGGCCGCATGCGCAGCTACTGCCTGGGCGATACGCTGGATTCAGCGATGAACTATCCCCTTCGGGATGCCATGATCCGGTTTTTCACCCACGAATGTGACGCAGAGCAATTGGTCCGCCTGATCCGCAGCCTGCAGGAAAATTATCCCAGGCCTTTCTTCTATTCGCTGATGAATCTGATGGGCAGCCACGACCGTGTGCGAACACTCAACCTGCTTTGCAAGCAGGAATATGCGGACATGCCGCCCGATGACAGGGGCAGGCAGGTACTGGCCCCTGATCTGAAGCAGCTGGCTGTCGAGCGATTCAAAAACATGCTCCGGCTGATTTGCGCGTTGCCAGGCATGCCTTCTTTATACTACGGCGACGAAGCCGGCATGGAGGGCGCAAACGATCCTTATAACCGCGTCCCCTTCCCCTGGGGGAGGGAGGATGGTAAACTAACCGAATTTGTCAGCAAGGCGTTCAATCACCGCGCCGCCAGTCCTGTCATGCAAACGGGCACTTTCGATATCGCTTACGAAGGAAAGCACACCCTGTTGATTTATCGCGGGCTGGACGAAAATGGTCTGGATGCCTTTGGAAACAATATTGAGGGACGCCCTCAGCTTATTCGCATCACGCGTGACAGTATTCGTTTGTAAATGTTACGAAACGTCGGTGGAATTTGTTACAAATCTCTTTGATTTTCTTGACACTTCGTGTATTTGCGCATAGAATGAGCTATAGATTATATGAGGCGGAGGTTTTTGCATGGGAACGATAAAAACAAGGCGATTGGGCGCGTTGATCATCTGCGCCGCGCTTTTGCTGAGCGCTTGGCCGGTATCAGCCACCGAAACCTTCCCCTTCACCGGCTACACCACAGAGAGCCAGTTTTTGCGCGAAAGCCCCTCAGCCTCTTCCAACGCGCTGATTACTGTCCCTTTGGGCAGCGAGGTGTCGGTTACGGGCGTTGACGGCAATTATTATATTGCTGCCTGGCAAGGAAGCATCGGTTACCTTGAAAAGCGCGCTGTCAGCCTGACGGCCCCGGCAGCGTTAGCGATCAAGCCCTTGAACGCGACCAAGGCTCAGAGTGAAAAGTATCCTACCCTCAGCCTGGGCAGCGAAGGCCCTGCTGTTAAGGCTCTTCAGCAAGCGCTGGGAGAGCTTAACTTTCATCGGGGTACTATTGACAGCAAATATGGCAAAGCGACAGAAACTTCCGTGCGCGCATATCAGGAAAAAAATAAATTGCCAGCCAACGGGATCGCTGATCCCGTCAGCCAGGCGCGCCTTTATGAGGGACGCCCGCTGAACGCTTCGGGCAAGGCCACACAGGTTCGCACACTGTCCGCCGTGCCCGGGCAAATCCTTCGTCCCGGCGACAGGGGCGATTGGGTAGCCGACTTGCAGCAAAAGCTGAAAGACAAAGGCTATTACAAGGGAAGCGTGGATGGAATTTACGGCAAGGGCACAGAAGACGCCGTATATGCTTTTCAGAAGGCAAACAAGCTGAAGACAGACGGCAAAGCCGGCGCAAAAACCATGGAAGCCTTAAACGCTGCGGAGCAGACATCCGCCGCCACGGCGATTCCTGCCCCTGAAGTTACGCAATCTCCGCCCTTCCAGGAAACGCTTGGAGAGGCTACCTACCCCTATCAAACCATAGCCACTGCCTCCGTTAACCTGCGAAAAGGGGCAAGCACCGGCTCCGCCCGCATCCTGACCATCCCCTCGGGTGCTTCGATCACCGTGATCGAGACCAAAGGCAACTTTTTAAAAGTATCCTATGGCAAGTACACCGGCTATGCCATGAGCGACTATATCAGTGTGCCCGAGCAGTATTTGTCAGGTAAATCCTTGCCTTTTGATTCCTCCGCCCGCCAGAACTATGAAATCTTGAGCGCAGGATCTTCCGGGGATAAGGTACGGACGCTTCAGCAGGCTCTGACTGAGTTGGGGTTCTACAAGGGCAGCATTGACGGCGTTTTTTCCGCCGGTACCTTGTCCGCGATGAAAGCCTTTCAGGATAAGAACAAGCTGCGGGCAACGGGCGTGGCTACCCCCGAAATTCAGCAGCTGATCTATGAAAAACGCCCTCGTAACGCAGGCAATAAACTGGTTAATCTGAAGATTCTGCCTCCGATTTCGGGCTATCCCATGCAGCAGGGTGATATGGGCGATGCAGTCATGCAGCTAAACCGTAACCTTATTGAGCTGGGCCACTATACGGGCACTGCCACCAATGAATATACAGCAAAGACCACCAACGCTGTCAAAGCCTTTCAAAAGGCTCACAGCATTAAGCAGACCGGCAAAGTGGACGAATTTACGCTGCTTGCCATCAATACCGCACTTGGCATCGTGACCCAACCGACAGCTCAGCCCGGGCCTGAGGCGACCGCCTCCCCCAACTTCGTCACGCTTAAAAGCGGGACGCGCGGTGTAGCCGTCACTCAGCTTCAAACCCGTTTGGTCAGCCTTGGCTATGATCAATCGACGCCGGATGGCATCTATGGCTCAAAAACGGAAGCTGCTGTAAAGGCCTTCCAGAAGCGCAACAACTTGCTTGTCAACGGCATCGCAGATTATGCAACCCAGTATGCTCTGTATTCAGCCGACGCGGTATCATCAGACGCAAGCGCCGTGCTTCCCAGTGTCGGCCCCTTGCAGGAAACGCTTCGTATCGGCTCTGTAGGCGACGCCGTGATCACTTTGCAAAGCCGCTTGCTCTCTCTCAACTACTTGAAGGGTACAGCAGACGGTATCTTTGGCACTCAGACCGCTCAGGCTGTTACTGCTTTCCAGCGTAAAAGCGGCTTGAAAGCCGACGGTGTGTTCGGCCCAGCTACCTCAGCCGCGCTTTACGGATCCGATGCCCAGTCAAATCAAAGCGGCTCCAGCTCTAATCCGTCCAAGGAGGAGGACAGCAGCACCCAATCCACCTCCCTGCGCGTAGGCGATACTGGCAATGGCGTTAAATCCATGCAGCAGCGCCTGATCGATCTGAAATACTTGACCGGCGGCGCAGACGGCATCTTTGGGCCAAAAACTTTCCTCGCTCTTCAAGCTTTCCAGACCAACAACAAACTTCAGGCAGACGGCATTGCCGGCCGTTTGACCCTGGCAAAGCTGACTGACCCCAAGGCGATCGCTGCTACCGGGCTGGCTGATCCTAACCCCGGCACGACTCAGACTCCCTCCTCCCCAGTATTTACAGCGCCGCGTGCTTCCGAAGTACGCTTAGGCAACTGGGAGTCAGAAGTAAAATCGCGCTTGCGCAGCATGCCCAATGTTATTGTTTATGATTTCATGACCGGCGCGCACTATAACATCACTGTCTTCAGCCTTGGCAAGCATGCCGACGGAGAGCCGCCGACAAAGCAGGACACCCAAATTATGGAAAACGCCCTGGGCAAGAACAACTGGACGCCGCGTCCTGTATGGATTATTTTCTCTGACGGCCGCGTCTATATGGCCTCCACCCATAGCCACGGCCATGAGGTGGATCACAATGCCAACAATGGTCTCACCGGCCATATCTGTATCCACTTCCCACGCACCATGGCAGCCGCTGAGGCAGTAGGCCCTTACGCTGTAAGCCATCAGCAAAGCATCCTTAAGGGGTGGGACCTTACCAAGGCCATGGCCAAATAAGGAGTTTTCTTGAGCACTGAACCGATACTGATTGCGCTGGACGGCCCCGTCAGCGCCGGGAAATCAAGCCTGGCTGATGAGGTCGCCAGGCGGCTGAACATCCTGCACCTTGATACCGGCGCGATGTACCGCGCTGTAGGCCTTGCTGCCATCGGCCAGGGAATTGATCCGCGCGATGAGCAGGCTGTCTGCGATATGCTTGCCAGAAACGAGGCTCAGGTGGACATCCGCTTTAAGTCCGGACGTCAGCAGACACTTTTAAACAATCAGACCGTAGACGACCGGATACGCGAGCAGGAGGTCGGCAGTGCCGCCTCTGCGGTATCGCGTTACCCAAAGGTCCGAAAATATCTTGTCACCCGTCAACAGGATATCGCGCGTAAAATGAGTATGATCGTCGACGGCCGTGATATCGGAACGGTTGTATTACCAAATGCCCGCGCGAAAATCTTTCTGACCGCTTCTGCGGAAGTACGTGCTTTGCGCCGTCATAAGCAACTCCTTCAAAACAACAGCTCAATCAGCTTTAACGAAGTCCTGTCGGAACTGATTGCCCGCGATAAACAGGACAGAGAACGCGCGGCCGATCCTCTCCGTCAGGCAAAGGATGCTGTGCTGCTGGATACCAGTGATCTTAATTTTAATGAATCCGTCGAGGCCATTCTGGCCATCGTCAAAGAGGCATATGACATCAAGAAATAATAACCCAAATCACCATTCCGCCTTCTATTCCTTTCTCAGAGGCATACTGGTTTTACTCAGTCCCCTGCTCTATCCTGTGCGCTTTCACCACATAGAGCATCTTCATCAGGCCGAGGCTCCCTTCATGCTGGTGTCAAATCATACCAGTTTGCTGGATCCCGTGGTATTGGCTATCGCACTTAAGCGCTATCAGATTCATTTCCTGGGGAAAACAGAGCTGAACGCCGGCCGTCTGCTCAGTTTTTTGCTTAAGAAACTGCATATGATCTCCGTGTCGCGCCATACCACCGATATGGCCGCTATCCGCGCATGCAATGCAGTGCTTAAAAACGGGGATGTGTTGGGGCTTTTCCCAGAAGGAACACGCAACAAACCGGAAGATTTTATGAAAGGTGTTGAAAACGGCTTGAGTATGATTGCCTTGCGCAACCAGGTTCCTGTCATTCCTGCCTATATCCACAAGAAAGTGCGCTTCTTCCGGCGTACGCACATCTACTTCCTCCCCCCTATCCCCTATCATGATCTCCTGGAAAAGGGCATGGGCAAGGATTCTGTGGACGAACTGACTCAGCGTTTTATTGATGCCATGTACAAGGCACGCCAGGCAGCGCAACAGGATCTGGGGAAATAATTTTGTTGTTTTTTACATTATTCAGGCAGGAAACTGAGGATTAACGTCGAATATAATTAATAACCATGGGGTTGGAGGTTTTAGTTGCCCATTATCGTTGCAAAACATGCCGGGTTCTGCATGGGGGTTCATAAAGCTGTTGAACGTACAATGCATGCCGCAGGTGAGGCAGGAGATCTGGCCATCGCTTGTTATACCTTGGGCGAACTGATTCATAATCCCGCGGTTGTTTCCCGGTTGGAAAAACGGGGTATAAAAGCTGTGAGGTCTCCAAATGAGGCTCGCGGCGCTTTGTTGATTCTGCGAAGTCATGGCGTTACACCGGCTTTGGAAGAAGAAGCAAGAAAAAATGCAGCCCGGGTAGTCGACTGTACCTGTCCTTTTGTCAGGCATTTGCATAAGGCGGTCAGCGAATTCAGCAAAAACGGGGCTCCTGTTATCTTGATTGGTGATCCCAAGCATCCCGAAGTAACAGGTACTTCCGGCTGGTGTCACGGCAAGGTCTACGTGCTGTCAAGTGAGGAGGAAATTGACGGCCTGTCAGATGACGCGAACGAAGCCCTTTTAGTGGCGCAAACGACCTTTCCTCCGCAGGACTTTGAGCGCCTGAGCCATAAGATCCGGGAACGGTTCCCCGGTATAAGGGTGAATAACACCATCTGCAATGCGACTTCCCAGCGTCAAAAAGAGGCAGCGGAGCTGGCGGCTACGGTTGACTACATGGTAGTGGTCGGCGGCAGAAACAGCGCCAACACGCTGAAGCTCTACGAGACATGCAGGCAGCATTGTGAAAACACTTATTTGGTGGAATGTGCTGCGGAACTTCCCGCGCACTTAAAGGTAAATTCCCAGCAACGCATAGGAGTGACTGCCGGAGCGTCCACGCCGAATTGGTCACTTAAGGAGGTTATCGACAGTATGAACGACATGGAACGCATGGATCAGACCATGGAGCCGCAGGCTGAACAGGTACAGGAAACACCCGTTGCCTCTGCTCCCGAGGCGCAAGAGCCTCAGAATACCCCACTCCCTGAGGCGGTAGAGGCATCCGCTCCCGAAGCTGACGCAGAAGCCGCGCCCGAGGTGCAGGCCGAGAAGTCTCAGGCACAGGAAGAGGAGCCTCAGGTGCAGGCTGAGGAGCCCCAAGCGCAGGAAGAGGCAAAGCCTGCTCCCTCCTTTATGGATGAAGTGGCTGCCAATATGACCCGTATCCGCAATGGCCAGACCGTGACCGGTAAGGTTGTTCAGATTACGGATGATGAGGTCTGCGTAAACATCGGCTACAAGTCCGACGGGCTGATCAAGCGCTCCGAATTGGTTGATGAGAACATTGAATTAGGCGATGACATTGAAGTTGAAATTGTCAAGGTCAACGACGGCGAGGGCAACGTCATCCTTTCTCAGCGCAATATTGTCAACCGTAAAGTTTGGGCGGAGATCACCCGCAAGTTTGAAGCAGGTGAATATGTTGATGCCGTTGGCAAGGAAGCCGTAAAGGGTGGGTTGCTTGCCAATATTGATGGTGTACGCGCCTTCATTCCTGCCTCCCAGCTATCTCAGCGCTATGTTGAGAAGATTGGCCAGTTTGTCGGCCAGGAGATGAAGCTGAAGATCATCGAGATTGATGATTCCAAGAAGCGTGTCGTCGCCAGCCGTAAAGAAGTGGTGATTGCAGAAGCCGCTGCCAAGAAGGAAGAGGCATGGAGCAAGCTTGTCCAGGGCGAAGTTGTCAAGGGCATCGTTCGTCGTTTTGCTCCTTTTGGCGCCTTTGTTGACCTTGGCGGTGTCGATGGCCTGATCCATATCACTGATCTGAGCTGGAACCGCTCCGCGCAGCCTCAGGATGTTCTTAAGATCGGAAGCGAAATCGACGTCAAGATTCTTTCTCTTGACCCTGAGCGCGAACGCATCCAGTTGGGCTACAAGCAGCTGCAGCCGCGTCCTTGGGACAATGTGGAAGAAAAGTACCCCGTTGGAACGGTGCTGACCCGCAAAGTCGTACGCATCCGTCCTTTCGGTGCCTTTGTTGAGATGGAGCCCGGTGTTGACGGCCTGATTCACATCAGCCAGGTTGCGCTGACCCGCGTCAACAAGGTAGAGGATGTTCTTTCCCCCGGCCAGGAAGTCAACGTCAAAGTTCTTGCCGTTGATCCCGAGGCCAAGCGCATCAGCCTGTCCATCCGCGAAGCGATGGAGGAGACGATTCTTGAAGCGCCTGCCGCTATCCCCGGCGAGGGTGAAGAACTCGTTACTGCCGCCTATGAAGCAGAAACACCCTCTTACAATGATGAGCCGACAGGCGAAGTAACCGGTGTTGCGGCGGCCTTTATGCGAGCAGCCGAAGCTGCCTCCGAGCGCGAGGATGAGGTGAGCGATGCCATTCAGGCGGCCACCGAACAGCCTGCGGCAGAAGTCGTCGAAGAAGAAGCCGCCCCGGAAGCGACACAAGAATAAATTATAACTTAACCTGGATAGTTAAATGAGCTCCGGCATTACTTGCCGGAGCTCATTTTCAGCGTTAATAGCTTTACTATTCCATCCGCACTTTTATGACTGCTTTGCGTGAGAAAGGATAGCCTTCCACCGGGCAATCCGGCCTGTGAAGCTCCCCCGGTAAAAAGACCATGAAGTCGCCCGGCTTCAGAATGCACCCAAGGCCTTCGGAAGGGTCTTCGTAGTATGCGACATCTTTGGTCGGATTATACTCCACCGTCATGGGCTGTGAGTCTGTGGGAATATAGTTCATCCGCTCTGCTCCGCCCAGTATCAGCTGGATATCAGCGTACAGCTGATGTGCTTCCCACCGCGGATTTTCCTTGGTCAGCTGTGTCTCTTTGGCAAAGCCGTAGACAAGCCGCCCGTCGATCTCAAAGCTCTCCAAAGGAAGAGCAAAGACATCATTTTGCATCAAGAAACTGACAGCTTTTGAGAAATTCTCTCCCAGATTGGTATAGCGGCTGATATGCTCGAGGCGGTCTAAAATCATAGAACTTGTCCTTTCTTCATTTTTCCGTCGATTCTCTTCGATTATTAGCCAGCTGTGCTCCGTAGGAAATCGCGTTGACCAGGCTTTCTTCAGTGGCTGTTCCTTTGCCTGCCTGATCGAAGGCGGTACCGTGGTCAACCGAACTGCGGATAATTGGAAGACCCAATGTGATGTTGACACCTGCTACACTCTTCCACAGGCCCGTATCAGGATCAAGTTCAAATCCAACGACCTTGAGCGGAATATGTCCCTGATCATGATACTGAGCCACTACAATATCGTACTGACCGCCACGCGCCTTGGAAAAAAGCGTATCTGGCGGCACAGGTCCCTGGGCATCAATGCCCTCCGCCCTTGCCTGCTCAATGGCTGGACTGATCTCTTCAATCTCTTCCCTGCCGAACAGGCCGTTCTCACCTGCGTGCGGGTTCAGACCAGCCACACCGATACGCGGATGCATAATGCCCAGGCTCAAACAGGTTGTATATGCCAGCTTGATTACTTGATAAACCCTGTCTTTTTTGCAACGCTCACAAGCCTCGCGTAAAGACACATGGGTGGAAACATGCACCACTCGAAGGTTGTCATGGGCCAGCATCATTGAATAGTTTTTGGTTCCTGTATGATCCGCATAGATTTCCGTGTGACCGGAGTAATGCCAGCCCGCAAGGTTCATGGCTTCCTTGTTGAGCGGTCCTGTAATAGTCGCGTCAATCTCCCCGGCCATAGCCAGCTCGATTACCTTTGCAACCGCTTGGTAGGCCGCATTCCCTGCCTGAGAACTGACCGTACCGGGCTTTAAAGTATCCATGTCGACAATGTCCTGGTCAATCACCTCGACGACGCCATATTCAAAGGCAGCTTCGCTCACACTGCTGACAGGCTTCACCTTCATGTCTGTTCCAATCACGCCGATGGCCCATTTGAGGACTTTCGCGCTTCCAACAACCAAGGGCCGGCACATGTCATATACCTCATGCCGCATTAACGCTTTGACCGTTATTTCCGGTCCGATGCCCGAAGGGTCTCCCATCGTAATGCCAAGAATAGGTCTGTGTTCCAAAAGCTTCACGCTCCTTCTCTACGCCCGAACGCCTCATCCATTTCAGGATAATCCAGCCTCATATGCGCGCCGCGGCTCTCCTTGCGCGCAAGCGCGGCTTCAAGCATCAGCAACATGGTACTTACGGTTTGCCTGGCTATATCATCCTTTTGAAGCGCGGGTTCATTCATGAGAGATTCAATCTTACTTTTCGCTTCAAGCAAGCTTTCTTCATCCCGGTAAATGCCCAATGCCTTGGACGCAATTCCTCTGGCACGGTTGACATAGTCTGAATAAACCGCCTTATCATAGGCATAGTCAACTGGCATATCCTCATGTATCTGCGCTTTGTGGGCATTGTTTACAATACCCTGCGCGCAAAGCAGTCCGGAAAGCGTAGCCTGGCTGCCTGCGTTGCCCGCGCACCGGCAGGCCCCGTGTATTCCGCCGCAGGCTTCTCCGATGGCGTAAAAGCCATTCAGCGAAGACTGGTAACGTCTGTCCACCTTGATCCCTCCCGCAAAACTGTGAGGAACCGGGCCAACCTGCACCAGCTGCTTGTTGGGATCCACTCCATTCTCCATCAGTCTGTCAAAGAACCAAGGATAGGCTTTCAGTATATCTCTGTCAATATGCCTCAGATCCACCCAACAACCGCCCAAGGGTGAACCCTTGCCTGCATTGACCTGCTTCCAAATTTCCCGGTTGATCAGTGTTTTGGGCGCGCCGCTTTCACCTTGAGGCCGTACTTTCAGCAAAAAGCGTTCATTCTCGCTGTTGAGCAAGTAAGCCCCTTCACCCAGCATGGCCGTTGGACAAGGCTCTCCGCGAGCGCCCGGTGGATCGAGCACCACCATTGGTTCATACTCGATAAACTCGATATCAATCAGCTCCGCGCCTGCTTCGTTGGCCATGGCCAAGGTGTTGCCCATGATATCCCATGGGTAGGTGGAATCACCGAGCAAATGCCCGATACCTCCCCACGCAGCCACAACAACCGGCGCATAAGCATTGAAAACCTTACCGTCAGGATCCTTCAGTGTCACACCCCGAACCTGACCATGCCTCGACAATACCTTCAGGCATTCATAGCCGTCCAGTATCTCCACTCCTTTTTTCTTTAAATTGTCTATAAGTGATTTGACGATGCGCACACCGATCAATTCTTCAGTACAGCATAGAGAACGCGGATAGCTGTGACCGGAGACATGACGCAGCAGCACCGTGCCGTCAGATTTATGAGCAAACTCCACACCCCAGCGTTTTAGCAGCTCATAGCCATCGGTCGTGTGGGAGCACATCTCTTTGACCATAACCGGATCGCCCAGGTAATACCCTGCTTTTAACATATCCTCTGCGTAAATCTCAGGCGTATCACCGTAAGGATTTTCAGGCAGGACGAAGTTAATCGCCGCTATATAGGGCGTACCGCCCAAACCGGTCGTGTAGAGGCGGATGTTTTTCTCACCAAGTTCGTGGAGCCTGCATGCGCAGGCAAGCGCGGCCAGGCCGGATCCAATGATGATAACGCCATCATGGTTCGTGTTCGCCATCAAAAGCTCCTTTCCTTGTCAAACGGAAACAGGCAGATCTGGTTCCTTTTTCGCCTTCATATTGTTCCAGATCAGCAGAACCGCTGCCACAGCAATTCCTGCTACAGTCGATATCCATTCAGGCGCGATCATTCCTATCGCGGCTGCAAGCAGCAACGCCCTCTCCCATGGAGCAAGTTTGGTTTTGAAGAAACCTGCCACCACAATAGCCAGTATGTAAGAACCCGCAAACAGAGGCACGGCTGCCAGGATGATGTCCAGCGCGGAGCCCTGCCATAGGATGGAGGGATTATAGATAAAGATAAAGGGGACCAGGAACCCGACCAGGGCATAGAGCATGCCAAGCCAGCCCGTTTTCATGGCAGAAGCGCCCGCGATACCTGCCGCTGTATAGGAGGCTACGCACACTGGCGGCGTGATCTGTGCCATAACGCCGAAGTAGAATACAAACATATTGGCACTCAGAGCGCTGATGCCAAGGGAGCGCAAAACCGGCACAAAAAGGATAACACCCACCAGATACGCGGCAACCGTCGGCAACGCCATACCCAGCAGGATACATCCTGCCATGGTCAGCAGCAAGGCCAGGAAGAGGTAGTTGTTGCCCAGAGATCCGATGAGTGCAGTCAGATTGGTAGCCAGGCTGGTCTGCATGGTGACAATGTTGATGATGATGCCGACGGCTGCAGTGGGAATCGCAATCTCCGCCGCCTGCTTGGCGCCCTGAACGCAGCAGTCAGCCAGTTCCCGGATACCTACATAGTTTTTGCGCCCTTTGATGAAGTAGCTGATCACATTGCATGCCAGGCAGCTGAAGATACCGACCATCCCCGAGCGCATCAGGGAATTGCCTGTAATGATCCAGATCACCAGCAGCACAGCAGGTAAAAGCAGATATAGACGAGGCAATATCTTTTGTTCAACCTTGATTTCTGTGTCAATACCTTTGTCTTTGACCGCGCGTTTGCGTGCCAGCATGGACACAAGGATAAAAACCGCGAAGTAGTAAGCAAGTGCAGGCAAAATGGCGGACCTGGCTACCGTAAAGTAGCTGACGCCCAGCATTTCCGCCATAATGAAGGCACCCACTCCCATGATAGGCGGCATAATCTGCCCGCCTGTTGAAGCAACAGCCTCAATAGCGCCGGCTTCATGCGGTGCATACCCAACTTTTTTCATCATCGGAATGGTCATGACGCCCGTGGTGGATACATTTGCCACAGCGGAACCTGATACCATGCCCATTAGCCCCGAAGAGATGACCGCAGCTTTGGCAGGGCCGCCGGAGCTTTTGTTGGAAAACTTCATGCCAATGTCAATCAGTAACTGTCCGCCGCCGCAGGCAGCAAAAAACACACCAAAGACGATAAAGTAGAACAAAGAGCTGGCTGACGTATACAGCGGCGTGCCGAAGATCCCGGATTCGCCCATGGTCATGCCCTGGGTAAACTGAGCAAGAAACTTCGTAAACGTTTTACCCTTGGTATAAAAGATACCGGGCAGATAAGGCGATAGGAAGGCATAGGCAATGAAAACAGAGATAAACACCAGGAGAACTACTCCCAGGGTCCGACGCACAGCCTCCAATAGCACAAGAGAGGTTACAATCATAAACGCTATGTCAATTGGTTTGACGGGATCAATAAACATGACAAACTGGATCAGTCGGGCTGAGTTGCTCATAACATAGTACAGCATGAAAGCAATGCCCGCAAAAGCCAAGGCGTCAATGATTAATAGCCATTTTTTCTCCGGGCATTTTTCGTTAACAGGCTTAAACAAGTAGACCAGCAACAGCGCCAGAATCAGGTGAATGGGACTCTGCTGCAAGGGCGGAAGCTGTTTAATCAGCGCCAGATACATCTGAAAAAGGAAAAAGACTGTGACAATCGCAACAGTAACCACTTTGCGAGTGCTCAATTTCGCTTGGCTCATGGAAGGACCTCCCCTCAAAATCAGGTTGCTTTCATTCATTTCCCAGGAGTAAAGAAAGGCTTGGGGGCGGCAGCGCCGCCCCCAGAGCTTATCTGGTTATCAGTTGACGTCGTAGCCCATTTCGGTGTAATAAGCCAGTGCGCCGGGGTGAAGCGGAACGCCCGTCAACACGATTTTTCCGGCGTTTTCAGGGCTGAAGTATTTCATTGCAGCCACAGCTTCGCCAAGATCAGCCGCGTTTTCACAGATTGATTTGGCCAAAGTATAGGCAACAGCATCATCCATGGAGGTGGATACCAGCACGACCTGCTGGGAACCGACAGACTGAACTGCAGTCTCCTGCTTGTTCCAGGTGTTTTCTTCGATGGTTACATAGTCATACCCCATCGCAACCAGCTTGGCCAGGGTGCTGTCAGACAGCTGCACGGTATGCATATCATGGGTCAGGGCAAGTTCAGTGGTGTTTGCCTGGCCTGCGCCAATATGGTCGATTGTCATATCGTACAGATCATCCTGAAGGCCGCTCTTGATTGCGTCACCACCGGTCTTTTCAACCACGCCTCCCCATGAGACAACATCTTCATACGTTACGCCGAGGGCTTCCAGCACCTTCTGCGCGCTCATTTCGCCAAGGGTTCCGTTCTTTTTGATGATGATCTTGACAGGATACTTCTTTTCAACCAGCTCTTCCAGCGTGCTGATGCCTGTGCTGTCAACAAACTTCTGCGTGAACATAACATTCACAAAGTCATGGCCCATACCGCCGGCAATCGCCGCTATTTCCTGCGTGGGATCCTGGCCGAGAATACCGTCCTCATAGGACCACTTGGCAGGACCTGCGTTGGACATAACGATGTCGCACTGTTCACCGGCATTAACGATGATAGGCGCTCCCACTCCGCCGGGCGAGGTGGTAGTGATATCAATCTTAGAGCCTGCAGGCAGGAGTTTAAGAGCGGCAGTCTGGATGGCTGCTGCGTAGGTATAGGCGGCGGTGCCGACTTCCTGCGCGGCGAAGGTCAGTTCGACGGGCGCGGTCATGGTGTAGGCAGCTTCGGCCAGCGCCAGCGCGCTGCCGGCCAGCGCCATGATCACGGTCAGGATCAGAGCAAGCATTTTTTTCATGGAAGGGTCCTCCTTAATTCATTCTCCGCAATGCGGATATTATGAACCGTCGCATAGGACGGTATCATTCTCAGCACATGCCCTTTTGGGCATTCTCATCCAATACCTTACGCATGGCATCCAGGGCTTCCTGAGGAAGCTTGTTGAAAGGAGCGCGGCAGATTCCGACAGGGTAGCCAAGCATCTGTACAGCCGCCTTGACGATGGTATTGGGATTACCATACTTGAACAGTCCTCTGAAGCTGCGGATGCTGTCCTGATGCACGCGCGCCTCTTCCAGCCTGCCTTGTACAAAACAGTCGTAAATCAAGGACATCGTCTTGGGATAAACGTTCGCGCAGCCCGCTACACCTCCCGTACCGCCTGCGTACAGGTTCCATAGGATCAGGCTGTCGTTGCCGGAGAGAACGCCAAAGGGCTTTTGCTCTCTGGTTTGTTCAATGTACTGGAGCATATTGTCAAAGTTGCCTGAAGAGTCTTTGACACCGGCAATGCCTTCTATTTTGGATAGCTTTCCAACCGTAGCCGGTGACAGAGCATTGCCTGTGCGCAGCGGGATATTGTACAATACGATCGGTAAATCCACGGCCTTTGCGACCGCAACATAATGATCATAGAGCTCATCCTGGTTTGCCGCCGCAAATGAAGGAGTAACCAGTGACAGCACGTCCGCTCCCACGTCTTTTGCCATCTTTGACTGGCGAATGGTGTCCTTGGTGCCTACACAGCCTGTTCCGGCATAGACGGGGACACGCCCCTTTACTTCATCTACAACGACTTCCAGCACACGCTTTTTTTCTTCTTCACTTAGGATATAGCCTTCCCCGTTGGTCCCGAAACAAAAAATACCATGGACATCGCCCGCAAGCATACGCTTTACCTGATTGCGCAACTCAGCCACATTCAAGGACTCGTCCTCATGCATTGGGGTCAGAATCGGGGGAATAATTCCTTTGATTTCCGGCATCTTACATTACCTCCATATAAATTGCGCGCGCGTCATCTGGCGTAATGATCCGCTTGTTGTTATTCAGGAGCCTCGTCACCTTCATGCCCGCTGATACCAGCTCTTCCAGGTCCTCTCTGCCTACGCCATGGGCAGACAAGTCCGGAATGATGCCAACATTTTTGACAATCTCCGCCATACGTTCCAGAACCCAAGCCGATTTTTCTTCCTCTGTTTTCCGATCACCTTGAGGGCGCACGCGGTCATAAACCACAGCGAATTCTGATCTGCAGGCGCTTTCATTAAAATGCATAACGGGCATCAGCAAGATGGCATTGGATATGCCGTGCGCAATTCGGTACCGGCCGCCCAAGGGATAAGACAAAGCGTGCACCCCCGTCGTGCCGGAGGCTGTAATGGCGACACCTGCCAAAAAAGAGGCAAAAAGCATGTTTTCTTTTGCGACCATATCGGGTTCCCCTGCCTCACAGGCCGATTCAATGTTTGCCTCAATCAGCCTGAAAGCCTCCAGCGCGTACATATTGCTCAAAGGTGTCGCCTTGTTGGATGTGAAACACTCAATGGCATGTGCCAAGGCATCAATGCCTGTCGAGGCCGCAATATGCCGGGGCAGTTTGCGGATCATTTCAGCGTCCAGGATGACCGCATCGGGGATCATGGAAGCATTGACAATGCCAATCTTCAAAGCTTGCTCCGGTACCGTTACAATAGCGTTTGGTGTCGCTTCCGCGCCTGTACCAGCAGTCGTCGGTATCATCAAAGTAAAAACAGTCTTCTTTGCAAGAGCAGGATTCTCCAGCAAGTCATAGACAGTGTAGTTGTCTGTATCCAAAATACTTGCCAGCTTTGCCATATCCATGACACTGCCGCCACCGATGGCGACAATCAGATCAGCGCCTATCTCACGAAAGCGCTTCACGGCCTCCGCTGCTTCGTGAACGGTAGGCTCGGCGGGCAGCCCGTCGAGTACTGTCAAGCTAATCCCTGCTTTATCAAGCGCTCTCTCCATTGCATCCGTCAGGCCTGCTTGACGAATCATCTTATCCGTGAAAAGTGCCGCGCGTTTAAACCCGCCCACAATATTTGCCGCTGCTTCTTCCGTTGCCCCCAAATAAACAGCCTGAGGCATCCTCAGTGTCATCATACTTTCTCCCCTTCCTGCACAAAAAGTCGCTGATTCATATCGGTAAAAAATGTCTCACTCCCAAAGCCGCCCGCTTTGGAAATCAAATCATACTGTCTTCCTTGATAATTGAAGACCGAGTAGACTGCTCCTGGCGCAATTTCATAAAGTGGTTTAAGAGACTCTATGCCCAGCCGCTTTAAAACCGCCAGCAGCGTATCGCCTCCTGTAATCAAAAGTGTGGCCCTTAGCCCATTGTCCAACAGCTTGGCCAGGAGGTTTCCCAGATTATCCGCCACATCCTGACGTGCCTTTGACAGTGCCTCACCTTCCGGTAATCCACTGTCGCTGGTCACAATCATCATGGGGCTGCCTTTTTGCCACAAGTCCCGAGCCAATTGAAACTCGTGTACACCCACTCCGCCGGGCAAACCAGCATCTTCAAGCAAAAGCTCACGAAAGCCCTCTTGAGCGGCCTTTTGAATCTGCTTACGTGTAATCGGATTGACACTGCCGCACAACACCAACAGCCGCTCTGCCGGCATGTGCCGCGACGCGCTTGTGCTTTCAAGCCCCAGATGCCCGGACAGAACCTGAGCGAAACCCGCGCAACCGGCAACGACACGAAGGCCTCCCGTAAGCGCAAGCCCAGACGCAAGAAGATTCATTTCCTCATCTGTTGTGCAATCATAAACATGAATGCCTTCTCCGGCCGCC
The DNA here is from genome assembly GCA_964648235.1 of uncultured Christensenella sp. Taxonomy (GTDB): domain Bacteria; phylum Bacillota; class Clostridia; order Christensenellales; family Aristaeellaceae; genus UBA1038. The sequence goes on along the minus strand of CAZYKQ010000006.1, from coordinate 4,976 downwards.
TGCTCAGGAAAACGGAAAACAGCGGCAGGTACTTTGCTCTGTTTTGCGATAATGTCAGGAATATAGGAAGCCGTAACTGATTCAAAAGGGTCGCTGCCGAAAACACTTTGATCAACGGGCAGACCATCTACATAGTGGATGCCCTCTCTTGTAACCCTGCCCATAGAAGGAAACGCCGGGATAAAAGATAGACTCTTTTCCCCCGAAGCCTCCAACATGGCGCTCAACTCAGCTCCGATGTTGCCACGCAGGGAGGAATCTACCTTTTTGTACAGATGCTCAACCCCTGTTTCAGCAGCCTTTTTTGTCAATGTGAAAACTCTTTGATAGGCCTCTTCAGCACTCAGATGACGTGTTGCTGTATTCATGACCAGCACATCCGCATCCTCATGGGTGAAATCATAGCTACTGTCAATTGCCGCCCGGGTCTTCAAGCCGGCGTCCACAAATTTAATGGCCGTATCCAGCGTTCCGGTCATATCATCCGCCAGCACAAACAGCTTCATCCCCGCACTCCTCATCCAATCAAAAAGTTCGAATCCACTCTTCGTGTATGATTGTATAAATAAGGTCTTGGGCTGTAAAGGACAATCGTCTGCATAAATGTCTTAATTTGAAACATTTTTATTTATTTTTCATTATTTTCCTATTTTCAGTGTACATCACGATGTGATATACTCGTTATAAACAATAATATGTTTCAATTTTAAACATTTGAGGTGGAATATGAAAAAGATAAAAATACTGGCAATCGCTCCTTATGAGGGCCTGAAGGAAGTTTTATTGACAGAGGTTGCCGCGCGCTCGGATATTAAGATGGATGTTTATGTCGGTGACCTGGCCGATGGGGCTGCCATTGCGGCAGCCCTAGAAAACTCGGGATATGACGTGATTCTCTCACGCGGCGGGACGGCTACGCTGATTGAAAAATCAGTCACACTACCGGTAGTGGATGTATCGCCATCAGTGTTTGACTTGCTGCGCTTCATTCGTATGGCACAGAACATTCCCGATCGTTTTGCGGTTGTCGGGTTTAAAAGCATCACCCACACAGCGCGAAAACTGTTTGATCTGACCGCACAGAAAATCGAAGTAGTGACACTGCACAATCGCGATGAGGCAGATAAGGTTATCATCAGGCTGGCTGAATCAGGCGTGAAGCTGATTGTCGGCGACGCGATTGCCACTGCAACGGCTAAAAAGAATCATATGAATAGTATCTTGATCGCTTCAGGCAGAGAAAGCGTTCGGGAAGCCCTGGCTCAAGCCGTTCGCATCAAAGGCGTGATGGACGCCTCTGTTTCTCAAAATCTTCTTTTCCGTGATATTTTGGAAAAGAGCGAATTAAGCGTCATTGCCTTTGATGCCAATAAAAAAATGATATTCTCCAATCTTCTTCAGGATCAGCTGGAGTATCAGCGCCTCTTTCGTTCTTTGTATGAGTATATTCCATCAGTTTTAAGAGATGGGGAATTTCATATCACGCGCAGGTCAAAGGGTTGTTTATTTGAAATAACAGGGCAAAAATCACTTCAAGCCTTTGGTGAGTGTGCTGTGTTTTACATTCGCAGACGGATCAGTCTCCCCAATCTTAAAGCCGGTATGGTTGAATACTATCACATGCTCGATCTCAAGAGCGAAGATATGAGCACTCTTCCTATTGATAACGTTGGTCAGATGGCCCGGGTGATGGAATCAGCGCAAGCCCTCAGCCGCTCGTCGTTGCCGGTTATCCTGGTCGCCGAAACGGGTACACCTTTTCATGCCGTATTAAGCGAACTATACCGGCAAAGTCCTATGAACGCCCACCCTTTAACCGTTATTGACTGCGCCCTGATCGACGAAAAATCCTTCATCGGAATGCTTGACAACGAGGACTCTCCCTTTTATGAAGCCCGAATAACCCTGTGCCTGAAAGACTTTTCCTTTTTAAGCGAGGCTACCCGTCAGCAGTTTATTCAATATGCGCAAAACGCTTCATTGCTCAAACGAAACCGGCTGATCTTCCATCTCAGCGATCCGCTTGATCCCTCCTCTGCGACTTCCCACTTTTTTACGGAACTGGACTGCCTCACCCTGCGGATTCCTCCGCTGCGTGAACGTCCGGAAGATATTTTAAGCCTTGCGGGTTTATATCTAAGCGATCTGAACATAACCCATGGAAAGCAGGTCATCGGTTTTGAGCAGGAAGCCTCTCAACTGCTTGCGAGTTACGGTTGGCCAGGCAACCACACCCAGTTGCGCCGCTTGCTGCGCCAATGCCTGCTGGGATCGTCCGGATCCATTCTATCGGCAGACACCATTGAAGCGGCACTGGCGGAAGAGCAATCCCTCTTGGGTGTAAATGGGGTGTTCAATGAACCGCTGTCCGGTACCCTGGCAGACATCAATGCCCGTATCGTCCAGACTGTTTTGAAAGAGGAGGGCAACAATCGTCAGAAAACCGCTGATCGGCTGGGTATCAGCCGAAGTACGCTTTGGCGCATGCTGAAATACGCTGATTAGACACAGCAGGTTCTATATTTAGGTTATATCTAAATATACAGCCCCCGGTCAACATGACTGGGGGCTGTATCGTAAGGTACTCGAATCAGAATTTGGTGCTGTTTAAACGAACTGAGGGGCCCATGGTGGTCGACAGGTAGAGGCTCTTCAAGTAGGTTCCCTTGGCGCTGCTGGGCTTTGCCTTAACAACAGCTTCCATCAGAACGGACAGGTTCTCGACCAGCTTTTCTTCCTCAAAGCTCACCTTGCCGATCGGCACGTGAGCGATGGCGGTCTTGTCAACGCGATACTCAACCTTACCGCCTTTGATCTCTTCGATAGCCTTGGCCACGTCGGCGGTTACTGTACCGGATTTGGGGTTAGGCATCAAGCCCTTGGGGCCCAGGATGCGACCGATCCGGCCGACTACGCCCATCATGTCAGGGGTAGCGACAGCAACGTCGAAATCAAACCAGTTCTCGTTTTTGATCTTATCAGCCAACTCTGCTTCACCGACATACTCAGCGCCGGCAGCACGGGCTTCTTCAGCCTTATCGCCTTTGGCAAAAACCAGGACGCGTACCATCTTACCGGTACCGTGAGGCAAAACAACCGTACCGCGAACCTGCTGGTCGGCGTGGCGGGGGTCGACGCCAAGGCGAATGGAGAGTTCGACGGTTTCATCAAACTTTGCTTTACCGGTCTGTTTGACCAGCGCAATGGCTTCCGCCGGATCATAGAGCTTGTTGGACTCAATCAGCTTCTTGGAGTCCAAATATTTTTTTCCGTGTTTCATGCTTCTTTCCTCCTTGTGGTGGTAACGGCACTAAGTCCTCCCACAATATCCTTCTTACTCTTCGACGGTAACGCCCATGCTGCGGGCAGTGCCGGCCACCATGCTCATGGCCGCTTCAATACCGGCTGCGTTGATATCAGGCATTTTAGTGGTGGCAATTTCACGCACCTGCTCCTTGGTCAGTTTGCCAACCTTGGTTTTGTTGGGCTTATCACTGGCAGAATCAATGCCAAGAGCCTTTTTGATCAGCACCGGCACAGGAGGCGTCTTCGTAATGAAGGTAAAGGAACGGTCAGAGTATACGGTGATAACGACCGGAATGACCAGGCCAGCCTGCTTTGCCGTACGCTCGTTAAACTCCTTGCAGAATCCGGGGATATTCACACCGTGTTGGCCCAGCGCCGGGCCGATCGGGGGCGCGGGCGTAGCTTTCGCCGCGTTCACCTGAAGCTTGATATATGCTGAAACTTTCTTGGCCATGTTGAATGGCACCTCCTAATCAATGTGGTCATGTCGGCGCTTTACGCGCCTCCCACTCGGGGAAGAGGCGATTGCCTCTTATAACTTCTCTGCCTGGTCGATATCGATCTCAACCTGCATCTCACGCCCAAGGAACATCTTGACCTTTACCTGAAGCTTGGAACGCATCAAATCAATGGCTTCAATGATTCCCGTGAAATTCTCAAGCGGACCTGATAGAATACGGATCTCCTCGCCTATAACAAGCTTACAGGCTTCAGCCTGCGGGCGACTGTTGAGCATAAGCTCAACCTCTTCATCCGTCAGGGCGACCGGCTTGCTTTCGGGGCCGACAAAGCCTGTCACACCGCGTGTATTTCGGACGACATACCAGGATTCGCTGGTAATAATCATTTTGACAAGCACATAACCCGGAAAGGTTTTGTGCTGTGTAATGACACGCTTGCCGTTCTTGATCTCGGCAACCTCTTCAACCGGAACAGCAACCTCTTGAATCAGATGTTGCATGCGGTTGTTTTCAGCCGCCTTCTCAAGGTTATCCTTCACCTTATTCTCATAGCCGGAATAAGTATGAACGACGTACCATTGAGCGCTTTGCGTCCCTGTGTTTTCCTGTTGAGGCATGAATGCTTCTCCTATTGCCTTGCCGTATCAGCCAACCATCAGGCTGATTAGTTTGCTTGAACCCATGTCAAGCAGGCCGATGACGACGCCCATGAACACCATGAACGCCAAAACAATCAGCGTGTAGTTCAGAAGGTCCTTGCGAGTGGGCCAGGTCACCTTCTTCAGCTCGCGCCACATGTTCTTGAAGGGGCGCGCAATGCGGGCCGGCAGCGTAGCGAAAAATCGAACGATCTTTTGAAAAAAGTTCAGCTTCTCCACTGCTTTCGCATTGTTCTTCTTCTTTTCAGACATGCTGCTTACCTCGTTTCGCGGTGATCCGTATGCTTCCTGCAGAAGGGGCAGAACTTGCTCAGTTCGATGCGGTCGGGGGTGTTCTTTTTGTTCTTCTTGGTCGTGTAGTTGCGTTGCTTGCAATCGGTGCAAGCAAGGACAATGTTCGCTCTCGCGTCCTTAGCTGCCATTCTTGAGCACCTCTTTTCTGAATGGTATAAAGGCTCCCGGCGCAAGGGTTTTTCCCTGCCCGGGGCCTGCTTGATTATTCTTCGATAACCCTGGCGACAGCGCCGGAACCAACCGTATGCCCGCCCTC